>JBFHMM010000296.1:0-2541 GCA_041594355.1 Paracoccaceae bacterium | reverse complement strand
TCATCCAGGAACATGTACTCGGAACAGGGGTTCGAGCCGCGGATCTCGCCGTCTTCGGGACAAGTGTGCCATTCGTTGACGGTATCGTGATACTGGATGCCCGGATCGGCGCAGGCCCATGCGGCATGGCCGACCTGTTCCCAAAGGTCGCGGGCGCGGACGGTCTTGGCAACCTTGCCGTCGGTGCGGTTGATCAGCTGCCAGTCGGCGTCTTTTTCAACGGCGGTCAGGAAGGCGTTGGTGACCCGGATCGAGTTGTTCGAGTTCTGGCCGGAGACGGAGTTGTAGGCTTCGGAATCCCAATCGGTGTCGTAGGTGGGGAATTCGATGCTGGTGTGGCCCTGACGCGCATAATCCAGAACCCGCTTGATGTAGGTTTCCGGGATCATGTTGCGCTTGGCGTCTCGCACGGCGTCCTTGAGCGCGTCATTCCTGGCCGGGTCATAGGCGTCTTCGACGGCACCGTCCCATTTGGCAATCGCCTCGAAGATGCCGTTGAGCTTCTTCTCGTGCATTTTCGATCCGGCGACGATGCTGGCGACCTTCTGTTCCTCCAGCACCTTCCAGTTGATGAAGTCCTCGATGTCGGGGTGATCGGCGTCGACGATGACCATCTTGGCCGCGCGCCGCGTGGTGCCGCCCGATTTGATGGCGCCGGCGGCGCGGTCGCCGATTTTCAGGAAGCCCATGAGGCCGGAGGATTTGCCGCCGCCTGACAACGCCTCGCCTTCGGCACGCAGGTGCGAAAAGTTGGTGCCGGTGCCGGAGCCGTATTTGAACAGGCGCGCCTCGCGGACCCACAGATCCATGATGCCGCCGTCATTGACCAGATCGTCCTGCACACCCTGGATAAAGCAGGCGTGGGGCTGCGGATGCTCGTAGGAGGATTTGGATTTCGTCAGCTTGCCTGTCTTGTAGTCGACATAGTGGTGCCCCTGCGCGGGGCCGTCGATGCCATAGGCCCAGTGCAGGCCGGTGTTGAACCACTGCGGGCTGTTGGGTGCGGCGCGCTGGCTGGCCAGCATGTGGCGCATTTCGTCAAAATAGGCGCGGGCGTCTTCCTCGGTCGAAAAATAGCCGCCCTTCCAGCCCCAGTAGGCCCAGGCGCCAGCCAGCCGGTCAAAGACCTGTTTCGAAGAGGTTTCACCGGTGCGCGGGGTGTCGTCGGAAGCTGGAACCGAACGCCAGAGAAATTCGGGGACATCCTTTTCGCGAACCTTTTTCAGCTCGGTGGGCACGCCGGCCTTGCGGAAGTATTTCTGGGCGATCACATCGCTGGCGACCTGGCTCCATGTGCCGGGCACTTCGATATCGTCGAGACGGAACACCACGGTGCCGTCGGGATTGCGAATCTCGGACGTGGCCGAAACAAAGTCGAGCTCCGCGTATGCGTCCTGCCCTGCTGTGGTGAATTTTCTTTCGATCTTCATGTGCGCTGCCTCTGAACTTCCAGCATTTCCTTTTGGCCGTTAATGGCCCCCACGCCCGGTCAGAGCAGAAAAACAAGTCGCCGCCCCCCGAAAAGGGCGCAATCAGCCGTGCGCAGCATGATGTTTCGAAAATGTTCTACTGTCCCAACCCCGTCGCTGCCTTCTGACTATACCTACCAGATTTAGTGGCTCAGCGACTGGCACATACAATCTGGCGTAACCCCACCTATAAGGTCAACGAAATTTTTACCTGTTTTGGACAAACTTTTTGGTTGACCGCCCCCTGCCCGTACCAAAGGGTGAAGCCGCCCTGCGCGAGGCTGCTGCCACTGCATGCATCGCCCCGTCTGACAGGCCGGTAATTTTCCAAACAGTCATAGGCGGTTGGTCTTAGACGTAAACGATTCCGCCGCGATTCCGCTGCACTGCGGCGGTTGATTTTGCACCGCGCTCCGGCCTAAACTCTGCCGCATTACTCGGGCATTGATTGACCAGAAATTGGACACAGGACCGTGATCATGCGTCGGACAACAGCCCTTTGCCTCGCCCCTTGCCTTTTGTTGCTGGCGGGCTGCGCAACACAAGATGTTGCGGCGTCCAGCGGGAAGGCGCGGTTTGCCTCTTATCCCGACACGCTGCTTGCGGCCTTTGAAACCGCCTGCACCGGACCGGCGCAACAGTTCTCGCGAATCGATGACGATCTGGTCGAGTGCCGCGAATACCTACCGCCTGAACCCACCGCGGCGCTGATCCTGGGCTACAACGGCACCCCCGAAGACCTGCCGCAGCTGGTGATCCGGTTCCGGACCATCGCCAATGCAACCGGTTATGTGGTGGAAAACGACGTCTTTGTGAACGTGCCGCAGAAATCGGGCGAACCGATCCACGTCTACCAAAAGGACAGCCGGACCCTGCGGCGGCTGGACCAGCTGTACCTGCGCGCGGGCGGCATTCCGGAGTAATGGCACGGCCCTGCGGTGATGCCAGAGATGATGCATGTCACCGCGTCATCCGCACGTCTTGAAAGATGTGATGGAAGTGGTCGGGGCGGCGAGATTCGAACTCACGACCCCCTGTACCCAAAACAGGTGCGCTACCAGACTGCGCCACG
>JBFHMM010000295.1:0-2602 GCA_041594355.1 Paracoccaceae bacterium | reverse complement strand
TCGTTCATGATCCTGCTTGTATGTCACGGACCATCAGCTGACTGGGGACATGGTCGCATCCATGTCGTCCTCCCCGAGCAACCCTGCATCCTGTGCCAACACCAGCGCTTCGAAGATCACCAGCCGATAGGGCTCGTGTTTCCAGATCGGCAGCTTCTTGGGTAGGAACGGGTTCAGTTGCGGATAACGACGGGTGAGGACTTCAGCTTCCAGGTATATGTTCCGCAAGCGCCGCCGCCGCACGACCACGAGGTTGTGAACCGGCAATTCGTCGCCGGTCGCAATGAAGGCCTGCAGGATAGATTTCTGTTTTTCACCCTTGCGACATGGCGCATCGGGATTCTCGCTCACCAGCACCTCCGGTTCGAAACCGTTGTACCAGCGGCGCAGTACCTTTGCGCCTGCTGCTGCGGATTTCGCTCCGCGTTCGGAGGTCGTCCATCCCCTGAGGTGCCCTGCGTCCAGCAGGACACAGCCAAGACGCCCTGAACGCGCGGAGACTGAGAGCACCCTGCGGGCCTCAGCCGTCATGCTCCGCCTGGTTTTCCACGAGCAACCGTTGGGTCAGGCGTTCCAGTGTCCTTTGTCGGCGCGCGGCTTCGGGCCAACCTGTTGGCACCGCCGGCAAAGTTTCGATCTTTTGCATCAGTTCCCGGCGCAACGCCCGGACAAGCGGGCCGTGAAGGCTTTTAAAACTGCGTCCATAGAGGATCATGAGCGCATGGGTTTCCCGCAAACTGGGCGGGCGCAGACCGCGTTCGATGTCGCTGATCTGGTGGGGCGAAGCCCCGATGAGGTGGGCGCAATCGGCCTGCGTGAGACCGGATGTGCGGCGTGCGACCTTGAGGTCGTACAAGAACTCGTCAGACATGAGAATGTTGGATTATGGCAAACCGACCAGAAGTCCGGTTCGCCGAAGTACGAATAAAGAACTGCGCCCCGCGTTGCATGTGGCCAGTTGGCCACTACCCGGGGGTTTTGAAAACGGGTTTTGCCTGTGCCTCTTGTCCGAACCCGCGGCGAGAGGCGCAGGGGCGAAAGGGCGAAGCCCGTTTCGCCTCTCCCGGGTCCGGCCCGGCGGTGGCAAAACCCGTTTTCAATCCCTGAGTGTGACCATTCTCGCCGATCCTGAAAATCCGTGCCAGACCCGGTATCCCGTGCCATTGAAAAAGAAATGGCCCGCCCAATACAGGGGCGGGCCGCTGGACCAAGGGTCCGAGACAAATCCGAAGACACTGTCAATATTCGCTGGCCAGCATGACGGTCAGCACGCGCTGAGTCACCTCCGGGTTGGCCTTGTCCGGCGAGTGTCCCTTGAGATCGCGATCATAGTAGTCGATCTTCCAGAAGATCTTCATGGCCTCGTGATCGAACGATCCGAAGTCATGCTCATGGTGTGGGTCGTTGTCTTTGCTGAACCCATCGAACAGCGCCACTTTGTTCAGGATCGCGGAACAGGCGTGTTCGCCAAGGCTTTCGACCCCGCTGGTGATCAGCACGGTGCCGTGCATCACGTCTCCGCGCCGGAGCGCGTCGTTAAGACGCCGTACACGTTGCTTCCGAAACGTTTCATCAACCTTCCACGCGATTCCGGTCTCCTTGGCGCAGGTCTCGCAATGGTAGGTGTCAAAATTGGCCTGCAAATCCCAGGCGCATGTCATGTTTTTCCGGACCGCCCAGGCATCGCGTACTATTGCGCTCGCCCCACAGGTGGCACAGACCGGATGCGCCCCGACAACGGCGCGACCGTCGTTTGGCTCGATATTCATGGATTTCTCCTTCCGCTGGGTGGCCGCCCGAGACCATCTCGGGCGCACCCGCCGAAAGGAGAAAAGGAACAGGTCTATCGCCATGATCCCATTGGGGATGTGTTCTGCAAGACCTGGTGTGAATTGGCATCTCAAGGTTCTCAGAATCGATTTGATTGACTAATCTTTTGATGAGATTTCGGAGCGATTGAATGCGTTGTTTGGCCGTTTTTTGCGGATGGGTGATCTGGGCGATCACCGGTCCCGGTGCATCAGCTGATGTTTCCGCTGATGTTGAGCGCCTTTTTGAGATAGAGCGGGCTACTTTTGATTTTGCTCGCGTGAAAATCGAAGTGGATCACATGGTCGATCCCAGCATCGATGTGGAAACGCAGCTTGCCCAAGTTGACCAGATGGTCGCCACGATCCGCACCATGCTGCCGCCAAATGCGACGAGCTGGGATAAGGTCGAAACCACCCGCCGTTACATCTATCAGCCGGGGGCGTGGAACGATGGCCGCACCTTCAGCTACGATCATGACGACCCTTACGGCCTCGATGTGCGCAACAAGCTGTTGTCTGATTACATCCAATATCGGCGCGGGAACTGCATCACCATGCCGTTTCTGTTTATCATCCTCGGCCAAAGGCTGGGGTTGGACGTAACACCGGCCATGGCGCCGCTGCATGTCTTCGTGAAGTTCACCGACGATCAAGGCGTGACGCACAACCTCGAAGCCACAAGCGGGGCGGGGCGAGCACGGGATCAGCACTACCGTGATCTGCTGCCCATCACCGACAAGGCGATTTCAAACGGCGTGTTCCTTACCCCATTGGATGCGGAACAATCCGTT
>JBFHMM010000294.1:0-2711 GCA_041594355.1 Paracoccaceae bacterium | reverse complement strand
GCGTCGGCAAGGACCACTGCCGCTTTGGCACCCAGGACAGCACCGGGCTCGGCATCCAGCTGGAGAAAAAGCTCTGGGGATCGTGGTCGCCGCACAAGGTCAAACTCGCCGTGTCGGGCTGCCCGCGCAACTGTGCCGAGGCGACCTGCAAGGACATCGGCGTGGTCTGTGTGGACTCAGGCTACCAGATCGGCGTCGGCGGTGCGGCCGGTATGGACGTGAAGGAAACCGAACGTCTGGCCGATGTCGCCTCTGAACAAGAGGCGATCGACCTGGCGACCGCCTTCATGCAGCTTTATCGTGAGAACGCCAAGTACTTGGATCGGCCGTATAAATGGATCGCCAAGGTGGGGCTGGACTGGGTCAAGGAACGCATCGTCGACGACCTCGATGAACGCCGCGCCCTGATCGAACGGTTCGAACTGAGCCAGTCGATCTACCAGAAAGACCCCTGGGCCGAACATGTCGCGGAAATCGCCGACACTTACAAACCCCTTGCAGATTTCCAGCTGGAGGCCGCAGAATGAGCAACGTTGCAAACGACTGGGTCGATGTCGGCCCGCTGGACGCTATCCCGCAGCGCGGCGCACGGGTGGTGAAAACGCCGCTGGGCTGTGTCGGGGTGTTTCGCACTCACGAAGACCGGGTGTTTGCGCTGGACAATGCCTGCCCGCACAAGAAGGGTCCGCTGGCAGAGGGAATTGTTCATGGGAATTCAGTGACTTGCCCATTGCATAACTGGGTGTTCGATCTGGAAACCGGTCAGGCGCAAGGGGCCGATCAGGGGCAGGTCGCAACCTATCCCGCCCGCGTCGATGACGGGCGCATCTGGCTTAAGGCTTCGTTCCTGCAGTTGCGGGCCGCAGAATGACGGCGGTCAAGACAGCCTGTCCCTATTGCGGTGTTGGCTGCGGGGTTCTGGCGGGGGCCGACGGCAGCATCGCCGGCGACCCCGATCACCCAGCCAACTTCGGGCGGCTGTGTTCCAAAGGCACCGCATTGGGCGAAACGATCTCGCTCGAGGGGCGGTTGCTGGCACCGCAGGTTGGCGGGCAGAAGACGACGTGGGATGCCGCGCTGACCCTGGTCGCGGACAAGTTCCGTGCCGCCATGGATGAGTACGGACCTGATTCCGTTGCCTTTTATGTCTCAGGTCAACTCTTGACCGAAGATTACTATGTCGCCAATAAGCTGATGAAGGGCTACATCGGCAGCGCCAATATCGACACCAATTCGCGGCTTTGCATGGCTTCTTCGGTGGCCGGTCACAAACGCGCCTTTGGCAGTGACACGGTGCCCGGCACCTACGAGGATTTCGAAGAGGCCGAGGTTATCGTTCTGGTTGGCTCCAACCTTGCGTGGTGTCATCCGGTTCTGTTCCAACGCATTGTCGCCGCCAAGAAAGCGCGACCAGAACTGAAGGTCGTGGTGATTGACCCGCGCGCCACGGCAACTGCCAAGATTGCTGATCTGCATCTGCCGATCCGCCCGGATGGCGACGCGGCGCTGTTCAACCTTTTGCTGGAAGCAATCGAGGCCCGCGGGTTGATCGACGGGGCCTATACCGGTGCCCATGTCAACGGGCTGGACGCTGCGCTGGAGGCCGCGCGCGGCACCGACCCGGCCCAGACCGGCCTGAGCGACGACGAGATCGCCCGGTTCCTGCAGCTATGGTGCTGCACCGACAAGGTTGTGACGCTGTATTCGCAGGGGGTGAACCAATCCTCGCGGGGAACCGACAAGGTCAACGCGATCTTGAACTGCCACCTAGCGACGGGGCGGATCGGCAAGACCGGTTGCGGACCGTTCTCAATGACCGGGCAACCCAACGCAATGGGCGGACGCGAGGTCGGCGGGCTGGCCAATATGCTGGCCTGTCACCTGGACATCGAAAACGCCGACCACCGGCACGCGGTCCAGACCTTTTGGGCGGCGCCGACCATCGCCGCCAAGCCCGGGCTGAAGGCGGTGGACCTCTACCGTGCCTGCGCCGCGGGCAAGATCAAGGCGCTGTGGATCATGTCCACGAATCCGGTGGTATCCCTGCCGGATGCCGACACCGTAGCCGAGGCGATCCGCACCGTGCCCTTTACCGTGGCCAGCGACATCGTCACCTACACCGATACCAACCGTCTTGTTGATGTGCTGCTTCCCGCCACCGGCTGGGGCGAAAAATCGGGCACCGTGACCAATTCGGAACGCCGCATCTCGCGTCAGCGTCCGTTCCTGCCGGCGCCGGCCGAGGCGCGCCCGGACTGGGACATCATCGCTGACGTGGGCCGCCGGATGGGTTGGACCGATGCCTTTGACTTCGCGACAGAGGCCGAGGTGTTTCGGGAATACGCCGCGCTGTCGTCGGTGTCCAGCCTGCTGGGGCGCGATTTCGACATCTCCGGGCTCGCCGACATCAGTGACGATGCCTATGACCAGCTGCAGCCCACCCTGTGGCCGGTGCCGCGGGAGGGCGCATCGTCCGACCGGTTCTTTGCAGAAGGCGGTTTCTTTCACGCTGACGGTAAGGCGAAAATGCTGCCGATCACGCCGCCTGCGCCGGTTACGATGCCCGCCGGGCACCGGCTGCGCCTGAACACGGGCCGGGTCCGGGATCACTGGCATACGATGACACGCACGGGGCGCGCGCCACGATTGGGCGCGCATATGGCCGAACCCTACGTAGAGCTGCATCCGGAGGATGCGGCGGCGCTGGGGCT
>JBFHMM010000293.1:0-3067 GCA_041594355.1 Paracoccaceae bacterium | reverse complement strand
GGTCAGGATCGCGATGTCCTGAAGCATGGCCTTGCGGCGGTCGCCGAAACCCGGTGCCTTGACGGCTGCGATTTTCAGGCCGCCGCGCAGTTTGTTGACAACCAGGGTTGCCAGCGCTTCGCCTTCAACATCTTCCGCAATAATCAGCAGCGGCTTTTGCGACTGGATCACCGACTCCAGCAGCGGTACCATCGGCTGCAGCGACGAGAGTTTCTTCTCGTGCAGCAGGATCATGCAGTCTTCCAGATCTGCGGTCATCTTGTCGGCGTTGGTCACGAAGTAGGGCGACAGGTAGCCACGGTCGAACTGCATGCCTTCGACGACATCGGTCTCGGTTTCCAGACCTTTGTTCTCTTCGACGGTGATGACGCCTTCGTTGCCGACCTTCTGCATCGCGTCAGCGATCTGTCGGCCGATTTCGGCTTCGCCGTTGGCGGAAATGGTGCCGACCTGGGCAACTTCGTCGCTGTCGGTCACGTCGCGGGCAGCAGCCTTGATAGCAGCGACGACCTTGTCGGTTGCCAAGTCAATACCGCGCTTGAGGTCCATCGGGTTCATGCCCGCGGCCACGCGCTTCATGCCTTCGCGAACGATGGCCTGTGCCAGCACGGTCGCGGTGGTGGTGCCGTCGCCAGCTTCGTCGTTGGTGCGGGAAGCAACTTCCTTCACCATCTGGGCGCCCATGTTCTCGAACTTGTCTTCCAGTTCGATTTCCTTGGCAACCGACACACCGTCCTTGGTGATGCGCGGCGCGCCAAAGGATTTGTCCAGCACCACGTTACGGCCCTTGGGGCCCAGGGTCACCTTAACGGCATCGGCCAGCACGTTCACACCGGCCAGAATGCGGTTGCGGGCATCTACATCAAACTTGACGTCCTTAGCAGCCATGTTTGTATCTCCTTGAGAGTTGTTACGCGTTCAGCGATCAGGGTTCAGAGTATCGTTCGGAAAACCGACCGGATTACTCGATAATCCCCATGATATCGCTTTCCTTCATCATCAGCAGTTCTTCGCCGTCGATATTGACTTCGGTGCCCGACCACTTACCGAACAGGATCTTGTCACCGTTTTTGACAGCCATCTCGATCAGCTCGCCGCTGTCCTTGCGGGCGCCTTCGCCACATGCAACGACCACACCTTCGCTGGGCTTCTCCTTTGCGCTGTCTGGGATGATCAGACCACCAGCGGTTTTTTCTTCGCTTTCCGTGCGACGCACCAGCACGCGGTCATGAAGCGGTTTCAATGCCATCTTTGCAGCTCCTTGAGGCTCAAAGTTATTATTTCATGGCCCCTCTCCCTAGAAACGGGGCCGTTATCACTCAATCTAGTCGAGTGATAACGACGCATAGCTAAGGAGCGCGTCGCATCGTGTCAACAGCCGTTTCCAGAAAAAATTGACGGGTCATTCGCGTGGTTCCGCACCCAGTATCTGGCCGAGATTTACACTGACCAAATGTCCTTTCATCATGCGCGACACAGCGGGTTGAAAGGGGTGCGCAAGATGGTCAGACAGATTTCCACAAACGGAGTTTCCCTCGCAATAGAAGAGCATGGGCCTGCCGAAGGCCCCCCTCTGGTTCTGATTCGCGGCCAGGGCAGCCAGATGGCGCATTGGCCCGACGCCTTGATGGACGGCTTTGCGCAGGCTGGTTTCCGGACCATCGTCTTTGACAACCGCGATACCGGGCTCAGCCAGCGCTGCCCGCGCGATAGCTCGCCCGGCGATCCAGCGGAAATTCTGCGCTTGCTGGAAAGCGGCGTACAGATCCCGCCCCCCTACACGATCGGCGACATGGCCGACGACGTGATTGGGCTGCTGGATGCTCTTGGGATCCAGCAGGCGCATTTCATGGGGATCTCGATGGGCGGCGGGATTCTGCAGGCGCTCATGCTCGAAAACCCCGAACGGGTGTTGTCGGCCACTCTGGTGATGACCGCCTGCCGCCCACTGGCGGATCACAGCGGCACCGACCCAGCGGCGGCACTGGCCCTGGTGCGGAGCCTGCTGTCTTATCCGCAGACACTGGCAGAGTATCAGGAGGCCCAGGTCCGCGAACATGCCCTGTGGGGCAGTCCCGGCTATCCGATGCCGCAGGAAGACATTCGCGACATGGCCGCACGCGCCTATGCGCGCGGGGTCGATGCCGATGGGCGCAACCGTCAAATCCTGGCCATCGGCGGCGCCCCGGATCGACGACCTGCGTTGAGAGATGTCGACCTGCCCTGCCTCGTTTTGCACGGCACCGATGACGGTCTGATCCCTATAGATCTGGGCCGGGAGATCGCCGCGCACATCCCGCATTCCGAGTTCCATGCCATAGACGGCATGGGCCACATCATCACGTCGGCATTGGCGCCTGTCATCGTGGATATGGTCGCTGGTTTCGTAAGGCGCCGGGCGAGTTAGGTCCTGTGGACACTATTTCCTGGTGCTCTTTTATGCTAAGTATCCGTGATACATGGGAGAACAGAAAAGCGGCATGCGCTGATCCGTCCCCGCCTGCTAGTTCAGCGCGGGACTGCACGGGTTTCGAACCTTACTGTGATCGACGCCGCCCTCTGTGTCGCCGAGAATGGCTGCAAATGGCGGGCCTTGCCGGAACGGTTCGGCAAATGGCACACGGTTTACACCCGCATGCGCCGTTGGGCCGACGCGGGCGTATTGGACCGGTTGATTGATGCGCTTCCGGGACACCACATGATCCGCATGTCCATCGACTGTCTTGACCTCGACAGCGCGAGCGTCAAACTCCATCCCGATGGCCCTGGCGCACCCCAAAAAACGGACCGCAAGCGATTGGCAAGTCACGCGGCGGATGGAACACCAAAATCCACCTGATCGCCGCAAATGACCGTTTTGCACTGACCTTCAGTCCCTCGTGCGGCAATGCGCATGATGCACCTGAGGGGCCTGCCCCGCTCCTGCTGGAAAGCTGCCGGTCACCGCCTCGGAGAGCAGCCATGATTATTGACCGGACTTATGAGGGCGGCGAAACGCGTCAGCTGGCGCTTGATCTGCGCATGGTTCCGGCTGTTCCGCCAAAGGCGAACCGGCTGACCAAATGGG
>JBFHMM010000292.1:0-3126 GCA_041594355.1 Paracoccaceae bacterium | reverse complement strand
TACCCATTGTTCAGGATCCTTCATGCGCTTGATTGCCCCCCTGCCCGCCATTGCCGCCATATTCACCCTGGCCGCCTGTACAAACTCGGGGGCGAACTATGTGCCCGTCATTGATGGCGCCGCCGGCCCGACCTATGCCGCCGATCTGAACGCCTGCCAGGCGCTGGCAGCCTCTTCGGACGGGACAGGTCGTGTCGCGGGCACCGCCGCCGCCGGTGGCGCGGTTGCTGGCGCCTCTTCCGTCATTTGGAACGACAACAGCGACAACCTGGACGAAGCCGTGGGCGTCGGCATCCTTGCCGGGCTGACCGCCGGCGCGATCCAGCAAAATCAGCGCCGCGAAGAGATCGTGAAACGCTGTATGGCCGGGCGCGGCTACAAGGTCATCGGCTGACCCATTGGCTGACCGCAACCGGGCTCAGGCGTCCTGCAGGTGCAGGTAGGTTTCCCTGAACCGCTTGGTCAGATGCTCGCCCGCGCGGATCACCCTGTCGCTGCCCGGCGGCGCGACATTGGTGTCATAGGACGGGTTGAAGAACAGCGGAACCGAGATCCGCTCCGCCCCTGTGCCGGTGACCCGGTGCTCGGTCGCCTTGACCTCGCCGGCGGTCCAAAACTCCAGCATCTCGCCGAAATTGATCACGAATGTGCCCGGTTCGGCGGATACGCCCCGCCAGCTGCCATCGGGCCTATGCACCTCCAGCCCCGGCGCGCCGTCGGTGGCCAGCAGTGTCAGGCAGCCATAGTCGGTATGCGCGGCGATGCCGAAATCCTTTTCGCCCGCCCACTCCGGGCGCGGCGGGTACCAATTGCCTCTGAGCAGCGCCATCGGCGGGTCGAAGGCGGCGTCGAAGGCAGTCTCGTCCCGACCCAGCGCGGCAGCAATCGCGCGCAGAATCTGCATCGCAACGTCCAGCGCATCGGCATAATAGGCCTCGATCACGCCGCGGAAGCCCCCCGGCTCATCGGGCCAGAGGTTCGGAGCATAAACACTCGACTCCCGCGCCGCCATCGGGTGGCCGTCGGGCAGCTGGTAGCCGCAGTCAAAGACTTCCTTGAAATCAGGATTGGCGGAGGGGTCAACCTGTTCGCTCTGCGCCGCACCCCAGCCCCGGTTCGATCCGGTCCGGGACATGTCAACCGCACGCTTGGCGGCCTTCGGCTGGTGAAAAAACGCTCGGTAGGCCTCCAGAACGGCCCCGACCCGCTCCGGGCTCAGCGCGGTTCCGGCCACGGTCAGGAAACCGGTCTCTCCGACCGCTCGCGCCAGCCGCTTCAACGCGCCACCGTCGCGCGCGTTCAGCAACCGCAGGTCCAGCTGTTCAATATCCATCCGTCTGCTCCCCTTCGTCGCCCCGGCGCGCCGGCCGCAATTGTGTCGCCGCCCCGCCAATGCTACGACGGCTGCAAAGTCATAGATCTCGGGGTTTGAGCATGCGGCAGAAACTGGCGGCAGGAAACTGGAAAATGAACGGCACCGGTTCGGCGCTGGTCGAACTGCAGGAACTGGCCGCGGCCCATCGCGCCACCCGCTGCGAAATCCTGATCTGCCCGCCCGCGCCGCTGATTCACCGCGCCGCTCAGACCGTGTCCGGCAGCCCGATCACGATAGGCGGCCAGGACTGCCATGTTGAAACCTCTGGTGCCCATACCGGTGACATCAGCGCCGAGATGCTGCTGGACGCAGGTGCGTCCTATGTGATCCTCGGCCACTCCGAGCGGCGCGAAGACCACGGCGAAAGCAGCGAATCCGTGCGCGCAAAGGCACGCACCGCCATCGCCGCCGGGCTGAGGGTGATTGTTTGCGTTGGCGAAAGCCTCGCCCAGCGCGAGGCGATGAACACACTCGACATCATCGCCGGCCAGCTCTCCGGCTCGGTGCCCGACGTGGTGACCGGAGAAAACCTGGTGATCGCCTATGAACCGATCTGGGCCATCGGCACTGGCCTGGTGCCCAGCACCGAGCAGATTGGGGCAGTGCATGACTTTATCCGCGCCCGGCTCGACCGGCGCTTTGGTGAAGGCGTCGGCGGCTCGGTCCGCCTGCTCTATGGCGGATCGGTGAAACCAGGCAACGCGGCCGAGATCTTTACGGTGTCCAACGTCGACGGTGCGCTCGTCGGCGGTGCCAGCCTGAGGGCCACAGATTTCTCCCCGATCATCGCCGCCCTCGACACGGCCTGACACCAGTCGCGCAGATAAATCTGCGCGACGCCTGCGCCAGGCCCAACGGGTGGGGGTCTGATTTATCAGGCCCCCGACGGGCGGGAGCCGCTATTGGGCGGCGACATCCCCCAGTTCGCCGTTGTTGATCTGCTCCTGCTCAATCGATTCGAACAGCGCCTTGAAGTTGCCCTCACCAAAGCCGTCGTCGCCCTTGCGCTGTATGAACTCGAAAAAGATCGGGCCGATCACGGTCTTCGAGAAGATCTGCAACAGGATACGGGTTTCGCCGCCACCCAGCACGCCTTCACCGTCGATCAGGATGCCATGGTGTTTCATCCGGTCCAGCGGCTCTTCGTGGCCGGTAACCCGCTCCTTTGACCTCTGGTAATAGGCCTCGTTCGGGCCCGGCATGAACTTCAGCCCCTTCTGTGCAATTGAATCCACGCTGTCATAGATGTCGTCGGTGCCTACCGCGATATGCTGGATGCCCTCGCCCTTGTACTTCTTCAAATAAGCGACGATCTGGCCGGTCTCGCCGCGGTCCTCGTTGATCGGAATACGAATGCGGCCGCAGGGCGAAGTCAGGGCGCGGGAAAAGAGCCCGGTGAACTTTCCCTGGATGTCAAAGAACCGGATTTCGCGGAAATTGAACAGATCGCCGTAGAACTTGAACCACTTGTCCATATTCCCCCTGTACACGTTGTGGGTCAGGTGATCGAGGTAGAAGAACCCGTCGCCGCGCGGCTTCGATTGCGCCAGCCACTCGAATTCCTCGTTATAAGGCGAGGTTTCGTAATACCGGTCGATGAAATAGATCAGCGACCCGCCGATACCTTTGATCGCGGGCACATCCATCGCCTTGTCATCGCCCTCGTAAGGCTCCGCGCCCCTGGACACCGCGTGGTCAAAGGCCTGCTTCGCATCCACCACACGCCAGCCCATCGACGGCGCGCTGGGGCC
>JBFHMM010000291.1:0-3147 GCA_041594355.1 Paracoccaceae bacterium | reverse complement strand
GTGTCGGATTTTGTCGGGGATTACACCGGGTCGGCTGACGTGGTCTCCGCCGATGGTTCCACCATTACGCGGGACATGAGCGTCAGCATCTCGGAAACCAAACGCGGCTTTATCGTCAAATGGACGTCGGCGACCCACAAGCCGGACGGGCGGATCAAGGAAAAATCCTATTCCATCGACTTCGTGCCGTCGGACCGCGCGGGGATTTATGCCGCCGCGATGACGCGCAACGTCTTTGGCCATGCCGTGCAGCTTGACCCGATGAAGGGCGAACCCTTTGTCTGGGGCCGGATCTCGGATGACACGATGACGGTCTATTCGCTGTTCGTGGATGACGAAGGAGGCTATGAATTGCAGCAGTTTGACCGGACTCTCGCCGAGGGCGGGCTGATGCTGGATTTCACCAACTTGCGCAACGGTGACAAGCAACGCTCGGTCTCCACCTTTCTGGTGAAACAGTAGCCCGTAGCCGTAAGACCTGCGCGGGCCAACAGAGTCTTACTTGCGGAAACTGTCCAGCGACACTACCTCGGCGTCGGGGCGCGCGACATCGGCGTCGTCTTCGGCATCTTCAGCGTTGTCGGGCAGAGGTTCCTCCGCCTCTTCCTCTTGGTCCGCCGATTCGAAACGCAGACCGAATTCGACCGAGGGATCGACGAAGGTCTTGATCGCGTCATAGGGGATGTAGAGCGGTTCGGGCGAATCGCCGAAGTTGAGCGTGATGGCGAAACCCTCCTCGCCGACATCGAGATTGTCGAACCAGTGCTGCATGACCACGGTCATCTCACCGGGGTAGCGATCCGACAGCCAGTCGGCCAGTTCGACATCGGGGTGCCCGGTGTCGAAGGTGATGAAAAAATGATGCGCTCCGGGAAGACCGTTTTCCGCCACATCTCTGAGCACGGTCTTGATCAGACCGCGCATCGCCTGGTGCATCAGGTTTCCGTAATCGATATCTCGCGACATGCAGCAGCCTCTGCTAAGTTGGTTTGAGCATAAGGGTTTCTGAGAGAAACAAAAGAGCGTCCGATACAGATTCTCGATCAGAAATAGGAAAGCAGGACGCCCGCCGCGGCCATGAGGGCCAATGTTTCCGCCATACCGCGGCGGATCCCCAGAAACAAGGTCGCCGCCAGTGCCGTCAGGACCAATGCCCGCAGGTCCAACGCGTCCCAGACCGGCCGGATCAGACGGATCGGACCCGATTGCGCGGTGGCGATCTGGACAAACAGCACATGCAGGGAAAACCAGACCGACAGGTTGAGAATCACGCCGACGACCGCCGCGGTGATCGCCTGGAGCACATGACCCAATCGGGGCCGCGCCGCGATCTGGTCGAGATAAGGACCGGCCAGGAAAATCCACAGGAAACAGGGCACGAAGGTGGCCCAGAGCGCCACTGCGCCAGCCGCCAGCGCCAGCCCCGCGCCGCCCTGCAGGAAACCGGCCAGCATGGCGACGAATTGTGTGACCAGGATCAGTGGCCCCGGCGTGGTTTCGGCCAATCCCAGGGCATCGATCATCTGGGGCGCGGCAATCCACTGGTGTTCGATCACCACGGTCTGGGTCATATAGGCCAGTACCGCGTAGGCCCCGCCAAAGGTGACCACCGCAAGTTTGGCAAAGAACCATCCAAGATCGGCGAGCAGCCCGGCTTGGGCCAGGCTGAGCGCGGCCAGCGGCGCCAGCCACAGCGGCACCCAGATCGCGGCGGTGCGCAGGGTCGCGGGGGCGGCGATGGGAGCGGGCGCGGCGGTCTGCGGATCGTCCGGCGCGGTGAACCAGCCCCAGAGTGCGGCGATGGCGATGATCAGCGGAAACGGCATGTTCAGCGCGAATATCGCGATAAACCCCATCCCTGCGATCCACCAGGCCGAGGGCCGCACCAACGCGCGTTTCGAAATCTTGTGCAGCGCCTGGAGGACGATGACGATCACGGCGGCCTTGATCCCGAGGAACCCGGCCTGAACCAGCGGCAGATCGCCAAAACTGACGTAGAGCGCGACCAGCGCCGCGATTACGGCTGCGCCGGGCAGGACAAAGAGCCCGCCCGCGATCAGCCCGCCGGCAGCACCGCGCTGTCGCCACCCCGCATAGGTCGCCAGTTGCATTGCCTCGGGCCCCGGCAGCAGCATGCACAGCGACAGGGCGCGCAAGAAACCGTCCTCGGTCAGCCAGTCGCGCTCCTCGACCAGTTCGCGGTGCATCAGCGCGATCTGGGCCGCGGGCCCGCCAAAAGACATCAGTCCGATGCGGCCAAAGACGCGGAACAGGTCGGAATAAGAGCGTGTCATGGATGATGCCTGCCCGGCCAGCCGCAGGTTTCGCCGGCCCCATCGCGGACGCAGCGGCAATGGGCATGGCAGAGGATCATTCCGGCGTCAAGCTGTGCCAGATCATCCTTGTGGGCACGCGACAGTCCGACGGACAGCGCCAGAACCCCGGCGGCTTCGGCCTCGGTTTCATGACGGCCGGTGTCGGCGGCGCGGATCACTTTGGCCATTGTTCGCAGCGCCGGGCAGGTGAGCCCGAACCGCTCGACCATCGTGTCGAAGGTGCAGCTGTCGCCGACGTGGGTCCAGGGCGCGTCCGCGGTGTCAAAGGGTCTGGCCTCGAATCGCTCGGCCACGCCGGCGACCTCGGCCGCGGGAACACACAGGAACTCGGCCGCGGGGTCGATGAACCGCCGGATCAGCCAGGGGCAGGCGATCCGGTCGATCTTGGGCCGGTGGCGGGTGACGCAGCGGGCCGGTCCGCCGGCCCAGCCTGGACCGATGGCGGCGGTCGGTACCAGCGGCAGCTCCGCCGCACGCCGGGCCTCGGTGCCGCCTGCGAGCACGATGGCGGGCAGGCCATGCTCGCGCAGCACAGCGGCGGCGTCATGGCTGAGTTTCAGCCCCCCGTGGCAGGCCACTGTACCGTGTCGCCCGCGCAAAGCGTCGGCGCGGGTCGCCAGCTCGCGGTGCGGCCAGCGCCGGGCGGTCGGGATCCGGCAGGCGTGGGTCTCGAAATCCGCGTCGGTGCACATGTCGATCACGGCCGGAGCGTCCGGCGTGCCGATCAGGCGGAAAAGGGCGGTGGGGAATATGGAATTGAAAGCGGACATACGGCATCCTTCGGCTGAATCAGCAAAGAATGCGAAGCTTG
>JBFHMM010000290.1:0-3333 GCA_041594355.1 Paracoccaceae bacterium | reverse complement strand
CACCCCCTTTCTGGTCAAGGCCAGCGCAGGCGGCGGCGGGCGCGGCATGCGTCTTGTCACCGATCTGGACGACGCACCCGAAGCGATTGCATCCGCCCGGGCCGAAGCCCAGGGGGTCTTTGGCGATCCGGCGGTGTTCCTTGAACGCTACGCGCCCCGTGCCCGCCATGTCGAAGTGCAGGTTCTGGGCGATACCCACGGCACCGTGCTGCATCTGGGCGACCGCGACTGTTCGCTTCAGCGCAACCACCAGAAGCTGATCGAAGAGGCCCCCGCCGCCTATCTGCCCGAGGCATTGCGCGACGACATGCGCGCGGCGGCTGTGCGGCTGGCGCAGGCGATCGGTTATCGCTCCGCCGGGACTGTGGAATACCTCTATGATCCGGCCCGCGGCGAATATTACTTTCTTGAAATGAACACCCGCTTGCAGGTCGAACACCCCGTGACCGAGGCGATCACCGGCATCGATCTGGTTGAATGGCAGTTGCGCATCGCGCGCGGCGAGCCGCTGGCGCTGACGCAATCGGATGTGAAATTCGACGGGCACGCGATTGAAATCCGCATCGCCGCCGAAAACCCGGCCGAAAATTTCCGCCCCGAAACTGGCCGGATCACCCTTTGGGCTCCGCCCGCGGGCGTACGGCTCGATACCGGGGTCGAGACAGGCTCGGTCGTCAGCCACCATTACGATTCGATGATTGCCAAGCTGATCGCCCATGCGCCGGACCGGGCCGGGGCGATCCGCCAGGCGGTTGCCGCGATGGATGCCTTTGCCGTCGGCGGCGTCGGTCTGAACCTGGCCTATCAACGCGCCCTGCTGCTGCATCCGGATTTTCAGACGTTCCGGCACCACACGTCGGGTTTGCCCGAGATGTTCCCCGATGGCTGGACGCACCCGACCCCCGATCCCCAGGACATGGCCCTTGCCGCGATTGCGCTGCACCTGCATCTCGCGCCAGCGGCGGCGGGCGCGTCGCCCTGGGAAAGCCTTGGGTCATGGCGGATCACCGCCCCTGGCGGACGGCCCGGTGCGGCATCCTATTGGGATACAACCAAAGACGACCCGATCCGCGTGACTGGCTCCGGCACAGTATTCGCCGCCGCGCCGCCAGGCGGCCAGACCGTCACGGTCGAAACCGCCGCCCTGACAGGGGACCGTCTGAGCGGACGCATCGACGGTGTTCCGTTTGCGCGCATCGCCCATGTCGAACGTGCCCGCGATCATTGGCGGGTGCACCTGCAAACCCCCCACGGAATGACAACGGCAGACCTGCGTACGCTGGAAGATCAGCATCTGCAACGTGCCACGGGTGGATCTGGCGGCGCTGACCTGCTGGCGGCGCCCATGCCCGGTGCCGTCGCCGAGGTGCGCGTCGCGCCGGGCGACCGCGTCGAAGCCGGTGACACGCTGGTGGTGCTTGAGGCCATGAAGCTGTTGCAAAGCCTGCCCGCGCCGGTCGCGGGCGTGGTGACGGAAATCTATTGTGCACCGGGCGACACGGTTGCCGGGCACGCCCCACTTATCAAACTCGATCCAGAGGAAAACACATGACCAGACAAGACAACATCACCGCGGCCTCCGGCCCGTTCAACGAAGACCTCAACTTGATCCGCGACCAGCTGCGCCGGTTCATCGAAACCGAAGTGACGGCCAAGGCCGAGCCCTGGGAAGATGAGGGCATGGTGCCCCGCGACGTGCTGCGCCGGATGGGCGATCTGGGCGTGCTGGGGATGCGCTATGACGAACAGTATGGCGGCGCGGGGCTGGACGTGATGTCCAGCGTGGTTCTGGCCGAAGAGGTCGGTCGATCCACCTTCGGCGGGTTCTCGGCCACGGTTCTGGTGCATACCGACATGGCCTCGCCGCATCTGGAGAACGCGGGCACGCCCGAACAAAAGGCGCGCTGGATGCCGTCGATCACCTCGGGCGAAAAGATCACCGCCGTCGCCGTGACCGAGCCGGGCGCCGGATCGGACGTGGCCGGCATGCGCACCCGCGCGGTGCAGGACGGATCGGACTGGGTGCTGAACGGCACCAAGATGTTCATCACCAACGGCGTGCATGGCGATCTCTACTTTGTCGGCGCCAAGACCGACCCCGATGCCAAGGGATCGCGCGGGATCACCATGTTTGCGGTCGAAAAAGGCACGCCGGGCTTTTCGGTCGGACGGGCCTTGAACAAGACCGGCTGGCTGTGCTCGGACACCGCCGAACTGATCTTTGAAGATGTCCGCATCCCGGCCGAAAACGTTTTGGGCGAGGTCAACCGCGGCTTCTATTCGGTGATGAAGAACTTCCAGAACGAACGCATCGTGCTGGGTGCGATGGCCTGTGCCGAAGCGCAAACCGCGCTGGACATGACCGTGGATTACGTCAAGCAGCGCAAGGCCTTTGGCGGCGTTCTGTGGGACAAGCAGGCCGTGCGCCAACGGCTGGCCGACTGTCAGACGCGGATCGCGGCAGGACGTCAGCTGGTCTATCACGCCGCCGGTCTGGATGCCGCAGGTCGTGACTGCGTGAAGGAGGTCTCGATGGTCAAGGCCTATTGCGGCGAGCTGGTGAACAGCGTGCTTTATGACTGCGTCCAGTTTCACGGCGGCATGGGCTATATGCGCGAAACGCCGGTGGAACGCATGTCGCGTGACGCCCGCGTTCAGGCCATCGGCGGCGGGGCGAGCGAAGTCATGCTGGAAGAAGTCGCCAAGCGCATGTGAACTTACTATCCGGAGAATCAACGATCTACGGAAACAAGGACGAAACAGATCAATTTGGAAACCACTCAAAGCCAACCGGTCGCAAGGCTGACCCGAGAGATCTCGATAATACTCGTCGGCACAATTCTTCTGACACTGTCCGCCAAAATCGTGGTGCCGTTCTACCCGGTTCCCATGTCTATACAAACCCTGGTTGTCTTGGGTCTGGGCCTTTTCTTAGGGCCGGTGCGCAGTAGTCTTGTTGTTGTGGCATACCTTTTCGAAGGTCTGCTTGGCCTGCCGGTCTTCGCAGGCACGCCTCCGGCGCCGGCCGGACTGGCGTATATTGCGGGTCCCACAGGCGGGTACCTGGTAGGCTTCGCACTTGCAGCGGCCGCTGCCGGTTGGATTGTTCAAGCACTGGAAGGACTTCGGCCTGCATTCAGAGCATCTGTCGCGGTCTTTTTTGGTTCGATACTCATGTATTGCGCAGGGCTGTTCTGGTTGGGGGGCTTTGTCGGTTATGGCGAGAAATTGCTGAACGCCGGGCTATACCCGTTCCTTCCTGGGGATCTGATAAAAGCGGCGATCGCAGTGGCTCTGTATACAGGTTTCCACATTCGGGGCCGTGTTTGATTG
>JBFHMM010000289.1:0-3343 GCA_041594355.1 Paracoccaceae bacterium | reverse complement strand
GGATACACCGCCCTTGGCATCCCTGTCACAAAGCCCGAGGGATCAATCCGTCCGGGGAAAGGGGAACCGCGGGTATCACAAGCTTTGTCCAACAGAGCCGTTCACGTCCTTGAGCACATGCAGCACCGCGCGCCCGGTCTTGCTGTCCAGCGCTCCGGTGGGCTCGTCGCAAAACAGCACGTCGGGTTGTTTGGCCACCGCGCGGGCAATCGCCACCCGCTGCTGTTCGCCGCCCGACAGCTGGGCGGGGAAATGATCCGCCCGGTCGGCCAGCCCGACCAGCGCTAGCGCCGCGTCCGGGTCCATCGGGTTGCGGGCGATCTCGGTCACCAGTTCGACGTTTTTGCGCGCGGTAAGACTGGGCATCAGGTTGTAGAACTGAAACACGAAGCCCACATGGTCCCGCCGGTATTTGGTCAGTTCCGCGTCGCTCATGTCCGACAGCTTGCGGTCGCGAAAAAACACCTCGCCGTCGGTGCCCCGGTCCAGCCCGCCGACGATGTTCAGCAGCGTGGACTTGCCGCTGCCCGACGGGCCCAGCAGCACCACGATCTCGCCTTCGGGGATCTCAAGGGTGACGCCGCGCAGGGCGTGGACCGCGGCCGGGCCCTCGCCATAGATCTTGCTCAGGTTTCGCGTCGTGAAGGTATTGGACGTCATGGCGCCCCCGGGGTTACATCCGAAACAAAGGCGAAAACCGCGCGGGCCGCAAGGGTAACCAAACGGCGCGGTCAACCCTGGCGGGAGCCGCCGTCGATCAGGCTTTGCTGCTTGGCCGTCCAGGGGGCCGCGCGTTCGATCTGCCCGCACAGCGACATCAGCCGCTCATCCTCGCCAAAGGCGCAGGCCAGATGCACGCCCACCGGCAGGTCATCGGCGCTCCAGTGCAGCGGCAGCGACACCGCCGGCTGGCCGCTGGCGTTAAAGGCGGCGCAATAGGGCGAATATTCGAACACCCCGCCGGGGCCATTGCGATAGGCCACGAAATCCTCGTTGTCGGGCTTCAGCAGCCCCACCGGCGCGGGTGGCCGCGCCAGCGTCGGCGTCACCAGCACGTCGATGTCGTGAAACAGCGGCGCCATGCGCCGACCAAAGGCGTGCACCGCGTTCACGGCGGCCAGGTAATCGGCACCCGACACCGTTTCGGCATAGGCGATGGCGCCACGGGTGACGCCTTCGACCGTGGCCGGATCCAGCGGCTTGCCCCGCAGTTTGGTTCGCACCGACAACGCGGTGCCGCAGGCTACGATCTTGGTCCAGGCCAGCATCATCGCCTCGACGTCCAGCGCGGCGGGCGGCGTGTAGATCTCCACATGGTGGCCCAGATCCTGCAGCAGCCGGCCCGTGGTTTCTGCGGCGCGCACGCATTCGGGGTCGACAGGCTCGCCGCTCAGCGTGGTGGTGCAGACCCCCACCCGCATCGGAGCGGGGTCGCGGGTCATGGCATCGGCATAGCTGCCCTGCATCGGCGGCGCCCAGTAGGGCGCGCCCAGATCGGCGCCCGCGCAGGCATCCAGCAGCGCGGCGCTGTCGCGCAGCGACCGGGTCAGGAACCCGTCGATTGCCATGCCGCCCCACCCTTCGCCGGATTCCGGCCCGTCGGGCAGCCGCGCACGGGTCGGCTTGAATCCAACCAACCCGCAGGACGAGGCCGGGATGCGGACCGATCCGCCGCCGTCCGAGCCATGCGCCGCCGGCACGATGCCCGCGGCCACCGCCGCGCCCGATCCGCCCGAGGATCCGCCCGAGGTATGGCCCAGGTTCCATGGGTTGCGGGTCGGCCCGCCATAGACCTTTGCCTCGGTCACCGGGCCGACGCCCAGTTCGGGCGAGGTGGTCCGTGCAAAGGTCGCCATCCCGGTGGCCTGCATCCGCAGGAAAATCTCGCTGTCATAGGACCAGGCCGTATCGCGGAACAGGACCGACCCGTTGTGGGTGGGATAGGCGCGCGCCTCGGCGCCCAGATCCTTGATCAGGAACGGCACGCCCCTGAAGGGCCCGTCGGGCAGCCCGTCGCGGATCGCGGCGCGGGCGGCACCCTCGGCCATGTTCACAACCGCGTTCAGCGACGGGTTGCGTTCTACCGTCAGTTCCAGCGCGCAATCCAGCAGCTCGTCCGGGGTGACCTGCCCGGTGGCGACCAGCGCGGCCAGCCCGGTGGCGTCCTGTTTGAGGTAGCTGTCTTTCATCGTGCATCTCCCGTGCCAGACCCGTCGCGGATTTCGAGGCGCAGCATCGGGGCAGGAGGTGGGAAATACAAGCCGCTGGCCTTGGCGTCAGTTGGATTACCGGGCAATGTGCGCCCGAACAGGCAACCGCAAGAAAGACAGCAGATGACGCATGCTCCCGTTTCGGGCCGCGACGGCCCCTATCCCGCGCCCGTGGTGGTGCAGCAGCGCCGGGTTCTGCCCGAATGGATCGACTACAACGGCCACATGAACGTGGGTTATTACGGGATCGCCTTCGACCGGGCCTCGGACGTGCTGTTCTCCGAGTATCTCGGCGTGGGAGAGGAACACGTGCAGGCGTCCGGGCAGGGGCCTTACGTGCTACAGTCGCACACCCATTTCCTGCGCGAACTCAAGCTGGACCAGGGGTTCTCGGTGCGGTTCCGGCTGATCGACCACGACCGCAAGCGGCTGCATGTCTTTGGCGAAATGGTTTCCGACGACAATGGCGATATCTGCGCCACGCAGGAAATTATGGTGATGAACGTGGATCACGGCACCGGCAGGTCCGCAGAATACCCGGACTGGGCGGTGCGGCGGTTCGCCTGGATGAAGGCGGATCACGCCGCGCTGCCGGTTCCGCCGCAATTGGGCGCGCCTTTGGGGCTGCGCCGCAAGGACTGAACCCGGCACTCCTCGCGGTGTGCCGGGTTTGTTGCAATGGCGCGTCCTGCGGGGCCGCGCCAGGGCCGGTGGGCTTTGTTCAGAACAGGCCGGTGCCGCCGCCGGCGGTGCCGAACAGACCGCCGCTGGCGCTCGCCTTCAGCGCCGGATCGTCTTCGTCCGGGGCTTGGTTCATCAGGGCAAGAATGTCGTTCAGCCCCGGCCCCTTGGTGCCGCCAGGTGTGGTGCCCGAGCTTGCGTAGACCGTGTTCTCCTCAGCGGACGAATCGCTGGTGTCGTCACCGGTATAGGAGGGCAGGTCGTGCAAGGCTGTCTGATGGTTGAACGGGTTCCAGCCGTTGCTGCCGCCGGTGCCGGACTCTTTGGTGCCGCCTGAGCCGGACCCCTTCGTGCCGCCCCAGGTGCCGCCTGTGCCGGAACCCTTGGTGCCGCCGCTGCCAGAGCCTTTGGTGCCGCCCGTGCCGGAGCCCTTGGTGTCGCCGCTGCCAGAG
>JBFHMM010000288.1:0-3467 GCA_041594355.1 Paracoccaceae bacterium | reverse complement strand
GGTGGGGCGCGACCAGATCATTTCCAGCGCGCTGCGGCCCTGTTCTCCGGCCGGTTGCGACAGGCCCACGTCGCCCAGGAAGCGGTCGGGGTCAAAGCCCAGCCCCTGCCACTGGTCGCGCAGGTCCTGCGAGAGTTCCGGCACACCGTCGTAGAAGCCGGGGATGGTGATGCGCCCGGTGTCGTCGTGCAGGCTGGCGATGACGCGCGACAGGACGCGGATCGGGTTGATCGCGGCGCCGCCGTACATGCCCGAGTGCAGGTCCTTGTCCGGCCCGGTGATCGTCAGCTCTTCGCCCAGCAGGCCGCGCAGCATGGTGGTGATCGCGGGCACCCGGCTGTCGAACAGGCCGGTGTCGCAGATCAGCGCGAGATCGGATTTCAGCTCTTCCGCGTTCTCCTCCATGAAGGGCACGAGCGAGGGCGAGCCTGATTCTTCCTCGCCTTCGAAGAAAAACGTCAGCCGGCAGGGCAGATGCCCGTGTACCGCCTTCCATGCCCGGCAGGCCTCGACAAAAGTCATCAGCTGGCCCTTGTCGTCGCTGGCGCCGCGGGCGCGGATCACCCGGCCCTTGGGCGTGTCTTGCAATTCGGGGTCGAAGGGGTCGCGGTCCCAGAGTTCGAGCGGATCGACGGGCTGTACGTCGTAATGGCCGTAGAACAGCAGGTGAGGGCCATCGCCGTCGAGGTGCCCCACCACCATCGGGTGGCCGGGGGTGGGGCGTTTTTCGGCCTTTACGCCAAGGCTTTGCAGGTCGGCGACCAGCCAGTCCGCGGCGCGGTCGCAGTCGGCCTTGTAGGCCGGGTCGGTCGAAATCGACGGTATCCGCAGCAGGTCCATCAAGCGGTCGGTGGCCTGTGGCAGGTCAGTGTCGATGCGGGCAAGTACGGCGTCCAGCGACATTGGGTTTCTCCGGTATGCGAGGGGTATTGAACAGGAGCCTAGCATCGCGCGCGGTAAGGTCCAGAGCGTCTGTGTTTCACTTATCGGAAACACGCGCTCCGCCAAAATTGGCATCTGCGGCGATATTTCCCTATCCGACTTCTGGTCAGGTTGAGAGCGCCGACATTATTGATGTAAGTCAATGTCGCGGCATCTGCTTGGGATGTAGGCAGTTGATTGTTGGGCGCACAACCTGTAATCATTCATGATTGCGAATGCGTTCGTAGTTGGGGGTGGGCACTCGAGTGCCGCGAATGGCCTGGTGGGCCGGATGAACAAGGAGAACCGGGTGGACTATAACGCGAAACTCGACACGGCGCTTGCCCGTCTGCACGAAGAAGGCCGGTATCGGACCTTTATCGACATCGAACGTCAGCGCGGCCAGTTCCCGCACGCGGTCTGGACCCGGCCCGACGGCACCCGGCAGCCGATCACCGTGTGGTGCGGCAACGACTATCTGGGCATGGGACAGAACCCCGTCGTGCTGGAGGCCATGCACGAGGCGGTCGAAGCGACCGGCGCCGGATCGGGCGGCACCCGTAACATTTCGGGCACCACGGTCTATCACAAGCGGCTGGAGGCCGAACTGGCCGACCTGCACGGCAAGGAAGCGGCGCTGCTGTTCACCAGCGCCTATATCGCCAATGACGCCACGCTGAGCACGCTGCCCAAGCTGTTCCCCGGCCTGATCATCTATTCCGACGAGTTGAACCATGCCTCGATGATCGAGGGTGTGCGCCGCAACGGCGGGGCCAAGCGGGTTTTCCGCCACAACGACGTGGCACATCTGCGCGAACTGCTGGAGGCCGATGACCCGGCGGCGCCCAAGCTGATCGCTTTTGAATCGATCTATTCCATGGACGGCGATTTCGGCCCGATCGAGGCGATCTGCGATCTGGCCGACGAGTTCGACGCGCTGACCTATATCGACGAGGTCCACGCGGTGGGCATGTACGGCCCGCGCGGCGCCGGTGTGTGCGAACGCGACCGGCTGATGCATCGTCTGGACATCATCAACGGCACGCTGGCCAAGGCCTATGGCGTGATGGGTGGCTATATCGCGGCCTCGGCCCGGATGTGCGACGCGATCCGATCCTATGCGCCGGGGTTCATCTTTACCACCTCGCTGCCGCCCGCGGTCGCCGCCGGCGCTGCGGCTTCGGTCGCCTGGCTCAAGCGGCACCCCGGGTTGCGCGAGACGCACCAGCAACAGGCCAAGATCCTGAAGACCCGGCTCAAGGGTATGGGGCTGCCGATAATCGACCATGGCAGCCATATCGTGCCGGTGATCGTCGGCAATCCGGTTCACACCAAGAAGCTGAGCGACATGCTGCTGGCCGATCACGGCATCTATGTGCAGCCAATCAACTTTCCCACCGTGCCGCGCGGTACGGAGCGGTTGCGGTTCACCCCGTCGCCGGTTCACGGGCCGGATGAGATGAACAAGCTGGTTCAGGCGATGGACGAACTTTGGTCGCACTGTGCGCTGAATCGCGCCGAACTTGCCGGATAGCCTGCCAAAACTGTGCAAATGCCTTGCGCTGTGATACCATAGCCGTAACAAAAGACCCGGACGAATCGATGGGGCAGCGTCCGGCCACGGCAGTGAATGCACGGCAGGCAGTACGGGACAGCAGGCATGATTGGGCGCAAGCTGACGCGCAAATCCGAGGAAGATCATAAGGTCGTCGAGCCCAAGGGCTTTGACGATTTTGAGTTGCGTCTGGGCGATACCATGCGGGGCGAGCGCGCCACCATGGGAAAATCCCTGCTGGATGTGCAGCGTGAACTGCGGATCAAAGCCAGCTATATCGCCGCGATCGAGAATTCCGATCCTTCCGCCTTTGACACGCCCGGTTTCATAGCCGGTTACGTGCGGTCCTACGCCCGTTACCTGAACATGAACCCGGACGAGGCGTTTTCCGCCTTTTGCCGGGAAAGCGGGTTTACCGTCGCCCATGGCATGTCGTCCGAAGCATCGGTGGTGAAGAAGCCGGTAGCGGAGGCGCGCGCGACCCGTGCGTCGGCGCCCGATCCCTTTATGCGGCCCAATACCCCCTTTGCCCCGGAACGCGAAGGGTGGTTTGCCCAGATCGAACCGCGCGCCGTGGGCTCTACGCTGGTGCTGCTGGCGGTGATCGCGGGCATCGGGTACGGTGGCTGGTCGGTTCTGAAAGAGGTGCAGCAGGTCCAGTTCGCCCCGGTTGAACAGGCCCCGGTGGTGCTGTCGGACCTCGATCCGCTGAATGGCGCGACCCGTCCGGGCGCGGCGCGGGCCGAGGATGTAATCACCCCGTCGTCCGATGCGCTGGACCGGCTGTATCGCCCGCAGGCGTTGGACGTGCCGGTTCTGACCGCGCGTGACGCGCCGATCTCGACACTGGATCCGCGTCGTGGCGGCGCATTCAGCGCGCCAGACCTGCCGCAGGTCGACCTGGCCGATACCCGCGCCGGTACCGGCGATGTGGTGCCGCAAGTGGTTGAAGAGGCCGCTCCGAATCTGGTCATGGTGGCGGTGCGCCCCT
>JBFHMM010000287.1:0-3486 GCA_041594355.1 Paracoccaceae bacterium | reverse complement strand
GGCCAGAGCCGGAGCGGCGAGTCCAAGCGCGGCAACAGCCGCCGCCATGATGGCGCGGCGACCCATTTTGAGTGTCGTCATGATTTCCTCCATTTGACAACTGTCCGCTGGGCGGCTCAGTTGAAGCAATCAAACACGGCAACCTGACACCGACCTGTCATGCCCAAAAAAGGTAAAGCGATCTGGTGAAATTCCTGCTGGTCGAAGACAACGCAGACCTTGCCGCCGCGATTTGTTCGCGGATGCAGCTGGATGGGCATGTCATTGATCACGCAGACACAATTCAGGATGCCATCGCATTTTCAGAAACCGGCGAATACGATCTGATCCTTCTGGATATCATGCTGCCGGACGGCGACGGGCGCACGTTCCTACAGCGCCACCGCGCCGGGAAAAGGGACACGCCTGTCATCGTTCTGACCGCCCGGTCGCAAGTGTCGGACAGAATCAGCATGCTGGATCTGGGGGCGGATGACTATGTCACCAAGCCATTCGACCACGAGGAATTGCAGGCCCGCTGCCGCGCGGTGTTGCGGCGCAAATCAGGGACCGCGCAGACGGTGATGCAGATCGGCGATGTGGCGTTTGACCCGGTCGCGGGGCATCTGACGGTCGCCGGAGAGGTGATGAACCTGCGCAACCGGGAACTGCGGCTGCTTGAACTGCTGTTCAACGCGCCCGGCCAGATCTTTGCCAAACAAAAGCTGGTGGACCGGCTGTTTTCCTATGATGAGGACGTGTCGGAGAATGCCGTCGAGGTCTATATCGCGCGGCTGCGCAAGCATCTGGACCGCTCCAGCCTGCGGATCACCACGCTGCGCGGGCTGGGTTATCGGCTGGACCATGACTGAGGGCGTGCAGGTCTCAGGATCGCTGGGCAAACGGCTGGCGATCACCTTGACGGGCGGCGCGGCCGTGCTGGCGGTGCTGCTGTTCATCGTCGTGCGCAACTATGC
The DNA here is from genome assembly GCA_041594355.1 of Paracoccaceae bacterium. Taxonomy (GTDB): domain Bacteria; phylum Pseudomonadota; class Alphaproteobacteria; order Rhodobacterales; family Rhodobacteraceae; genus JAIUZI01. Next base: position 2,530 of record JBFHMM010000287.1, on the reverse strand, counting down.
CGCGCAGATCGCGCAGCAGGGACAGGACAGCATCCTGAACGCCTCTGTCACCTCGATTTTGGACGCGGCGGTCATCCGCGATGGGGTGGTCGAGATCGATTTTCCCTATGCCGCGTTCTCCATGCTCAGCACGCCCATGGATGACCGAGTTTTTTATGCGATATATCAGGATGATACCCTGTTGTCCGGCTATGGGGACCTGCCACGGGCGGACGGCACGGCGACCCGCGCCTACAAAGGCGTCCCGGTGCGGCTGGCCACAGCATCGCGGGTGCTGATCGGGGCAAATGTGCGCACCCGGATCTCGGTCACGGTGGCGCAGACACAGGATGCGCTGTCCGGCACGCTCAGCCGGATTTCGCGCAATGTGGCGCTTTTTGGCGCGGGGTTCTTTGCCCTGGCGACGCTGTTGTCGATCTGGGCCACGGCGACGACGATCGAGCCGCTGAAACGGCTGACGACATCGGTTACCCGACGTGGCCCGCAGGATCTGAGCCCGGTGGCCAAGCCCGTGCCACAGGAAATGGCGCCGCTGGTGGCCTCGCTGAACAACCTGATGGCGCGGCTGGGGCAATCCCTGAAACAGTCCGAGGATTTCATCGCCGAGGCCGCGCACCGGGTGCGCACGCCGCTGGCGACGGTGCGGTCCTATGCCGAGGCCACGCTGCAGCGGGTCGATCGCGAAGAGAACCGGCAGGCGCTACGGTCGATGATACGGGCCATCGACGAGAGTTCGCGCGCGGCGGGGCAGTTGCTGGACCACGCGATGATCACCTTTCGCGCCGATCATCTGGAGCGGGACGATCTGGATCTGGTTGACCTGCTGCGGGAACTGGTGCTGCGGCTGAGCCCGGTGGCCGAGATGAAGGACATCGAATTGAGGCTGCGGGCGAAAGGGCCGGTTATCGTCAACGGCGATCCGATCCTGCTGCAGAACGCGCTACGAAATCTGATCGACAACGCGTTGAAATATGCGCCCGGCGAAAGCGTGATCGGCATCCGGGTGGGCGCGGGCCCCCCTGTACAGGTCGAGATCCGCGATCAGGGGCCGGGATTTCCACCCGATGAAATTACTGGTCTGACGGGGCGGTTTTCGCGCGGGCGCAATGCGACGGGCACGATCGGATCCGGGCTGGGCCTGACGATTGCGCAGGACGTGGCCGCGGCGCACGGCGGGACCCTGGCGTTGTCGAATCTGCCGGAGGGCGGCGCATGCGTTACCTTTTCTCTCTGATCCTTTGCCTGTGGCCGCTGTTGTCCGTGGCCGAAGACTGGGAAGACCGGCAGCTGTTTCAGGGTGCGGATTCCAGCCGGACACTGCGGGTCTTGTCCAGCACGGACACGTCGTTTTTCGAACCGATCATTGCCAGTTTCCTTGCCCAAACCCCCGAAGTGTCGGTTGAATACCTGGTCACCGGCACGGCAGAGATCGACCAGCGGTTCCGGCAAGCGCCGGATCGGTACGACGTGGTAATTTCCAGCGCCATGGACCTGCAGCTGAAGTTGGCGAACGACGGGTTTGCCCGGCACCTGAGCGGGGTCGCGCATCCGGACTGGGCGCAATGGCGGGAAAGCCTGTTTGCTTTTACCAGCGAGCCCGCCGCCATCGTCGTCAACCGCGCGGTCTTTGACGGGCATCCCCTGCCCCGCACACGACAGGAGTTGATCCAGGCGTTGCGGGCGCGCCCGGATGTGTTTCGCGGCCGGCTGGGCACGTATGACGTGCGCGATTCCGGGCTGGGATACCTGTTCGCGACCCAGGATGCCCGCGCGTCCGAGACCTATTGGCGGCTGATGGAGGTGATGGGCAGCCTGGGTACCCGGCTGTATTGCTGTTCCGGTGACATGATCGACGACGTATTGGATGGCACCATCGCGGTCGCCTACAATGTTCTTGGTAGCTATGCATCGGCGCGCCAGCAAACCGATGGGCGGATCGCGGTGATCCTGCCGTCAGACTTTCCCACCATGATGATGCGCACCGGTTTCGTGTCGCGACAAGCGCAGCATCCGCAGGCCGCCGCCGGGTTCATCCGCCATCTGATCGGACTGCAGTCTGACCCAGCCAGCACGGGCAGCTTTCCCCTGCCCCCGCTGAGCACAGACAGTGCGGGCCAGTCGTCCATCACGCTGGAACCGGCTCTGCTGACCTATCTGGACGGATTGAAACGACAGACCTTTATCAAGGAATGGGTCAGCGCGATCATGCAGCCCTAGAGCGCCCGGCCTTAAACTTGGGACACGACCACCCTGCCACGCCTTCAACGTTCTCGGGATATTCGTGTGACGATACGAGTCAGGCAAAAAGGCCGGACGCTGTAGGCGGATGCAAGGGCAGGCCCAGCAAGCCACGTTTGATGGCCGTTTCCCCCACCCCGTTGCCTGAGCTGTTTGCCAGTTGACCCGCCCCGCCAGGCTCCCTTCTTCCACCGGCTGTTCTCGTCCTCCAGCGCCTTCAGCCGGCGCATCTCGTCCGGCAGCAGGCCCCCATACTTTTTCTTCCAGTTGAAATATGTGGCCTGACTGATCC
>JBFHMM010000286.1:0-3665 GCA_041594355.1 Paracoccaceae bacterium | reverse complement strand
GGGCAGTAGGTTTTCAGGTCGTACTTCAGGGGCGCGTAGTTGCCGTGCCAGGCCACCACATCTAGCGGCGAATGGCCGATTTTTGTCTTGTGGAACTGCCCGCACCATTTGATCGTCACGGTCGACGGTGTCTCGCGGTCCTCGAAGGCGGCCACCGGCGTCTTGAAGTCGCGGCGGTTGGCCATGCAGTTGGCGCCGATCGGGCCACGGCCGGGCAGTTCAAATTTCTGACCGTAGTTCTCGCAGACGAAACCGCGAGCCGGCCCTGCCAACACCTCGACCCGATAAAGCAGTCCCCGCGGGATGATCGCGATCTCCTTTGGCTCCAGGTCGATGATGCCAAGTTCGGTGCAAAACCGCAGCCGGCCTTCCTGCGGCACGATCAGCAGCTCGGAATCGGCGGAGTAGAAATAGGCGTCCACCATTGATTCGGTGACAAGGTAGATGTGGCTGGCCATGCCCACCTGGGTGTTCACGTCGCCGGCCGTCGTCATCGTGCGCATGCCGGTCAGCCAGGTCAGCCCGGCCTCGGAATGCGGGATCGGGTCCCAGCGGTACTGGCCCAGGGACACCAGGTCCGGGTCCACATGCGGCGCGGATTTCCAGTAGGGCAAATCGATCTTTTCGTAACGGTGCGAATGTTTCACCGAGGGGCGGATGCGATAGCACCACGTGCGCTCGTTCTGGTGGCTCGGCGCGGTAAAGGCGGTGCCGCTCAGCTGTTCCCCGTAGAGACCATAGTTACATTTCTGCGGGCTGTTCATACCCTGCGGCAACGCGCCCGGCAGCGCTTCCGTTTCAAAGTCGTTGCCGAAGCCAGCCATATAGCCTTCGGTCGTGCCTGACGGGCTGCAGGCTTGGACAGATTTATGCGAGTCGGATGGACGATTCATCGCGCGTTCCTCCTTTTGCTGCTTGTTGGGTAATAGTTGATTTTGTAACCAACAAGCGCCGGAGGGAAAAATGACCAAAACAGATGACTTCGATTTACGGAATTTCCTGCCCTTTCTGCTGAACCAGGCGGCCGAGGAAAGTTCGTTGGCGTTCCAGCAGATCTACAAGGATCGTTATGGCATGCTACGGACCGACTGGCGGGTGCTGTTCCATCTTGGAATCTATGGCCGAATGACGGCAAAGGAGATCGGCGAAAGCGCCCGTATCCACAAGACCAAGATCAGCCGCGCGGTGCAGCGGCTGGCGGACCGGCGGTTCCTGACCCGCACCCGGGATGAAACCGACCGCCGCTCGGAACATCTGATGCTGACACCGGCGGGCGAGGCGGCCTATCGTGATCTGCAGGCGGTGGCCGAATCCTATGATAGCCGGCTGGCGGCCCATTTCACGACCGGCGAGGCCGCGCTGCTGCGGATGATGCTGCGCCGGCTCGCCGGAATGGAGAGGTGAGAGATGCAAGCTCCACACCACGACCGCGGCAAAACCCTGTCCGACTGGTTGCTGCAGCGCGGACTGGAAGGCGCGCAGCAAGAGGACCTGTTGCAGGGGTCCTGTGAAAAACTGCTGGACCTGCGGGTGCCGCTGGCCCGTCTGCATCTGGCGCAGCGCGCCTTTAATCCTCAGTTCGGGGGTATCGGCTTTGACTGGGTGCGCGATGGAATGGTCAGCAACGAGGCCTATGAACATCGCGACGTCCCGCAGCAACGCTGGCTGGACGGCCCGATGTACCATCTTCTGCAGACCGACCTGGCCGAAATGTGCGAACCGCTGAACGATCCCGTCTATGTCAGCCGGTTTCCGTTCCTGAACGAGCTGAAATCGCGCGGGTTGACCGATTAATTTGCAACCGGTGTGATGTTCGAAGAGGGACGCGCGGCCGATCCGGTCGATCCCAACAACACGCCCGAAGGCATGCTCATCGCCTAGGCCAGTCACACACCCGGGGGTTTAGGTCAGGACATCGTGCTGATCCGAAACATCCTACCGATTCTGGCTCTGGCGCTGAAATCGGCATCGAACCGTCAGATCGCTCAGGATTTTCTTCGGGTCTACCTCGGCCGCGATGCGGGCGCGCGGGTCTTGTCCGAAGAAATCAGGCGAGGGTCATTGCGAGAGATCCGCGCCGTAATCTGCTACTTCGACCTGACCGGGTTACCCGTCTGGCCGGACAGACACCCGGAGTATCGTGACACCAATATCCCGAGAAGGCCGAAGGCATGGCAGGGTGTTCATGTCTCAAGTTCAAGGTCGGGCGCTTTGAACGACTATTTCGGTGTCGCGGTGGCCGCCATTCAGCAGTCTGGCGGCAACGTGTTGAAGTTCATGGGCGACGGCATGCTGACGATGTTCGCGCAGGACGACATGGCTGACGCCGCTGCAGCCGCCATGGAGGCGGCCGCACACCTGAGCGCCGAAATACAGTCCGCCAATCAATGACGGGCGGGGGCCGGGCTGCCGGTGACCGAGTTCACCCTCGCCCTGCATGCGGGCGACATCCTCTGTGGTAAAATCGGCGGCGAAAACCGGCTGGACTTTACCGTGATCGGACCGGCGGTGAACCTGACCGCGCGCCTTGCCGGGATGCACAGCGCGCTGGGCCAGTCGGTGGTCATCTCTCAACCCGTTGCCAGGGCCGTATCGGACACCGTGCACGATATCGTTCCGTTTGGGCGCTACATGCTGCGCGGGGTGTCTGCGCCGCAGCAGTTGTTTACGCTATATCATCCCCAAAGGTGACGGCGGGCGAGGGGCCAGCCCCTCACGCTCCCCGGAGTATTTGCAAAGAGATAAAAGCGCGGCGGTTTTCAGGGGGGGGCACCGGGACACTTGCCTTTCGATCACCAGGTCGATCAGGCCGACCAGGACGGCCGGACCGAACCTCAGTTGTGCGAGTAGCGCTAAAATGGCCGATCGCAGCCCTGCACCGGCCCAGAGCGCGGCCATAAGGGCCTCTATCACGAAATACCCGGCGGCGGGTGTGGGGACCCTCGGGGCGGGGGAATTCAGAAGTCGATCTCGACTCCGGGCAGTTTCAGCGCTTTCATCATGTCGCGCAGTTCCTGCCGGGCGGCAATGTTCGAGATGTTGAGCTGTTTCACCCCGATGTCCTTGAGATCCAGCAATGTCAACCCGCGCGGGAACAATTCGCGGAACACCACGCGTTCGGAAAAGCCCGGCGCGACGCGGAAGCCGATCCGGCTGGACAACATGTCGATGGCGCGTTCCATCTTTTCCTTGTTCACCATGCGCTGGGTGCCGACGCGGTTGCGGATCACGATCCAGTCGATCGGTTTCAACCCGGCCTGAGCGCGCAGTTGCCGGGCGTTCCAGACCATCTCGGAATAGACCGAGGGGCCCAGGATCTTTTCGCCACGGGCGTCGATCCGCGCCAGAAGATCGAAATCGACAAAGCTGTCGTTCAGCGGGGTGATCAGCGTGTCGGCCAGTGAATGTGCCACCTGGCTCAGCCTGGTGTGAGACCCAGGGCAATCGATCAGAATGAAATCGTTTTCCGGTTCCAGCCGGGCAATGGCCGCCGACAACCGGTGGTCATAGACGTTCTCGCCCGGTTTCAGCGCGGACTGATCGATATCCGGCAGGTCATGACAGGTGGCGCTGGGAAGATCCAGCCCGGATTTCTTCAGAAAGGCCTGGCGGTTCTCGACATAACGGCCCATCGTCCTCTGCCGCAAGTCCAGGTCCAGCGTTCC
>JBFHMM010000285.1:0-3679 GCA_041594355.1 Paracoccaceae bacterium | reverse complement strand
TCAACATCCCGAACAAGTCGCGTGGATCATCCGGATCGGCCAGCAGATCGAGATCGGCATAGAACCCGGTCCCCTTGATCCGGTCCCGCACGAAGCGCAGCGCCGAGAAATCCTCGATCGCGAAGCCGACGCTGTCGAAGAGGGTGATCTGGCGCGCATCGCGGCGACCGGGGGCCTGGCCGGCGATCACCTGCCAGAGTTCGGTCACGGGATGGTCGGAGGCGAGTTGCTGGATTTCGCCTTCGACGCGGGTTTGGGGCGGGTATTCCACGAAGATCTCGGCGCGGTGCAGGATGCCGGGGGCCAGTTCGGTTTTGCCCGGGCAATCGCCGCCGATGGCGTTGATGTGCACGCCGGAGCCGACCATGTTGTCAGTGAGGATGGTCGCGTATTGCTTGTCGGCGGTGCAGGTGGTCAGGATCTGCGCGCCCTCAATGGCGTCTTCGGGGGTGGCGCAGGAGACCACGCGCAGCCCGTGGCAGGCGAGGTTGGCGGCGCATTTCCGGCGCGCGGCGGGGTCCTGATCGTAGAGGCGCACGGTGGTCACGCCGCAGATCGCCTTCATCGCGAGGCTCTGGAATTCGGATTGCGCGCCGTTGCCGATCATCGCCATGGTGTCGGCGCCGCGCGGCGCGAGGTGGCGGGCGACCATGGCGGAGGTCGCGGCGGTGCGCAGCGCGGTGAGCAGCGTCATTTCGGTCAGCAGCACGGGATAGCCGGTGGCGACATCGGCCAGCAGGCCGAAGGCGGTGACGGTTTGCAGCCCTTCGGCGGTGTTCTTGGGGTGGCCATTGACGTATTTGAAGCCGTAAGCCTCGCCGTCGGAGGTGGGCATCAGTTCGATCACGCCGACGTCGGAATGGGAGGCGACGCGGGGGGTCTTGTCAAAGAGTTCCCAGCGTTTGAAATCGGCCTCGATATAAGCGGCCAGCCCCTGCAGCATCGGTTCGACGCCGATGTGGTGGATCAGCTGCATCATGTGATCGACGGAAACGAAGGGCACCAGGGCCTTGTCAGAAGGTTGGGTCATTATGCGTAGGCCCTCGTGGGTCGGTCGAAGACGCGGCGGCCAAGCGCCGAGGCGGCGAGATCCACCATCAAGAGCGCGGTGCGGCCGCGGTCGTCGAGGAAGGGGTTGAGCTCGACCATGTCCATCGAAGTCATCAGGCCGCTGTCGCAGATCATTTCCATCACTAGGTGGCCTTCGCGGATGGTGGCGCCACCGGGGACTGTGGTGCCGACGGCGGGGGCGATCATCGGGTCGAGGAAATCGACGTCGAGGCTGACGTGCAGCATGCCGTTTGCCGCCGCCACCCGGTCGAGGAAGGCCGAGAGGGGGGCGCCGATGCCGGTCTCGTCGATCTCGCGCATATCGTGGCGGTGGATCTCGGTCTGCTGCAGGGCGGCGCGTTCGGCGGCATCGACCGAGCGCAACCCGATGATGCAGATGTTGTCCTGCGGCACCGGGTTTTCGATTTTCGGGAAGCCGCCAAAGCCGGGACGGCCGGTGACATAGCCCAGCGGCGTGCCATGCAGGTTGCCGGAGGTAGTGGTGTCGGGCGTGTGATAGTCGCTGTGCGCGTCGAGCCACAGGACAAAGAGCGGCCGGTCCTGACGGGCGGCGTGGTTGGCGGCGCCGGCGACTGAGCCGAGGCTGAGCGCGTGATCGCCGCCCAGAAAGATCGGCAGGCCACGCTGTAATGCCTGTTCGGCGGCGCGGATCAACCGGTGGGTCCAGCCGATGGTTTCGTTCGGCGCGTGCAGCTTGGTCAGGCCGGTGTCCGGGGCGTGCGAGGCGGGGCTGAGGTTGCCCATGTCCTCGACCCGGTGGCCGAGGTCGCGCAGCGCCTGGGGCAGGCCGGCGGTTCGGTAGGCGTCGGGGCCCATAAGGCAGCCGGTGCGGCGTTTGCCGCTGTCCATCGGGGCGCCGACGAGGATGCAGGTTTTCTGGGTCATTTGGAGGATCTCTATTCGTCCCGTTTGCCCCAATGAATGCTCGATTTGCGGAGGAGAAAAGTGGTTTTTCTGTCCGAAATAGGGTACCACTGGTCGAGTTGGAGGTCGTTTATGGACAAAACGGATGAAATGGTGATCGGCGCGCTGCGCCAGAACGCGCGGGCCTCGCTGTCGGATCTGGCGTTGGGGCTGGGGCTGTCGCGGACCACGGTGCGGGCGCGGATCGAGCGGTTGCAGCAGCGCGGCGAGATCCTGGGGTTTACCGTGGTGCTGAAGGAGGACGTGCTGCGCGACCCGGTGCGCGGGCTGATGATGATCGGGATCGAGGGGCGCGGGGCGGGGCGGATCACCCGGCAGTTGCAGGGGTTGTCGGAGGTGCGGGCGGTGCATTCCACCAACGGCCGCTGGGATCTGATCGTGGAACTGGGCACCGCGACGCTGGAGGCGCTGGACGCGGCGCTGGCGCGGATCCGTAATCTGGACGGGGTGCAGAGCAGCGAGACAAGCCTGCTGTTGTCGACCAAGAAGGCGGGTTAGCGGGCGCGCGCCGCCATCAGCCAGATCAGGGCAAAGCCGAGCGAGGCGATGGCATTCCAGCTGGCCATGGAGAGGGTGAACATCTCCCACGGGACCTCGTCACAGCGCACCAGCGGGGCGGACATGATCTGTTCCATCAGCTGTTCGGGGGTCAGCCCGCCGACCGGGCCGGAGGTGCAGGTGGTCGGCCCTTCCCACCAGCCGCGTTCGACACCGGTGTGATAGAGGCCGATGCCGGCGGTGGTCAGCGCGGCCAGTGCGCCCAGCAGCGGCAGCAGCGGCCCCCGCGGCAGCAACGCCAGCGCGCCGATCAGCACAGCGGCGGCATGCGGCCAGCGCTGCCACAGGCAGAGTTTGCAGGGCGCCATGTCGCCGATGTACTGGAACCCGAAGGCGCCCAGCAGCATGGCGGCGGAGCCGGCGGAGGCGATCAGGATGAGCAGTTTGCGTGTCATAGGTATCTTACCGCCAGAAAGCCGCCGAAGAGCAGGATCACGAACAAGGTGAACGTAAGGCCAAGCCAACGTTCGATGAAATCACGAATGGGTGCGCCATAGGCCCTGAGCAGCGCCGCCACCACAAAGAACCGCGCCGCGCGGGCCAGGATCGAGGTGGCGATGAAGGTGACAAGGGGCATGCTGGTCCAGCCCGACATGATGGTGATGACCTTGTAGGGAAAGGGTGTCATGCCGGCGGCGAGCACCGCCCAGAAGCCGACGCCGTTGAAGCGGGTGTTGAAGGCCTCCATCGCCTCGGCCTTGCCCATCGCTTGCAGGATCGGCTGGCCGATGCTGTCGTATGCGAAGGCGCCGATGGCGTATCCCAAGAGCCCGCCCAGCACCGAGGCGACCAGCGCCACCCCGGCGATCGCCCAGGCGCGCGTGGGCCGGGCCAGGATCATCGGGATCATCAGCACGTCGGGCGGGATCGGAAAGACCGAACTTTCGATGAACGCCACCACGGCCAGCGCCCAGAGCGCGCGCGGATGTTCGGCCATCGAAATGGTCCAGTCGTAGGTCGCTCGCAGCATCCGGGGCCTCGCGTGAAATCCTGCGCCTCAGACCATGCGCCGCGCGCCGGGTCAAGCCCGGTCCGGGGCAGGGGGGTGAAAACCGCATCTGGACGGCGGGCCAAGCATTCGCTAGAGATCGCAGCCGGGCCCAAGTGGCGGAATGGTAGACGCAGG
>JBFHMM010000284.1:0-3744 GCA_041594355.1 Paracoccaceae bacterium | reverse complement strand
GCCCTGCGCGATCAGCCCGCCGAACGAATTCACCGCGCATTGCCCGCCACGCGGTAGATGCGCTGCGCCACCGATGACACATAGGTCCCCTTTTTCGGTTCCATTTCCGTTCCAGCCCCGACGCCTTTTCTCACTAGGGTTTTTTTATTTACTTAACAGTAAATTAACAGACTTTTAGGTCAACTTGGTTTTGTCGGATATTTTGCAAAGGTTTCCGCCCCGGGCATCACGTGACCCAAAAATTCCGGGAGACAGTCATGGATATGGGACTGTCCGGCCGCGTGGCCCTCATCACAGGAGGAGGAGACACGATCGGCCCGTTGATCACCCGGCTGCTGATCTGCGAAGGCACCTCGGCGGCCTTGCTCGACCTCAATTGCGAAACCGCCGCACAAGCCAAACAGGCCGAAAACACCACCGCGACCATCTTTTCTGACGCCTGCGACATCACCGACGAGACTTCGGTCGCCGAGGCCGCCTAGGCCCGGTCGACATCCTGATCAATAACGCCGGGTTTTCCCGCGACATGTACATGCTCAAGATGCAGGACAAAGACTGGGACAACGTGCATGACACCGTGCTCAAGGGCAGCTTCCACTGCTGCCGCGCTGTGCTCCCAGGCATGATGGAGCCCAGGTGAGACCGCATCGTGAACATGTCGTCGATGGCGCATCTGGGGAACAAAGGGCAAACCAACTACTCCTCTGCCAAGACAAGCCTTTCTGGGGCCAATCAATGCGCTGACGCGCGAGGCGGGCGCGTTCAACATCACCGTCAACGCGGTGGCGCCAGGGCTGATCGCCACACCGCGCCTGCACGCGCGCAAGGATTTCTACAAGCTGGCGGCGCGCAGCCTGGTTCTGACGCCGCCATCCGTCTGCGCCTGCACTTCGGTCAGCAGCCCGGTATTATGCTCGGTATAAGGGCCGTAATCCATCGGCAGCCGCGCCGACACCAGCCCGGTATTGGCATCTGTCGCCCCCGACAGCTTGCGCGCCCGGCGATCAGCGTCTGGATCTCGCTGGTGCCCTCGGGGATGGTGCCGCCATAGGTGTCGCTGAAATGCGCTCGCAAGGATAGCCCACCGCGTACCAAAGCCTGCCATGGACCTGCAGCGCTCTGTGACGACCTCGAAAGCGGCGTGGTTGGCATAGGGCTTGGCGATGAAACAATCCTCGCGCGCCTCTTCGCCCGCATCCAGACGGGCAGCGGCGGTATAGGCGAGCGCGCGTGCCGCTTTGATCCGCCCGCCGAGATAGCCGAACTTCGACAGTTCACCCAGCACCTCGAAGAGAAAGCTATGCGCCGCCTCGTGTTTATTGATGACGGTGTCACATTGGCCGACAGCCATTTGTCGACGTTTTCCTAGAGCATCTTTTGCTCGTTGTTCAGGACAACCATTCAGATCATCGCCTCGTAGAGCTCCGTGACGTTTTCGGGAGGCATCGGGCGCTCGTTGCACTGCGCCCAATCGGTCGACCCGGCCCGCGCCAAACAGCGCATCTACGGGCCAGTTACAGGCACACCTACCACTAAGCGTCATCCCGCCTCCCTCGGCAACAGGCCCCGACCGGCCCGTCCATTTTTCGAAGAATGGTGCGCCGAAGCGTTGCCTGGTTGTCAGGCAACCCGGTACCCTCCTGCAACTGAAAGACCCATTTGTGTCGTTCACATCACCCCCCCACGGGGGTCCGGTCCCTGGCCGGACCGCGTGAATCGGCCCAACGCCCGCACAGGATGCATTTCGGCACCCTTTCTGCCCGCTCATACCGATAGGAACATCTTTTACTCATGCGTTAATGCTTCTACGCGTCAGAGATCTGTTGGACAGCGGGTGCAGGCCCGGCCTAAAAAACATAAGATTCACAGCGTGGATCCCGACGAAGGACAAAGCACATGGCAAACTGGAATGGCGCGGTCGCATCGCGCGAGGAAGTTCGGGCACAAAAACGCCGCGCCGCCCTGCGCGTCGCATCGCGGATCTTCAACGAAAAAGGCTACCATGCCACCTCGCTGGACGAGGTCGCCGACGACATCGGCGTGACCAAGACGGCGCTGTATTACTACTTCAAAAACAAGGAACAGCTGCTGTATGAGTGCATGAAGCTGACCTACAATTGCGGCCAGACCGCCCGCCTGGAAACCGAGGCGATGGATGGATCGGCCTTCGAGAAACTACAATTCCTCTATGGCCGGTTCATGGAACTGCTGATGGAGGAACGCTGCGTTTATACCACCATGGCCAACATCCGAGCCCTGCCCGAAGAGGCGCAGCAAGAGCTGATCGAACGCCGCCGCCAGCTGGATCGCTATTCCCGGATGCTAATCGAAAAAACCATTGAGCAGGGCGCAATCCGCTCTGTCGACATACGGATGACGTCGCACTTCTTTCTCGGCGCGGTCAACTGGATCCTGCGCTGGCACACCGAGGACAACGCGATGACCCCCAAGGAGGTCTCGGCGCATTTTCTCGACATGTTCATGAACGGGATCGTGAAACGGGATTAACCCGCGGTTTCGGCCCGCTTTGCCGCCAACACCTGCTCCACCAGCTGGAGGTCGATCCTTGGGGCCGTAGGGTGGCCCGACGACAATCCGCCACCGACCGCCAGCGCCTGACCGTTGACGTAGCTCTTTATCGGCGAACTCAGGAACAGCGCCACATCAGCGATTTCCTCGGGCTGGCCGCCACCCTCCAACGGGTTGGTATGGCCCAGCCGCTGCTCGTTTCCGGTAGCGCGGGAAAAGTCGTAGTAGAGCTTGGTCATCCCCGTTTCGACCACCCCCGCACAGATCGCGTTGACTCGGATGCCGGTACCGCGCAGATCCTGCGCCGCCGTCTGCACAAGGTTCATCACCCCCGCCTTGGACGCCGAATAGGCAACCGACCCCGCATTGGCCCGGTTCCCCGCATCCATCCGCAGGCTGGCCGCCTGCCCACCCGCTACGCGGACCATCTCGACGGCATCCTCTTCGGCCCCGGTCACCTCACCCAGCACGACGCGCGCACCGGCCACCGCAAACTTCAACGCGGCCGCCCGCCCGATCCCCGATCCAGCCCCGGTGATCATCGCCACTTGTCCTGTCATCAGCACTTGCGTCATATTTTGATCTCCCGTGGTGCAGTTTCTGCGTACTCGGGTTTTGATTAATTCTAGGTCTATTCCACCGGCAAAGTCATATTCCGCTCAGTACAAGGACTATCTGCAGCATTATCATACCCCGTGCCGACATACCGGAAACCGGAATTGACGCACATGCCCCGGATGACACCCGGTCAAGCGTTTGTTATCGAAAGTCATGAAAGCTGCCTCGGTCACACTCCGCCCGGACGCATCCGAGAAATTTCGCCGCAAGCGCGATCTCATTCTGGATGCCGCATCCCGGCAAATCAACCTGCGCGGTCTCAAGGGGCTGACCTTTGTCGGCGTCGCCGAGGCCGTCGGGCTGAACACCACTTCGATCACCTATTATTTCAAACGCAAGGAACTGCTGGCCGCCGCCACACTGGAACGCGGCATCGACCGCTGGAGCGAACTGCTGCATAATGCTGCCCGCGCCGACAGCCACCGGGGCCGGGTGCGCGCACTGATCCGCGAATACCTCGAAACTATCATCCGGATCCGCGCGGGCGAGGAAGCGCCGCTGACCCTGCTGTCAGACATGCGCGCCCTCGAGGACGACAACCGCACCCGGCTGATTCAGCGCTACCAGCGCCTGCTGTGGAAAACCGCCGCCTTCTTT
>JBFHMM010000283.1:0-3775 GCA_041594355.1 Paracoccaceae bacterium | reverse complement strand
GCCCTTGTCGCCGTCGATAAAGGTGATGGTGCTGTCGCAGCTGGCGGTCGAGGTAAAGCCCGGGTCATAGGTAAAGACGCCCGCCTGGCCGTACAGCTTGCGGATGTCCACGACGTCGGGCCCTGCGGTCGGCGAATAAACAGGCAGATCGTAAGTCTTCCCGTCCAGGCTCAGCGTCGCGGTTTTTGTCGGTTCAGTCATCTATGTCCCTTCCTCTAACTGGCTCGGGGTCATATTCTGCCCCGATCATTCGGCCTGCGCACTGGCGCAGAACCGGTCGTATCCCCGCAGCATTACCCGATTATGAAGATCGGATTTACACTGTGGCGTCGCCAAGCCGGGCCAGGGTCTCTTCCTTGCCAAGCACAAGCATCATGTCGAATACCGAAGGTGTCACCGCCCGTCCCGCCAGCATAGCCCTCAGCGGGCCTGCAAGCTTACCGAACTTGGTGTCATGTGCCTCGGCGAAATCGTTCAGGCACGCCTCCAGATCGTTCCGCGTCCAGCTAGCATTTTGCAACTGCGGCGTCAATTCTGACAGTATACCGTTGGATACAGAGGCGAGCGCCTTGGCAGCTTTCGCGTCTGGCTCAATTGGTCTGGAAGCCAGTGCAAAGTGCGCCTTTTCAAGCAGTTCCGGAAAGCTGCGCGCCCGATCTTTGAGGCAATACATTGCACGTTCCAGATTGTCTGCCTGAATTTCAGACAGGCTCGGTTCGCCAGCGGCGGCCAAATATGCCTCGATCTCCTGCCGCAATGCGGCATCCTCGCTGATGGCGATATGCTGGCCACAGAGATTTTCCAGCTTTTTCACATCGAAACGGGCCGGGCTCTTGCCGATTCCCGGCAGGTCGAACCACTCCAGCGCCTGCGCGTCGGTAAAAAACTCATCGTCCCCGTGGCTCCATCCCAGCCGCGCCAGGTAATTGCGCATGCCGGCGGCGGGGTAGCCCATCGCCTGGTATTCCTGAGCCCCCAGCGCCCCGTGGCGTTTTGACAGTTTCTTGCCGTCGGGGCCATGGATCAGCGGGATATGCGCCCAGACTGGCACCGGCCAGCCCATCGCGTCATAGACCATCTGCTGGCGGGCGGCGTTGTTGAGGTGATCGTCGCCCCGGATCACATGGGTCACACCCATGTCGTGGTCATCGACAACCACCGCCAGCATATAGACTGGCGTCCCGTCCGAGCGCAAAAGGATCATGTCGTCCAGCTGGTCGTTGCGAATCGTCACATCGCCCTGCACCTGATCGCGGATTACCGTGGTGCCCTCCTGCGGGGCCTTGATGCGGATGGCATAGGGGGCATCGGGGTGGGTTGCGGGATCGGCATCGCGCCATGGCGACCGGAACAGGGTGGACTTGCCCTCCGCCCGGGCGGTCTCGCGGAAACTGGCGATTTCGTCCTGCGTGGCAAAGCATTTGTAGGCCTTGCCATCGGCCAGCAACTGCCGGGCGACATCAGCGTGACGCTCGGCACCATCGAACTGGCTGATCACCTCGCCGTCGTGGTCCAGGCCCAGCCAGGCCAGCCCCTGCAGGATCGCTGCGGTGGCCTCTGGCGTCGACCGCGCCCGATCCGTGTCTTCGATCCGCAGCAGAAATTTCCCGCCGTGGCCACGGGCATAAAGCCAGTTGAACAGCGCGGTGCGGGCGCCGCCGATATGCAGATAGCCGGTGGGCGAGGGGGCGAAACGGGTGACGACCTGGTCGGGCATAGTCAGGGTTCTACCTTTCGGGTTTTACCTTTTGGTAACCATGTGCGGAATATGATCGGCGCCTGTCTAGCTGGCCGGACGGCAGGGGGCAAGCATGGGAGTACTGGTGTGGGGAGAGGCCCGCCTTCTGGCGCAGCGGGGACATCTGTTTCCCTGGACGCCGATCTTTCTGGCGATTGGGATCGGTAGCTATTTTGCGCTGCGGTCCGAACCGGACTGGCAGGACTATGCCGCTGTTCTCGCGCTGGGCGGGGCATGTGCGGCGGCGGCGTTGCGCTGGCCAGGGGGCTGGTCGGCCTGTGCTTGGGCGCTGATGTTGGTCGCGGTCGGATTCTGCCTGGCCGGACTGCGCGCCCACCGCGTCGCCGCCCCGGTGCTGGAAGGGCGGTACTACGGTCCGATCGAGGGCCGGATCGTCGCCATGGATCGCTCCGCTTCGGACGCGCTGCGCATCACCCTTGACCGCGTCCGTCTGGATGGCCGCCGCCGTGTTCCTGGCCGGGTCCGGTTGTCCCTGCATGGCGACGCAGAGGTCCTGATGCCTGGACAGCGGGTCATGACCACCGGTCATCTGTCTCCGCCCGGCGGCCCCGTAGAGCCAGGCGGCTTCGATTTTCGCCGTCACGCCTGGTTTCTCGGCCTGGGTGCCGTCGGGTATACCCGGGTTCCGGTGCTGACGGCCGCTCCGCCGGGACGCGCCGAAGCGGCGCAATGGGTCTTCGCGGTGCGTCTGTCGGCCTCGCGCCGGGTGCAGCAGATTCTGCCGGGGGATGTGGGCGGCTTCGCGGCAGCCGTCACCACCGGGGACCGCAGCGGGGTCGGCCGGGACGCTCTGAACGCGCTGCGGGCCAGCAACCTGGCTCATCTTCTGGCGATTTCCGGCCTGCACATGGGGCTCTTGGCGGGGTTTGTTTTCGCGGCAACCCGGGTCGGACTGTCGCTGGTGCCGGTTCTGGCCCTGCGCGTTCCGGTCCGGAAGATCGCGGCGCTCTGTGCGCTTCTGGCCGCGACCGTCTATCTGGCCCTGTCTGGCGGAAACGTGTCAACCGAACGCGCCTTTGTGATGACGGCGGTCATGCTCTGCGCCGTCCTCGTCGACCGGCGCGCGTTTTCACTGCGGGCGGTGGCGATGGCCGCGTTCATCGTGCTGGCCCTGCGCCCCGAGTCTCTGCTGGGGCCAGGGTTCCAGATGTCCTTTGCCGCGACCGCCGCCCTGGTTGCCGTGTTCGGTGCCTTGCGGGATGCCAATATCTCCTTTGGCTTGGGCTGGATCAACGCGGCGACCGGGGTGCTTCTGTCGTCGCTGGTAGCCGGGCTGGCCACAGCACCGGTCGCTGCGGCGCATTTCAACATCCTGTCGCACTACGGGCTTCTGGCCAATCTTCTGTCGGTGCCGCTGATGGGGGTTGTCGTTATCCCGGCGGCGGTTCTGACGGTTTGCCTCGCGCCTTTCGGCGGTGAAGTCGTCGGGCTGACGCTGATGGGGTGGGCGCTGAACTGGATCCTCGGGGTTTCCCATTGGGTGGCGACCCTGCCGGGTGCGCGCGGGTTCGTCGTTAGCCCCGGTGCGGCGGTTCTGCCGCTGCTTGCGCTGGGCACGCTCTGGCTGATCCTGTGGCAGGGCAGAGCCCGGTTTGCCGGTGTGGTGCCGATGCTGATGGCCTTCTGGCTCTGGTCGGGAGCCGAGCGTCCGGCGGTTCTGGTGGCCGATGGCGGCGGGCTGGTCGGGGTGCTGACAGAGCAGGGCCGCGCGCTCAGCAAACCGCGCGGCGCGGGGTTCGCTGCCGGCGTCTGGCTCGAAAACGACGGCGATGCGGTTGATCAGCAACAGGCGGCGCTGCGTTGGCCTGATGGCCAGGGCGGTATTCGCAACATGCAGCTGGGTGTGATCGGCCAGAAAGAACGCCAGATCGTACATGTCACAGGCAAACGCGCGGCCAGTTCCTTCATCCGCTGCACCGGCGACCAGATCGTGATTGCACCGGTCAGGCTCGACCTGACCGGCCCCTGCGAGGCCTATGACCTGTCCCGGCTGGACCGGACCGGCAGCTTGTCTAT
>JBFHMM010000282.1:0-3807 GCA_041594355.1 Paracoccaceae bacterium | reverse complement strand
CCCCCCCCCCCCCCCCCCCCCCCCCCCCCCCCCCCCCCCCCCCCCCCCCCCCCCCCCCCCCCCCCCCCCGCCTCCCGGTGCCCGCCACGGCACAGGTTGTACAAATCCGCAAAACACCGCCTGAGGGATGGTACAAAACGGTCATTCCTAGAGGTGCCGATCCGCTTGGCCTCGCCGCCCGCACGGTCTAAGCTGCGCCGCAGGCACAGCAGGACACCCGAAATGGACCTTCTCAACGACCCGACCCCAGGCCAGAACATGCCCGAATACACTGTCTCCGAACTCTCCGGAGAGGTCAAACGGACGCTGGAGGGCTCCTTTGACCGGCTCCGCGTCCGGGGCGAGGTCGGGCGCGTGTTCAAGGCCCGCTCCGGCCATCTCTATTACGACGTCAAGGACGACCGCAACGTGCTCGCCTGCACCACCTGGAAAGGCCAGGTCGCCAGCCTGTCCGTGGTCCCCGAGGAGGGTCTCGAAGTCGTCGTCACCGGCAAGCTCACCGCCTTCGGCGCCCAGTCGAAATACAACATGAACGTCGACGAGGTCGCGGTCGCGGGCCAGGGCGCATTGATGGCCCTGCTGGAAAAACGCAAGAAACAGCTTGAATCCGAAGGGCTTTTTGCCGCCAGCCGGAAAAAACCGCTGCCCTTCCTGCCGCAGATCATCGGCGTGGTGACCTCGCCCTCGGGCGCGGTGATCCGCGACATCCTGCACCGGCTGCGCGAACGCTTCCCGCGCAAGGTGCTGATCTGGCCGGTCGCTGTTCAAGGGGCAAACTGCGCCGCCGAGGTCGCCCGCGCCATCGACGGTTTCAACCGGCTCACCCCCGGCGGCGCCCTGCCCCGGCCCGACCTGATCATCGTCGCCCGTGGCGGCGGCTCGGTCGAAGACCTTTGGGGCTTCAACGAGGAAATCACCGCCCGCGCCGCCGCCAACAGCGCCATCCCGCTGATCTCGGCGGTGGGCCATGAAACCGACACCACACTGATCGACTTCACCTCCGACAAACGCGCGCCCACCCCCACGGCGGCCGCCGAACTTGCCGTGCCGGTCCGGCTCGATCTGATGGGATGGACCGACAGTATGGCCGCCCGGCTGCACCGCGCCGCCGGTTCAACAATTTCCCTGCGACGTCAACGCCTTGGTGATCTTTCGCGTGCGCTGCCGCGCCCCGACAGCCTGCTCGATTCCCCGCGCCAGCGGCTCGACCGGATCGCAGACCAACTGCCCACGGCACTGATCCGCGGCGTGCAGGCGCGCCGTCTGCACCTGTCCAACACCGCCGCCCACCTGCGCCCCGCTACCCTGCGCGCCCTGGTCGACCGCCGCCGCGACCGCGCCCGCAACCTGGCCGCGCGGCTGACCCTGCGCCCGATCCAGCGCGACCTGAGCAACCGTCGCGACCATCTCATGGCCCTTTCGCGCCGGCTCGACAACGTTCAGTCCGCGCGGTTGCAGACCCTCAACAGCCGACTCGACGCCGCGATCCGGCTGCTGAGCTCGCTCAGCTACCAGTCCACCCTCGAACGCGGCTTTGCCGTGGTCCGCGGCCCCGACGGGATCGTCACCTCCACGACGCAGGCCAAGGCCGCCAAGTCGCTGGAACTGCAATTCGCCGATGGCCGCGTCACCCTAGGCCCCGGCCCAGGTTCCAGCCCCGCCAGGAAACCCGCCCCGCGCAAGGACACGCCGGAACAGGGCTCGCTGTTCTGACCCTATCCCACTGCTTTCTGATCAAGAATACCCAAATCCGGTAGCCGCCGGACGCGCCGTGATCGGTTCAGACCCCGACGTCCGGCCCGTAACACAGCATCTCTTCGCCGATGTCCTCGGCCTCGTAGAGCTCGGTCGCCTCCGGGTCGTTGTTGAACCGCGCGGTCAGCCCGCCCGGCCCCTGCAAAAAGGTCCAGCACTGCGGATCGCCCCGGTCCTCGTAGACGAAACAGATCTGCCCGTCTTGTTCATACCAGACCCCTTCCTTGCACACGCCATCGAGAAACGACCAGATCACCCGCCGCCCGTCCATGTAGCGCTCGACCCCGTAGGCGGTGCCGTCGAACCCGTAAAACAGCGTCTTGCCACGGGTATAGGCGTCAAATGCTTCCGCCGACAACGGACCCTCGGCCAGCGCCGGGGCCGCCGCCAGCGACAGCACGCTAAGGGGAATCAGAAACCGCATCCGCATGACCCGACTGTGGCAGATCCGCCCCGGTTTGGCCAACCCCGCCCGCTGACGCGGACCAGCGCGCCACACGCGGGTCCATCACCCGCCGCCACACCGGCGGCGCCAGCGCTAGAACCGCCATCACCGGCATGGCATAGGGCAACACCGGCATGTCGGGTTCCAGCCGCAGCGCCGGATAAGCCCGCATCGGGTACTGATGGTGGTCCGAATGGCGCGGCGCGTTCAGCATCATCGCCGAGGAATACCATGGCCGCGCGTTCCACGAATGCCGCGCGCCCGCCGGCTCCCACCGTCCATCTTCCCGCCGCTGCCGCCGCAGGCCGTAATGCTGCACGTAATCGGCCATCAGCAACTGCACCTGCGCATAGCCAGCCAGCCCAACATAGACCGCGACCCCGCGACCGCCCGCCAGCCCATAGGCCACACACAGACACAGTACCGCCCCCGCGCACCACATGACATAGGGATGCCGCCAGGCCGGCACAGGCCGATGCCGCCGTCTCATCGCCGCCGTCTCGGCCGTCAAACCGGCACGGAAAGACCCGAACCAGGCGCGCGGCCAAAACCGGTAGAACGACTGCCCCCTTGGCGCTGAATTGGGATCCTCCGGCGTCGCCACCGCCACGTGATGCACCCGCAGATGCGCCGACACGTGATGCCCGAACAATAGCGAAACATAGATCCCCGCCCCCAGCATCCGCAGCCCCCGCGACGGCCGGTGGATCAGCTCATGCGCATTGGGGTGCGACACCTGCCCCATGAACAGCCCCAGCGCCAGCGCCGCCAGCACCGACTGCCCCGGCCCCAGCCATTCCGCCACGCAAATCACCCAGAGCCCCCATGTCAGCAACCCGAAATGCGCCAGCGCCAATGCCACGCTCAACCGGTCCGCCGCCCGCAGCACCGCCGCCTCCTCGCGCACCGGCAGATGGCCGGCGCCGAACTTGTCGGTCAAGGCCACCACCACGGTGGTATAGCCCAGCGCCAGCGCCGGCCAGATACCGCCCGCCGCAAAAGCCACCGCCAGCAGGGCAACGGGCGTCAGGCTGGCCACGACAAACCAGAACATTTCTCGGAACTCTCCGTCACGGGATGCAGTCCGGCGCACATTCGGCCTCTGGCGCCCGGCTGTCAAATCGGCCACCTTTCCGGCATCCGATCACAGGACAACCCGCATGACCACGCCACAATTGTTCGCCGTTGCGCTCGCCTTTGCCTGCGCGCTGGCCTACCTCCCTCTGACCGCGCGGCCCGAAAGCCCGCTTCGCTCGGGGGTCAAGACCGCCTCTGTCGCTCTGCTGGCGCTGGCCGCGCTGTCCGGCGGGCCGTTGCTGCTGGTGGTGGCTCTGGCGTTCTGCGCGCTGGGTGACTGGCTGTTGTCGCGCCCGGGCGAACACGCGTTCATGGCAGGCGTCGGCGCATTTGCCGCCGGTCATCTCGCCTATATTGCGCTGTTCGTGACCCGCCCCGACGCCTACGTCGCGCGGCTGCTGACGCTGCCTGCGCCGGTGGTGATCGCCGGGCTGATCGTGCTGGGCGGTGTCATGGCCCACCTGCTGGCCCCGCGCGCTGGGCGGCTGAAAATCCCCGTGCTGGCCTATATTCCCGTCATCCTCGGCATG
>JBFHMM010000281.1:0-3860 GCA_041594355.1 Paracoccaceae bacterium | reverse complement strand
GCGGGAAATCCCGGCGGTGATGGATTTTTCGGTCACCGTTCAACCCGGCGAGGCGGTTGGGCTGGTGGGCGAGAGCGGCTGCGGCAAGTCCACCGTGGCGCTAGGGGTGATGCAGGACCTCGGCAAAAACGGCCGCATCGTCGGCGGCACCATCAAGTTCAAGGGCCGCGACCTGAGCACGCTGAGCGCGGAGGAGCTGCGCGACATACGCGGCAACGAAATCGCGATGATCTACCAGGAGCCGATGGCCAGCCTGAACCCGGCGATGAAGATCGGCCGCCAGCTGATGGAAGTGCCGATGATCCACGAGGGCATCACCGCCAAAGAGGCTCGCGCCCGCGCGCTCGAGGTGGTCAGCGACGTGCGCCTGCCCGATCCCGAACGGATGCTCGACAGCTACCCGCACCAGCTCTCGGGCGGCCAACAGCAGCGCATCGTCATCGCCATGGCGCTGATGTCGAAACCGGCGCTTTTGATCCTGGACGAACCCACTACCGCGCTTGACGTGACGGTCGAAGCCGCCGTGGTCGAGCTGGTCAAGGATCTGGGCAAGAAATACGGCACCTCGATGCTGTTCATCTCGCACAACCTCGGGCTGGTACTGGAGACCTGCGACCGGCTCTGCGTGATGTATTCCGGCGAGGCGGTGGAGCGCGGCTCGATCACCGATGTCTTCGACAGCATGCAGCACCCCTATACGCAGGCGCTCTTTCGCTCGATCCCCCTGCCCGGCGCCGACAAGACGGCGCGCCCGCTGGTCGCCATCCCGGGCAACTTCCCGCTGCCGCACGAACGGCCGCGCGGCTGCAACTTTGGCCCGCGCTGCGATTATTTCGAGGCCGGGCGCTGCGATATCGGCGACATCTCGATGGCCGATGTGCCCGGCAACGACCGCCACGCCACCCGCTGCCTGAGGTTCCGGGAAATCGACTGGGACGCGCCCGTGGTCGCCCCCGAGCGCAAGGAGAAGGCCGAAGTCGGCAAGGTAATCCTGAAAATGGACAACCTGCGCAAATACTACGAGGTCGCGGCCAACGCGCTGTTTGGCGGCGGCGACAAGAAGGTGGTCAAGGCCAACGAGACGCTCACCTTCGAGGCGCGCGAATCCGAGACGCTGGCCATCGTCGGGGAATCGGGATGTGGCAAATCCACCTTTGCCAAGGTGCTGATGGGGCTTGAGACCGCCACCGACGGCCAGATCCTGCTGGACGGGCGCAACATCGAACAATTGCCGATCGAGATCCGCGACGCGCGCACCGTAGCCGATGTGCAGATGGTGTTCCAGAACCCCTTCGACACGCTGAACCCCTCGATGACCGTGGGCCGCCAGATCATCCGCGCGCTGGAGATCTTTGGCATCGGCGCGAGCGAGGCCGACCGGCGCGCGCGCATGCTAGAACTGCTGGATCTGGTGAAACTGCCCCGCGCCTTTGCCGAGCGGATGCCGCGGCAGCTCTCGGGCGGGCAAAAACAACGCGTCGGCATCGCCCGCGCCTTTGCCGGCGGCGCCCGCATCGTGGTGGCGGACGAACCGGTCTCCGCGCTCGACGTCAGCGTGCAGGCCGCCGTCACCGACCTGCTGATGGACATCCAGCGCGAACAGAAAACCACGCTCCTGTTCATCTCGCACGACCTGTCCATCGTGCGTTACCTCAGCGACCGGGTGATGGTGATGTACCTCGGCCACGTGGTCGAACTGGGCACCACCGATGCCGTCTTCTCGCCGCCCTACCACCCCTATACCGAAGCGCTGCTGTCCGCCGTGCCCATCGCCGACACCTCGGTGCACAAGAAACACGTGGTGCTCGAAGGCGACATCCCCTCGGCGATGAACCCGCCGTCGGGCTGCCCGTTCCAGACCCGCTGCAACTGGAAATCACAGGTTCCGGACGGGCTCTGCGACCGCGAAGTCCCGCCCCAGCGCGACCTTGGGGGCGGCCATCAGATCAAATGCCACCTCAGCGACGAAAGCTTCGCCCAGATGGAACCGGTGATCCAGATCGCGGCGGAATAACCTGCGGGGCTCAGAACGCAGGCCCCCACCCCGACAAGAACAGGTCCGGGCATCCGCCCGGCCCGTCAGGTCTCGACCACTGGCGGTTCGACGGTCACACCCGCCTCCCGAAGCCGGCGCGGCTGGGTGCTGTCATCCCTGTCCGGGTCAATGTCGATATGCTGCAGCTTCGGCGAACCGATCAGCGGACCCAGGTCCACACCCCCGGGGCCCATCGGATTGACGGCCTCAAGCCCGCGACGGGCGCTGAGCTGCGAGATATCCGCGATCCCCGTCAGGCCGATGTCAAGCACGCGCAGCGCCGGGCATGCCCCCAACGCACAGAGCTCCACGACCCTGAACTTCTTCAACCTCAGGACCTCCAGCCGCCGTGTCCCTCTGGGCGGGCTGATGTCCGCCACCATTGTATCGGCAAGCTTCGCGTAGCGCAGCGCGGCAGGACAGGACAGCGCGGAAACATCCGCGACATTGGTCGACCAAAGGTTCAAGTCCTCCAACCGGCGCAGACCGGAGAACCCGGAGATGTCGGTCAACGCCCGGTTCCCCCTCACATCCAGAACCCACAGCTTCCCAAGCCGGGACAACGCGTTCAGGTCGGGGATATTCCTGCCGACGATCCTAAGACGCTCCAACTGTGTCAGGTCGGACAGGGCCGACAGTTCCGCACAGGTCCACTCGAAAAAGTCGAGCGCCCCTAAACCGGCTATGCGTCCAACCGGGTCCAGCGCCCTTGGGCCCGCGCACTCTCTGACGGTGATGTCCAGATGCGTCAGTTCGGGCAAGCGCGACAGCGGCGCAAAGTCGAGCGGTCGATCCCCCCTTTGCCGCAGCGTATCCAGAAACGTGTAGGCGCTGACATACCTCAAACGCCGGAACGTCTCGACGCCGGAAAGATCCATCAATGGCCCCGGCAGGATCGGCGCTTGCGCCCCGTCATGCCCAGGCACCTCGGGCGGCAGTCCGGCAACACCCAGATACTCCAGATCGAGGCAATTTTTCCACGTCGCATGCGAATGCAGCTCCACCGCAAAATGCCGGTAAACCACCTGCTTGCACGCCGATTGCGCCCCGGCCTGCCTTGCGGTCACATTACCCGTGGCACTGCTGACCGGGGATTGCGGGGGTCCACCTAGCATGCAGGCGGCTGCCAGGAACAGCAACATCGCGATGGCGGCCCAAAGTCCCATAGCTGCGTTCACTCTGTCATGCCCCCAGGTGCAACTGGCGCCAAAGCCCCGGTCACAGGCTGGCACTGGTCACGTCGCATGGCGCGTTCCTTCTCAAATCCTGCCGCACTTCCCGGCGCGCGACCCTGCCGGGATTCGCCGCCGCGTCCCGTTATCTTGCGTGGAATAGCTTAACATGCCGTTGACGCGGCACCCGTCACCGTCACCGCGCCCGGTGGGTTCATCGTTTTGAAACCACCCGCCCCGCCATCGCCACCGCCGCCGGGTGACGCCCCAAAATCCCGCTGAAACTTTTGTACAAAACGGCAAAACCCGCGTTTGGACCCAGTACAAAACGGTCGTTTCCGCGCCGCCGCCGGTCTGCCGTCACTCCTCCAGCAGATGCTCGTAGCGGGCGTCGGTCTGCGTCTTGAGAACGGCCACCAGCACATCGATGCGCTCGTCCTCCAGCACCGGGTTGGCCAGCAGCCCGGCGTCTGTCATCAGGGGCGGCGATCCATTGGCCGCGCGCACCCCGCGGTTTACCGGCGTGCCGATGTTGTGACACTGATAGTTGGCGGCAATTTCTCGCATTTCCAAATGGTTAGCTTATCTGGTGACACAGGTTGCAATTGGTGAACTGCTCGGAAAGGAACAGCAGCCGGCCCAGTTCCTCGTCG
>JBFHMM010000280.1:0-3863 GCA_041594355.1 Paracoccaceae bacterium | reverse complement strand
GAAGCGGGCGGCGACGTCGCCCGCCATGTAACTGACGCGCCCACCCGACAGGGTAGCGGCGACCCGATGGCTGGTCTCTTCCAAAATCACCAGATCGGCGCGCAGTCCCGGCTCCAGTCGTCCGCGATCGTTCAACCCCAACACGCGTGCGGGCCCCTCAGACACCAGCGCCCAAGCCTCGGCGAACGTCCGGACCCCGGTCCGCGCCACCATCAGCGCCGCCCGGCGCGGGCTGGGATAGTGGTAATCGGACGCCAGCGCATCGCATAGCCCCATCGCCACCAGCTCCACGGCGCTGACATTGCCCTTGTGCGACCCGCCACGCACCACGTTGGGCGCGCCAAGGATCACCGTGTCGCCCGCCGCCCTTGCGGCTTCTGCCGCGTCGAGGGTCTCGGGAAACTCGGAAATCCGCACGCCACGCGCGCGCCAGATGGCGCGGTCCTGCGCGGTATGGTCATCATGGCTGCCCAGTTGCACACCCTGACCGCTCAGCCTCCGGCACAGCTGGTCCAGTGCCGCTGGCACCTCTGGTCCTCGCGCGTGCAGATCTTGGAGTAGAGCGAAATGGGCCTCCGGGTTTCGCCCCGCCTTGAGCGCCTGCCCTGTCAGGCGCGGCGGTCGCCGCCCCTCTGCCAGCCTGTCATGAGGCAGGTGATCGTTGAACACGACATAGGGCACCTGATGCGTGGCGATCAGGCCGGGAAGCGCCGCGTGGTCCTCCAGCAAATGTGTTTCGAACCGCAATTGCGCCACTAGATCCGTCACCACCTGCCCGCGCGTCCGATTTATCGCGGCCAGGACCTGTTCGGCGAATTCGCGGCCTCGCAGCCCCCCTTCCCAACTCCAGAACTGTGCCAGCACGGCGGTTGTGATCCCGTTGGCGGCCAGTTCAGCCTCTGCGGAGATTATCCCTTCATCGATCTGTTTCATCGCGCCCCGGCGCGGTGCCAGATGGCGCTCGAATCCGTCGCCATGCAAATCGACAATCCCCGGCAGGACCAAGTAACCGTTTAGATCCACGGCACCTCCGACCGGCTCCGCCACGATCTGACCCGCAGCCAGCGAAAGGCGGCCCCGCATCAGCCCCGCGCCCGATTGCAGGACCAGCCCCCCCACCAGATCCAGTTCAAGCGCGGTCATTGCGACGGCTCCGACGCCGGATCATCCGGGCAATTCTGTCCCCGGCAAACCTCGGCAATGCTGCCAAAGACCGAATCCATCCAGGTCATGTCCGGATCGAACGCTCCGGTTTCAAGGAAATGAACCGCCTGCCCGATCACCCTCGGATTGTTCATCATATACGTGTGGGTCACGGGCAGAACGATGTGATCAGTCATGCCATCAACACGAGTGGATTCGACGGACACCTTGCCGTCATCCGGCCCCTCGATCATCGTCGAGAAGACCGGGTTCAACGAATGCGAACCGGCGACGACACCCACCGGGTAATCTACTGCGGGTAACCGGCTTGGAATACTGTCCGACCCGGTGCCCAGCGCCATCCCCGCAGGACCATTCAACAGGCCGAAAACCTCCCAGTCGCCCAATCGGTCTACCAGCTCGCTGCCCTGGTTGGGCGTGCCAAGCATCACAACACGACCCAGATTGGTCGGTTTTTCACCCCGCAACCAATACCGGATCAGGATACCCCCCATGGAATGACCAACCAAATGCATCCGGTCATCGCCACAGACCTCGGCCGCCTGCGGCAAGGTCTGCTGCACCAGCAACGGTATCGGAAGATCTGTAGAAGGGTAGCCAGGGCGCACCACCCGGAAACCGCGCCGCAACAGGACCTGCTCCATGATGGTAAAGGACGCCTCGGTCCGGGCGAGACCGTGCAACAGCACGACGCATTCGCCCTGCGCCCCCGTTTGGGCGAAGGCCGGGATCGGCAGCAAAAGGGACAGAACAAAAAGCCAGCGCATGAGAGTTGGCATACGCCGGATTGCAGCCGCAGGAAAGATGTCTAAACGCGTCGTCTCGTGGTCAGCGCCAAACCGATTCCGCCCAGAACCAGAACCGCTCCGAGGGCAAAACGAAGCCCGACCGTCTCGTCCAGCAGAACAACGCCCCCCGCCACGGCAATCACCGGAACGCTCAGTTGGATGATCGCCGCGAACGACGGCTCAAGCCGTGGCAGCAGGCTGTACCACAGCGCATATCCCAACCCCGAGGTCACAGCCCCCGACAGAACCGCCAGCGCGATACCGGCGGGCGCGAGCGCCGTGACATCTCCGAACAGGACCAGGGTCCCCAGCACGGGCGGCAACGCCAGAAGGAAATTCGCGGCGGTCGCTGCCAGCGGGTCGGCTTCTTTGCGGCCAGCCAGCGTATAGAATCCCCAACCGACCCCGGCCGCCGCCATTGCCACGGCTCCGGTGCCCCCCCCGCCGCCATCGCCCGACGGGCCAAGCACGACGATCAAACCGCCAAAGGCGATGGCCGCCCCCAAGGTCCGGCGTGGCATTGGCGGCACCCCGGTAGCATAAGCCGCTGCAAACATGGTGATTTGCACAACACCAAACAGGATCAACGCCCCCAGCCCGGCATCCAGAGTCAGATAGGCCAAAGAAAACCCGATCATGTAGAGCGCCAATGTCCCTGCGCCAATCAGGCGCTGCAATGCCATCAACGGCGGAACTCTGCGCCCCTGCGCCCAGACCAAGGCGATCAAAACGATAGCCCCCGACAAAACTCGGATCGCGGCAAAACTGCCGGGATCCGCATAACCGTCATCCACCGCGTAGCGGTTCAAAACGGAATTGGCGGCAAAGGCCACCATCGTCAGCAAAGTCAGAAGGATCAGGCGCATGTGACCAATGCGCTTCATTTTATCACCGGTTGCAAGGGGCCTCTCGGGGATTTCTTTGCGAACCGGGGTCGGCCGATGTCGCCACCGGATCGCGCCGCGCCTTGCACCGTCAGATCCCTCCGGGAAAGCGTATCTTTGGACTGCCAAGTCCAAACGCAATCGCACTCGTATACACGTCAAAAAGGGGCGGCCACACAGCCGCCCCTTTCTCTCGTTCCAAGCTGAACAGGCAGCTTACATCATGCCGCCCATGCCGCCCATGTCGGGCATGCCACCAGCAGGTGCCGCGCCTTCCTTGGCGGGTTTGTCGGCGACCATGGCTTCTGTGGTGATCAGCAGACCGGCGATCGAGGCCGCGTCTTCAAGAGCGGTCCGGACCACTTTGGCCGGGTCGATCACACCGTCAGCAAACAGGTCGCCATAGGTTTCGGTCTGAGCGTTGAAGCCGAAGGCGACATCCTTGCTTTCGCGGACCTTGCCGGCAACCACCGCGCCGTCAACACCGGCGTTTTCAGCGATCT
Source organism: Paracoccaceae bacterium (assembly GCA_041594355.1). Taxonomy (GTDB): domain Bacteria; phylum Pseudomonadota; class Alphaproteobacteria; order Rhodobacterales; family Rhodobacteraceae; genus JAIUZI01. The sequence continues at coordinate 524 of JBFHMM010000280.1, read as the reverse complement.
GGCGCAGCGGCGCTTCGATGGCTTTCATGATAATGGCAATACCAGCGTTCTGGTCTTCGTTGGCGCCTTCCAGACCTTCCAGAGCCTTGCCGGCCTGAACCAGAGCGACACCGCCGCCCACGACAACGCCTTCCTGAACGGCCGCGCGGGTCGCGTTCAGAGCATCGTCCACACGGTCCTTGCGCTCTTTCACTTCGACCTCGGTCATGCCGCCGACGCGGATGACGGCAACGCCGCCGGCCAGCTTGGCAACACGTTCTTGCAGCTTTTCACGGTCGTAGTCGGAAGTAGTTTCTTCGATCTGGGTGCGGATCTGTGCGACGCGCGCTTCGATCTCGGCTTTTTCACCGGCACCGTCGACGATGGTGGTCTCGTCCTTGGTGATGGCGACTTTCTTGGCCGAACCCAGCATGTCCATGGTCACAGACTCAAGCTTCATGCCCAGATCTTCGGAGATCACCTGACCGCCGGTCAGGATCGCGATGTCCTGAAGCATGGCCTTGCGGCGGTCGCCGAAACCCGGT
>JBFHMM010000279.1:0-3942 GCA_041594355.1 Paracoccaceae bacterium | reverse complement strand
CTGGGTGGTCTTCGTCACCACCCCAGGGCCGAACGCGGTCAACTGCATCTCCAACGGCATGAACCTCGGCTTCCCTCGCGCCATGATCGGCGTTCTGGCGATCCTGACCCAGGCGATCCTGTTCCTCGTGCTTTCGGCGCTTGGGGTGACGGCGCTCATCGGGGCTTCGCCCACCGGCTTCTTCATCGCCAAGCTGATCGGCGCTGGCTTCCTGATCTGGATTGGGGTGCGCGGCTGGATGAACGCCGCCAAAGCTGTCCGGGCCGATGACCGCCTCGCGCGCCACGTCTACCTGCATACGCTGGCCATCGCCACGATCAACCCCAAGAGCGTCGCCGGCTACCTCGCCGCCTTTTCGCAGTTCGTGCAGCCGGACGTGCCCGTGATCGACCAGATGGCCTACATCATGCCCACCGCCCTGACCATCACCACGCTCAGCTACACAATGTTCACCGTTCTGGGTGTGATTATGGGCCGCGCCGCGCTTGGCGCGGTCTTCAACGTCTGGGTGCGCCGCGTCATGGCCACCTGCTTCATCATCTACGGCGTGCTGCTGGGCACCAGCGCCACGCCCCATCCAAGAGGATAAACCATGCACACCGGATCCTGCCTTTGTGGTGCCGTCACCTTCGAGCTGACCGGACAGCTGGCCCCTCCATCGGCCTGCCACTGCGGCCAGTGCCGCCGTATGTCAGGCCACGTCTGGGCCTCTACCCATGTGCCGCGCAGTCAATGTCGCATAACTTGCGACGACGGGCTGACCTGGTACAGCTCCAGCGACATCGCCCGGCGCGGGTTCTGCGGCACATGCGGCTCGGTCCTGTTCTGGGACCCGGTGGACGAAGATGCCATCTCGATCTCGATGGGCGCCATCGACCCGCCCACCGGCCTCACCCTCGCCCGGCACATCTTCATCGCGGACAAGGGCGACTACTACCAGATCTCCGACACCCTGCCACAACGCGAAAAATGATCCCTGCACCCCGCCTTCTTCTGTTGTAAAGTTCAAAAATAATGTGCAGCGCTTCTAAAGCGCCCGGCCTTAAACCTGAGACACGAACACCCTGCCACGCCTTCGGCGTTCTCGGGATATTCGTGTCACGATATAATTCAGGTAAAAGGCCGGGCGCCGTAGTCTGCTTTCAACAAACCAATGGCTTGGCATTGCCGAACCTTGCGGCAACTCGCGAAACCAAACATTTCGGTTTCAAACCAATATCGAAACCCGAAAAACCGCGGTTCAAATGCACGGCCCACTTTGGAGCACCCGTTGCCAAAAAATCTGGACCGGTCCAGATGAAAGGTCAGGGACGCTGTGGGCGAAGGGCGATGCGGGCGCGGTAGAGCGCGCGTTTGACTTCGCGGGCCAGCTTGCCGGCGCCGCGCTGTCGGGTCTGGATGGTGGAGCCGCCAAGTTCGGCGGCGACCTCGCGGTTGCCATTGGGCAGGATGGCATGGACCGGCTGGCCGGTGGCCCAGTGCATCTGCAGCAGCGTGTCGACCGGGCGGTCTATGCGTCGGGTTGCGGCGAGCAGCCGGGCGGCGGCGCCGCGACCGACCACCTGACAGATGCATTGCAGGCCAATGGTGCGCGGCAGGATGAACCGCATCTCGCCGGTTCCGCCCAGGGTCTGCGCCGGGGTTTCGCGGGCCTTGACCGGCAGCCGGATGTACATGTCGGGCGTGGCGTGAACCGCGATCAGGTCAAGCGCGGCGGCCAGGCGCGGCGGATCGACCGCCAGGTCGTCCTCTGCGATCAGCCCGTAGTCCGCGCCGCTGTCGAGGATGCGTTGCCAGCAGCGCCGGTGGCTCTGGAACACGCCGATTTCGGCCGGGGTCAGCTCAAACGGGTAGGGCGGGTCCAGCAGGGTGCCGTTTTGCCAGTCGACATCGGCGATCTGCGCCGGGTCACGGCCCACGACCGCTGTAACGATTTCCGCCTCCGGCAGGTCGGCCAGCAGCCGCTCCGCGTTGGGCGCGCGTTTTTCGTCGCCGGACATATGGATGATGTAGCTTTTCACCCTCGCTACTTAGCGCGGATACCGGACCGGGTGAAGGGTACGGCTCAGGGTTTGGGCAGGCTCGGCAGCGGCAACGTCCCGGCGGCGGCGCCGATCACCGCGTTGATCGCGCCCCAGACTTCGGACACCACCGTGTTCCACGCCTTTTCCACGGTCAGGGCGGACAGCAGGGCAAGATCGCGCACGAAGAGATCGACTCGTTTTTCCAGTCGCGCCACCGCGCGTTGGAACATCTGGTTGTTGGTTTTGAAGATGCCGTCCAGCCGTTCACGGGCCAGAACCATGGCCAGTTCGGAGATGTCTTCGAGCCGTTCGCGGGCGAAGGTTTCGATGGTCTCGAAATCCTCCTGCAGCTGTGTTCGCAGCTTGCCGAGAATATTCGCGGTGACTTCGGATGATTTCATGAGGGCTCCTAGCGTTTCAGCGCGCCTTCGATGGTGAGTGTCGCGCGGGCGTCCCTGGCGTATTCATCGCGGTAGAACGCCACATGATCCTGCGACAGCGCGCCTTGGCGATGGGTGTCGCGCAGGTCCGACAGGCTGCCGATCACCAGTTCCAAATGCTCCGGTACTGTGTTGAGACATTGCTCCGGCGTGCTGGTCTTGCAGACCTTCTCCAGCGCCTCGCTTTCCGCCAGCCGCACGCCCAGGGCCGGGGTCGGGCGCGCCTGCGCGCGGGTCAGCGCCACCGAATAACTGGCGATCACCGCGTCATAACGGGCCGAGTGGTCGGAAAAGGCACAGCCCGAGGGGCAGCCGCTCAGCCCGCTGAACAGCACCAGCGCCTGCTCGTGCGAGGCGAGGATCTTGTCATAGATCGCCTGATCATAGGACGGCGCAATCTGGATGGAACAGGCCGAAAAGAGCCAGAAAAACAGCCCCGGAATGCCGCGATAAAAGGCACGCAGATACATAATAACTTCCCTCGCAATGGCGCAACGCTAGCAGATCTGCCGCTATTTCGCAACAAATGACCCGGTGGCAGAAGTCTTCGGGCTGGACAGCCGAGGGGGCGCTTTGCTGTGGTCCGGGGGCCCCTGACATGCGAAACGGGGGGGCTTACGCGAGGGCGTCACATGACCCGAAAACCACGGCACTTGCTGTGCCCGCCGCCGGATGTCCCGATCCTGGACTGGTGGATGGAGTGTTATGATCACGTGTTTGTCGTGTTCAACCCGTTCTTTCGTGTTCCCGGGTACAGTCCGGAAACCGCCGCCTTCGGTCCGGTGCGGACGGGGCCGCTCTCTGTTGCCGAGATTGTCGGGCTGGTGATCGGGCCGCTACCTGAGCGCCCGAACGCGGCCCCCGACAATTTCGATGACCTGATCAAGGCGCAGGGTCAGCCCGTGGCGTGGCGCACGGTGGCCGCGGCCATCGGCGCCGCGGATGTCACGGCGTTCCGCCGCACCGTCTGGCTTTGGACCCTACAGGTCGAGCGGCCCGACCGGGATCCGTTGATTGCCGGGGCGCTGGCCCGGTATTGCCGAGAAACGGGAACCTATCCACCGGAGGAAGACATGCTGCCGGCTATCCTGGAACCGGCGCTGGGCCGGTTTCTAACGGCGCTTGGCATTTGCGACGTCCAGCTGTGGAGCGAGTGGCGCGATGTCAGCAAAACGGTGCCGGTCTCGGCCTTGCGGGCCACGGCCCCCTGTCTGGAACTGCCCGGCGAGAAGCTGTGCGCGGTGTCGGCGCCGGGGTTCCTGATCGCCTGGGCGTTTGACGATGTGGCCGGGCTGTTATGCCTTAGCGACGAATTGCGGGGCCGGGCCGACCCTTCGGCGTATTTCGAGGGCTTTCCGGTGACCGAGGGCATGTATTCGGATGTCTTCAATCCGGTCGACCGGATACCGCGCCAGCCGCCTCGTGATCGGCACTGAAACGGGCTGACCCGCACAAAAAGGCCCCGGTGTCTCCACCGG
>JBFHMM010000278.1:0-3981 GCA_041594355.1 Paracoccaceae bacterium | reverse complement strand
CTCGTTCAGACCTTCCAGCAGCGCCTCGGCCACCACTGTCAGCCGCGCCTCGGTATAGCGGCTGGCGGCCGGGTTGTCGCCGTCGATATTGCCGAAATTTCCTTGCCCGTCGACCAGCGGGTAACGCACGTTGAAATCCTGCGCCAGCCGCGCCATCGCGTCGTAGATCGCGGCGTCGCCATGCGGATGATAGTCGCCCATCACCTGACCCGAGATCTTGGCGGATTTCCGGAATGCCCCCGAGGCGCTGAGCCTGAGTTCCCGCATCGCGTAGAGGATTCGCCGGTGCACCGGCTTCAGCCCGTCGCGCGCATCGGGCAGCGCGCGGTGCATGATCGTGCTCAGCGCATAGGTCAGATAGCGCTCGCCGATCGCCCGGCGCAGCGGTTCTGCGATTTCGCCGGAATTGTCAGGGGGCTTCATGTTGGGGTCGTCGATCGTGTCGTTCATAGATGCTGTGATACGCCGGAGCAGCACCGCCGTAAAGCGGTGCGATGCTTTCGAGCCCGCTTTTCCCCGGATCACCGCGACGGGGAGAAAAGGCTGCCGTTCCCCGTGCCAAAACATCTGCTTTGGACTAACGTCCGAGGGAAGCGGTGAGTCTGCCGCCACCGGGTTTTGAGTTTGATGAGTTTCTTGGGGGGCATCATGAAAAGCGTCATCGTGATTTCATTTGTCTTTATGGCGCTGGCTTTTTACGAGCTCAGCGGCGGTGCCGATTTCGAACCGCGCGGCGTCCGGCCGCCGAAACCGGAACGTACGGCGGCCGCCGTACCCGGCCCGCCCTCCCCGCGGGCCAAACCCGCGCTCGGCGACACGGTGCAGGCCAGAACCCTGGTGGCCAAGCCGGTCTTGGCCCCGCGCAAACCCGCGCCTGATCCCGCACCTGAGCAAACAGCCGCCTTGTCCCAGGAAGACGAAGAGCGCCTGAACAAGGCCGGGCTAGAGCAGATCCGCGGCAGCCTTGGGCCGTCATTGTCCCTCTTCCCGGCTGCCGACGGCACCGGATCGATCACGCTGGCCTCGCTGGAAGGCGGCGCGCAGGGCTTCCGGGGCGCCGCGACCGAGACCGAGGAAGCGGACGAAGCGCCGGCGGAACCGGCCTTCGAAGCTCCCGCCCCCGACATCCGCGAAGTGACCGGCACCCGCGTCAACATGCGCGACGGGCCCGGCACCATCTACCCGGTGATCGGCCGCCTCACCATCGGGCAAGAGGTCGAGGTGCTGTCTGAATCCGGCACCGGCTGGCTGCGTCTGCGCTCGGTCGAGGGGCGCCAGCTCGGTTGGATCGCCGCCTCGCTGATCAGCAAGCGCGCACGCTGACCGGCCCCTTTCATCGCTTCGGCAAATACTCCGGGGGGGGCGCTTGCCGGACAGCGGGGCAAGGCCCCCTTTCCCGCCACAACCAATTGCACCGACGGCGATTTGCCGCCATAGGTTGCCACGACAGCAACGAACCGGGGCGGCGTCACTGTGCGGAAAACCATTCTCATCACCGGCTGTTCCTCCGGCATCGGGCTCGACGCGGCCAAGGGGTTGCGCGACCACGGCTGGCGCGTCTTTGCCACCTGCCGCCAGCAGGTGGATTGCGACCGGCTGCGGGCGATGGGTTTCGACAGCCCGCGTATCGACTATACCGATCCCGATAGCATCGCCACCGGGCTGGCGCAGGTGCTCGACGCCACCGGCGGTACGTTGGACGCGCTGTTCAACAACGGCGGCCACCAGATGTCCGGCGCGGTCGAGGATGTCCCGCGCGAGGGCATGCGGGCCATTTTCGAGGCAAACTTCTTTGGCTGGCACGACCTCACGCGCCAGGTGATTCCGGTGATGCGGGCGCAGGGCGGTGGCCGTATTGTGATGTGTTCCTCGTCGCTGGGGCTCGTCTCGATCCCCTGGCGCGGTGCCTATGCCGCGACCAAGCACGCGGTCGAGGCACTGACCGACACGCTGCGCATTGAACTGCGCGGCACCGGTATCCACCCGATCCTGATCGAGCCCGGGCCGATCACCACCCCGCTGCGCAAAAAGGGCATCGTCTACTTCGAGCGCTATATCGACTGGGAGAATTCGGCCAAGCGGGCGGAATACGAGACCTCTCTGATCCCGCGCATCTACCGCGAAAGCGGCAAGGACCCGTTCGAACTGCCGCCGTCTGCCGTCACCGCCAAACTGGCCCGCGCGCTCACCGCAAAACGCCCGCGCGCGCGCTACTACGTGACGACGCCGACTTACCTCTCCGGCTACTTGCGACGGGTGCTGCCCGCCCGCTCAATTGACTGGATCGTGAGCCGGATCTGAAGATTCGGGTTCGCTTTTGTCCCGTGACCCGCTACATGACGGCGCAGGCGACAAAAGGTCCGGAGGCCGACAATGGGCAGTGCATTCTTTACACTCGTAATGGTGGTGATGGTCGCCGTCGTTGTGGTCTTGATGATCGGCGTCGGCGGCTTTGCCAAAGGCGGCGCTTTCAACGCCAAATATGCCAACAAGATGATGCGGCTGCGGATCCTGCTGCAGTTCGTCGCGGTATTGCTGATCCTGCTGTTTGTCTATCTGCGCGGGCAGGGGGTGTTTGGCTGATGGTTGTCCTGAACAAGATCTACACCCGCACCGGCGACAAGGGTGACACCGCCCTGGGCAACGGCGACCGGGTCGCCAAACACTCCGCCCGCGTCAACGCCTATGGCACTTCGGACGAATTGAACGCCTTTGTCGGCGTGGCGCGGCTGTCGGCCGAGGGCGACATGGACGCGGCGCTGGCGCGGATTCAGAACGACCTGTTCGATCTCGGCGCCGACCTCTGCCGCCCCGACATGGACAAGGACGACCAGGCAGAGTACCCGCCGCTGCGGATGATCTCGGAACAGGTGGACCGGCTGGAACGCGAAATCGATGTGATGAACGCCGACCTTGACCCGCTGCGCAGCTTCATCCTGCCCGGCGGCGCGGCGCTGGCGGCGCAGCTGCACGTCTGCCGCACCGTGGCGCGCCGTGCCGAACGGCTGGCGGTGGAACTCGCCGGGACCGAACCGGTGAACCCGGTGTCGGTGCGCTATCTCAATCGGTTGTCGGACTGGTTCTTTGTCGCCGCCCGCGTCGCCAACAACGGGGGCGCCGACGACGTGCTCTGGGTTCCGGGCGCGAACCGCTGACGCCAGTCAGCGGCGGGGCGTCCAGTGGACGGCCCGGCAACCGGAAGGGCGGAGCCCCGGCGCCGCAAGGCGCGGGCGAGAGCCGATAACACCCGGCTCAGGCGCCGCGCTCAACCTGCATCCAGATCTCATAGGCCATGCCGTCCGGCCCGTTGCGCGGATCCTCGGGGTACAGCTCGAACATGGCGCCGTTGCGATCGCAGTACGGCGACCCCGCCAGCCAGTCGTTCAGCAGCCCGTCGAAAGGCCGTGGCAACGCCGAGGGCGGGCCGAACAGGTGCAGTACCGCTTTTGCGCCCTCTGACAAGATCACTGCGCAACAGCCCTCCGGCATGACCTCCGGCCGCCGCGTGACCTCGACCCCCACCGCGTATCTGAACCCGCTGTCATCACCGTCGAACGACACTCCGAACATCGCGCCGTCAACCGTATCGGGGATCTGGTAAACGGTCTCGGGAACGGGGTCAGCATCGGTCATCAGTTGCGCTTTCATTATCGGAAATTTTTGTACAATACGGCAAATGCCCCTGAAACAAGCGGTACAAAACGGAAAAACGCGACGTCTGTGAGCGCCATCAGGACGATTTTGCTCTGTTCCACGTGGCACCAAGCCGGTATCAACGCCGCGAGAGCATCATTGGGGAGTCGTGCTCAAGCGCTCCCGTTTCGAAGGAGAGACCGCAGAGATGAAGGTACTTGTACCTGTCAAGCGCGTGATCGACTACAACGTGAAGGTTCGTGTCAAGGCGGACGGAAGCGGGGTCGATCTTGCCAACGTGAAGATGTCGATGAACCCGTTCGACGAGATTGCCGTCGAAGAAGCTAT
>JBFHMM010000277.1:0-3999 GCA_041594355.1 Paracoccaceae bacterium | reverse complement strand
CCAACCTGGCATCGGCGTTCCAGGATCGTGAATCGATCTGGCGAAAAGACTTCCCTCCGATCACGATCCGGGCCGAGCCGTCCTGTTCATGCACAATGGAGGGCCAGCGCGCATCGCGTTCTGTTCCGTCCGGAAACTGATCGGGCACGACGTGGCTATGGACATCTATTGCCCCAGATGAGCGCAAATTCTTCACCACAGTATCTTCCGTGTTAACATCCAGCCAAACGGCTTTCCGTCCATCAACCGGAAAGCTGCGCAAACGCGCTTACATGCGCCTTCGGAAGCCATATCAGTTCTCGAGGCCGTTCAGATTCGATTTCGCGCCCCACATGCAAAGGCTGAAAGGTTCGAAACCGAACTGGCGTTCTCTATACGTTTCTTCGTCTACCTTGTTGACACCAACTGAGTATTCGAATGTCATCCCGTCAGGGCCCTGGAAATAAACAAACCGGGCACCGGACGTCGGGTGACGTCCCGGACCGAAGGTAATCGGAACGTTATGTTGTTTCAGCAGATTGTACGAACGCATGATGTCATCGGTCGATTCAACCTGATGGTTGATATGCTGGAGTCCGCCGCGCCCTGCAGGGACAAGAGCGAGCGTATGATGAATCTCATTCACGCGCAAAAGCGGAACGTCTCCGATACGGTCACTGACGCGGGCGTTGCAAACCTGGGTCCAGAATGCTTCATCCCGCTTGCAGTCCTGGCTGAAAATGCCGACATGGCTGAACCCGGAGATTCCGGCGTCCCGGCTCGGAAAATGACGCTTGCCCATAATCTCTGGCTGAACTACCAGCTCGATTTTCAGGCCACTGGGCTCTCGGAAAGCAACGAAATCTCTTACATGACGGGAATCGCATTCGTCGCGGGTGCCCCTATGCAGATCGTGTCCAAGATCTTCGAGAGTCGCAGCCGCGATTTCAAGTGTCTGACTATCGCGGACTTCGAAACCGACGACGTGATCGTTGGGGTCTCCTTCGTGGTAATATAGGGTATGTCCCCGTTCATCTGATCTGAGGTGTCGCGAATTGCGGCTGCTTTCGGAAACCTCCAGGCCCAGAATTCTCGTCGCGAAGTCGGTGCTGGTCTGAATATCTTTTGTACCCATCCGAACATAGCATACATCAAGCAGTTCAATCATCTTGTGCCCACCTTTCTGTTATCTTGGGTTTCCCAATCGGCTCCCCAGCGTTCGGGAATCAGACCATCGGAGTTCCACATGCAAAACGAGTCGCGCGCGTTTCTGAATTGTCGCGCGGTCCAGTCAGGCTCAACAGTTTTCATTCCGGTCCCGTAAGACACGATCAGGTCCTCGGGCCCCTGGAAGTACAGGAAAACTTCGCCACTTGCGGGATCGCGCCCGGGACCATCGAGGATTCGCACCTGTTGATTGGCAAGCAAATACTTGCTGCGCATGATATCGTTCAGGTCGCCTACCTCGAAATTGACGGATAGAAGCCCACTCCGCTGGCTTGGGTAGTAAGCGATGCGGTGGTGCCGTTCATCAAAACCCAGCTGACCGCTTTCTCCGGCAAAGTCCCGTACCCTGGCGCCGAAAACCTCGGTCCAGATCGCCATGTCGCGCTCGGGGTCCGGGCTGCGCAGATCAACCGACGAAATCGCTTTGATGCCGGCATCGCGGGCGGGGAAAAACCGCTGGCTCTTGTTTTCGTGGCGCACAACGATCTCGAACCGGTTGCCGGCGAAATCTTCAAAGGCCACCGCATCGCGGTAGAGCTTTCCGGCACAAACCTCTGCGGACAGCCGCGCGGGCTCAAGTCCGCAGGCGGTGAGCTTCCCTGTGATGTCGTCAAGATCGGTCTGGTAACGGACACTGAGCCCGACAACCGGCTTGCTGGTCGCGCCGGTGGCGTCGCATTCAACTGAATATGATCGCTCGTCGGATCGGAATCTGGCGATGTCGTCACTGCCGTCCGCAGACTGAAGCCCGACCGCGCCTCCAAGGAACCGATGGAAAGCATCCAATTTTTTTGCCGGGTACCGAACAAAACGAAGCTCTTCAATCATACCGGGGTCACCCTTTCTTCCTGCGGTGCGGCCACATCCGCGCCTGCTTGCGTCAGTTGAGTCGTGCCAAGATAGGCCCGAACCACTTCAGGGTTATCCAGCACCTCATCAGGAGGTCCGTCTCCGATCGACCGACCGTAATCCAACACATGGATACGGTCCGCAATCGCCGCGACCATTTCCATGTCGTGTTCAATCCAGAGCATTGGAATTCCCAGCTGCTTCTTTGCGGCGTCGATATGGTAGGCAAGTTCTTCGCGTTCTTCCTGGGTCAGTCCCGCGGAAGGTTCGTCCATCAAAAGAACTTTCGGTTCGGCCACCAGCGCCCGCCCAAAGCCGATGATCTTCTGAATTCCAAAAGGCAGACCGCCGACAGGCAAATGCGCCAGATGGGTCAGCGACAACATCTCAAGCACATCGTTGACCACCGCGAGATGCTCGGCCTCTTCGCGTCGTGCCGACGGCAGTCGTAACCATTGTTCCGCAAGTGTCGCCTTGAGATGGTTGTGCCGGGCCACAAGCAAGTTTTCACGTACATTCATCCGGGGGATCAGTTCGGCATGTTGAAAAGTGCGCCCGATTCCCAATTCCGCAATGGCACTGGGTTTTTTGCCGATTAGGGACGTGCCGAGAAAGTCGATCTGTCCCGAGGGGCGATAGATCCCGCTGATGCAGTTAAAAATACTGGTCTTGCCTGCCCCGTTTGGTCCGATCAGCGCCAGCAATTCACCCGACCGAACACCCAGCGAAACTCGGTTAAGGACGACCAGACCGCCAAAATGAAGTTCTACATCCTTGAGTTCAAGGTCATACATTTGCTCGCTCCTCGCGTCGGCGCCGCGCATTAGCCAGATAGTCGGCGCGGCCCGCGCTTCCGGTCCCAAGGTACAGTTCCAGGATTTTCTGATTGGTCCGCAGGTCTTGGGTTGCACCTTCAAGCTCGACTTTGCCGTTCTCCAGAACGAAGCCGTAGCTAGCCAACGCAAAAGCCACCGCGGCGCTTTGCTCGACCAAGAGTATGGATAGTTCGGTCCGGGCGTGAATGTCGCGCAGCCGCTCGATGATCTCATCGACGATCACCGGAGCCAACCCCAGCGACAGCTCGTCGATCAGCAACAGGCTCGGCTTGCAGACAAGCGCGCTCCCAATCGCCAGCATCTGACGCTCACCCCCTGACAGCAAGCCAGCCGGTTTGTTCCTGAGTTTTGCCAATCTGGGAAAATAGACAAAGATTTCGTCTTCGATCTGCCGCCAGTTGCTGCCTTCGGCACGCGTGGTCGAGACGACTTCCAGGTTCTCGGCAACAGTCAGGTTGGTAAAAACCTTGTCCCGCTCGGGCACCAGAACGATACCCTTGTGGATCGTTTTCGGAAGCTGAAGCCCGGTGATGTCTTCACCGAAATACCGTACGTTGCCGGTTGTCACCCGTGCATTGTCCAGCCCGATGAACCCCGAGATCGCCCTGAGCGTGGTCGATTTTCCCGCACCGTTGGCCCCCAAGAGCGCGGTAATTTGCCCTTTCGCAACCCGCAGATTGACACCGTGCAACGCCCGGATCGAACGTTGATAGGTGACTTCAAGGTCTGTGACTTCCAGAATGTCTGTCATTGCTTGTCCTCCCGTTTCGACGGCGATGCGAATTGACCGACAACGCGTTTCCAGATGCCGATCAGGCCGCTGGGTTCAAAGACCAGAAACAGGATCATCAGCAGACCAAAAGCTGCATAGGAAGCCGAAGAAACCGTCGTGATGTCCAGCCCGATATAGGGCACCGCTTCCATCAGCCACTCAACGAAATAGGGAACCAGCGTGACGAACACCGCTCCCAACAGGGCCCCCGGCAAGCTGCCCATTCCGCCAATGATGATCATCGCGATGTACTGGATGCTCAGGAACAGCGTGAAGGCTTCAACTGAAACGAAGTTCTGGTAGTAGGCGAACAACGCGCCCGAGAACGAGGCGATT
>JBFHMM010000276.1:0-4068 GCA_041594355.1 Paracoccaceae bacterium | reverse complement strand
GGCTCGCAACCTGGCCCGCGCGCAGATCCTGCTGGACATGCTGCACTGGTCGCGGACCTGGTTGCCGCTTTATTCGGACGCCGATTTTCCCCGCGTCGAGTCCCGGCTGTTTGATTTCATCGAACATGGCTACGCCGGGTCCGGTGCGGGGTCCGATGCCAGCTGGGCGCCGCAGCTGTTGCAAATCGAGGACGACATCACCAGCACCGGCAAGGAGATCAGCCGCGAAACTTTTTTTCGCGCCGCCACCCTGCTGATGAACGAACGCGGTTACCGCGGAGCGTCCGTCGAACGGATCGCGGCGCAGCTGAATGTGTCCAAGGGCAGCTTTTACCATCATCTCGATGGCAAGGATAATCTGGTTCTCGATTGCTTTGACCAGAGCTATTCACGGGTGTCCAAGGCCCAGCACGCGGCGATCGCCCTCAAAGGCGACTACTGGCTGCGGCTCAACTCTTCCATTGCCACCTTGCTGCGGGTCCAGTTCGACGGGCAGTTCCCGTTGCTGCGCACTACCGCCATTCAGGCCCTGCCCGAAGAGCTGCGCCCCGCCGTCATCCAGCGGTCCAACCGCATGGCGCAACGCTTTGCCGGGATGATCATAGACGGCATCACCGAAAGCTCAATCCGCCCCATCGACCCGCTGATCGCCTCGCAATGCCTGATGGCGGCGCTGAACGCGGCCTTCGACTTCCGCCTCTGGGTGCGGGCGCGGCTGTCGCTGGACGAAGCGATACGGATCTACGGGCAGCAGCTCGCCCTTGGCATGCTCGACGATTGACGCCGCCCCCTACTGCGCCGCCACCCCGGCGCGCTGCTCAGCCGGCAGATCCACCGGCGTACCGCCCAAAAACTCCCGCGAACCATCGTCAACCCTGCCGCGTTTCGGCGTCTTACGGTCCCGCATGTAATCCTGCTCGTGAAGCCACGGGAAGGCCTTGCCATGTGCCGGCAGTAGATGCGCCGAGCGCAAGAAATGCCTCGAGATGAACTTGATCGCGGTGTTTTTCTCGGCCAGTTCCGCCTCACCAGCCCATCCTCGACAAAGCGCGCGCCCCTCGCGCAGGATCCGGAACATGTCGCCATCGGGCACAGCGCAGGTTCGCTGCTGGCCGGGCCAGCAGCTGGGTACGAAATGCTTCTTCCAGTCGACCCGGTCGCCCAGCTCCTGCGCCAACCCGACGATAAAGAACATCTTGGCCGCCTTGATGTTTGCCGCCATCTTCTTGCGCCGCATCTGCCCGCCCGGAATGATCCACCAGCGCGACAGCGCATAGGCCAGCCGATCGGGCAGCCAGCGGTGCATCCAGTTGGTGTATCTGTCCTCGGACGGACGACTGATGATATAGGTCGGCAACCGCTGCAACTGCACCACATGCGCCGCCTGTTCCGTCAGCGACGGCAACAACGTCACCACTGTCGCGCCAGACCCGATGATCGCCACCCGCTTGCCGGTATAATCCAGATCCTCGGGCCAGAACGGCGGATGCACCAGCGTGCCCTTGTAGTCGCAGTAACCTTCTCACTCCGGCAATAGCCCTTGTGATGATCCTGGGACCCAGCCTAGGAAAACCGGAACCGACAGGTCAGAACTTCGGTGGGCCCGCCGTGATCAATGGTCAGCGTTCAGCTTTGCGTCCGGCTGTCATAGCTCGCCTCGCGTGTCCGGCGCTCAAACCGGATATGCGGGTCAATACCGTTTTCGCGGGATGCCTCGCGGATATGGCCCGGGATCGAGCCGCCATCGAAAATCGCCTTGGGCCGGGTCCATGGCTAGAACGCATAACCCTTCGTGTGCATGTCGCTGTCCGGGCGGATGCCGGGATAGCGGAACGGGTCCCAGGGGCCGCCGACACAGAGCTTTTCTTCATTCATCGCAAAGCTCTTGTCCGGGCATTCCTTTTTGAGGTAGCGCGCCACGCCAATGCCGCAGAGGCCCGCACCAATGATCAGAACATCGAAATCCGTCCAGGGGTCCGCTAACGCCATTTCCATGCCTTTCTTTCCATTCACCAGAAACTTACTTTATAGTAAGTTATCTTTCCAAGCGGCAGAAACTTTGAGAACTACCCCCGATCGTTGGACAGAATCCGGCGTAAATTAAGCCACTCTCTGCACCTGCTGATTGGGTTTGGTTTTCTTTTTTGTCAGCCAATAGACCACGGCTGGCGGCTTGCCGCCAAGGGCGGAATGGGGACGCTTGCGGTTGTAGAACTTGATCCATTTTCCGACAGCTGCCTTCGCTTCCGATCCGGTTTCCCAGGCGTGCAGGTAGACGCACTCGGATATCAGGCTCCGCCAGAGCCGTTCGACAAAGATGTTGTCGAGGAAGCGCCCCTTTCCATCCATCGAGATGCCCACACCGGATCGCCACAGCCGGTCGGTCCAGGCAAACGACGTGAACTGGCCAACTGGGTCGGTGTTTATGATCTGGGGCGGGCCGAAGCGGTGGATCGCCTCGCTCAGCGCTTCGCACCATTGATCGGCAGGCGATTTGCCATACAAATCTGCCTCCAGCTGTGGATCATCGTCGGGTGAACACCAAACCGGCTGGTCAATGGCACCGCCTCGCTGGCGCAAACTATTCCGCTTCGACAAAGGCTGCCGGCTCAAGCTCTTCCCAGAACGCAAAGATCGCGGCGGCGTTCAACGCAGAGTTCCACCCATGGGCCCGGAACTCTGCCCTTTCCAGATCATCCTTCAGCGAAGCCAAAAACAACCGCCGGTCCGCGTCGCGTTGCGTTGGGTTTCGCCGCGAAACCAGATCCGCCACGATTTCAAACTTGCGTTTGCGTTCAGCCCGCTCGGCCTGCCGCAGTGCGAACTCGGCGTTCTCCTCGGCCAGGCGCTCTTGCCTCCGGGCAGCTTTCGCGATCGCCTCGGCGCTCGGCTCGGGCGTCTCATCGGCCGCGTCCGCGCGGTAATCGTCGCGCAGCGCTACCGTCAGGTATCCCGCAGTTGACTTGACGTCCCCCTGCGCCCGCACATAGGCCAGCTTTTCGGACACGTAATCCGCCCCGTGCTCTGTTATCCACTGGCGCGCGAGCCGGTCGGAGACCCCCTGCCCCATCAGATCCTTGTAGACCGGCAGGTTGCGCAGACCTTCGCTGTCATCGATCTGGAACATTGCCATCTGCGGGTTCTCCTTGATCACGAACCGGATGTCGGTAACCGCCCTGCCCTTCTTCCGGAATTCGGGCGTGATCTCGATGTCTGAGCTTTTGTTGACCTCCGTAACCGCCGGCTTGATGATCTTGGCGTTGAGGTGTTTGAAGCTTTCGTAGTAGCTGGACCCTTCCACACCCATCAGCTTGCGAAAGACATCGAGAGTCCACCAGCCCGTCGATCCGGTCCGGACAAAGCGATAGCAGTTTTCATAGAGCGCCAGGCCGTGGCCGGAACTAAAGTTGCGCTGGATGTGCACATTGATCAGCGCATAGATCTTGGGATCGTGCAGCTTTTGCGCCAGCGCCGGGGAATAAGCGTATTCGCAGACCCCGGCCTTGAGCCGAGCGAAACTGAGCAGCGAGCTGACCCCCCATTCCTGCCGGCCCTGTTCGTCCAGCATGTCCCATTCCGCGACCGTTTCGGCCAGCGCCCGCAGGCTGGCCCGAAGAGTGTCAAAGTCATTCGAGTTGTACCCGACCATCATGGCCAGCGTCCGCGCGTCGATGGTGTGGGTCTGCGCCGTGGTCAACGCGTCATAGGCATTGAGCAGCAGAACGTTAGATAGCTTTCGCTGCAACAATGTCAGTTTGCCGCTGATATGGATCGCGGCCACGTTCTTCTTGACCGTCTCTCGCCGCAGCGCGCCGGTCAGCTGATCCAGGTTGATCTGGGCATCTGTCATTGTGTCGTACTGCTCATTTGGGACGCAAGTTGACACGAAAGGTACCCGTCTTCAACAATTTTCAGGTCCTTTAGGCGATCCTGTAATCGGGTACCTTTCTCATGACGGTGGCCCATCGGCATGTGGATAACCCCGGATGCCAAGGGGCCAGCACCGAAAAAGCGGCGATCTTGCCCACGAAATAGCCCAAATCAGACTCTATTAGACGGAAAGTTCCG
>JBFHMM010000275.1:0-4146 GCA_041594355.1 Paracoccaceae bacterium | reverse complement strand
GTGTTGCCGTCCTCAATCGCTACACCGCTCTTGGCATACCCGTCACAGAGCCCGTAGGATAAGTCTGTCCGGGGAAAGGGGAAGTTTGCCCTTCAACCGATTTGTGCAACAAAGCCCAGAAGAGGGGGTACCCCTTCTATGTGTTCTGCTGGGAACGCTCGGAGGCGCGGCAAGCCCGCGTGCATGCCAATGGGGCCAGCAATGCCCCGCCGGGCCGCTCTCCGCACCAGTACGGGTGCGCCTTCGATTTGGTGCACCTCACACCCGCTATTGGGACCTGAACCGCAAGGAATGGGCCGTGATAGGCGGTGTGGGCAAAGAGGTGGCCCGCAAGATGGGTCTGCGGGTCACATGGGGCGGAGACTTCAAGTCGCTCTATGACCGCGCCCATTGGGAACTGACGGACTGGCGTACCGTGCGCAAGCCGGACCCCGTAGGGGATCGGCCCGTGCGCTATGCTGCGCACTACATCGCGCACGGCGTATGGCCCAGCGTTCAGCACCATCAGAAGGGGCATGGGTGATACCCCTGCCCCGCCCGCCCCGCTCTCGAAAGAGGCGGGGCGGCACAAAAATCCCCCCTTGTTAGGATATGCAGTTAGTGACTAAGCCAACAACCCCCCCCGCCCTCAGCATCTACGAACAATGCAAAGCCGTGGCCCGGTCCAGGCATAAATTCACAGCCAACCAAACGCGCGTTCTGCAAGCTGCCGCACGGCGGCGCTATGAGCGCGAAATCGCAGAACAAGAGGTCCGCGAACGCGACCTCCAAGAACGCGCTGACCGAGAATACGAACTACGCGCAATGGGCTGCTATGTGTCAGAGTCCCTGTGATCTAGGCGGCGGAGTTTTGGTGGCGTGTCGCAACTGCCGGCAATGCAGAAAAAACAGGGTCAACGATCTCGTTGGCCGCTGCATTGCCGAACAGACCCGTTCAAAACAGACCTACGCAATCACGCTGACGTACAAGGGCGATGGCCCGGAAACCGCCTATCTGCGGTACGAGGACGTGCAGAAGTTTGTGAAACGATTGCGCAGTGAGGGCTACACCGTCCGCTACATCGTCGCGGACGAATACGGGTCGGTAAAAAAAGCGGGCGCACTGGCACTTCATCCTCTTTCTCACGGGGAAAGAGTTGCCAGAAGCGCACGCGGAAACTGAGCGGCGTAGCTGGCTCAGTGAAACGGATGATCTTGATAACCCCGTGTGGTCGGACAAGATCATTCAAGAGCAGCGGTATTTCTGGCGTTATTGGCCGCACGGGGTTGTCTACGTGCAGGCGCCCGACTATGGGGCCTTCTCCTATGCGCTGAAATACACGCTCAAAGACGTGAAAAACCCCAGCGCGGTCAATCATTTGGCCATGTCCAAAAAGCCGCCGCTCGGGGCCGCACATTTCGTCAAGATGGCGAAAGATTACGCGGCCCAACGTCTGAAGAACAGAACAAGGACCCGCCACGGCTGGAACTCACTCGCAACACGCCGCGCCAAAGCGATCCGCAAAGCCAGCCAGGGCTGCGATATCTCAGGTCTCCACCCTGTCAGGCTTTGCGCCCCTCAGCGCCCAAGTAGGACATTGCTAATTTGCACAACCAGTGACATTTCAACCTGTTTGCAACAAGAATTGAAGGCGCGCGCGCTACCTTGAAGTGCGACTCCTATTAGAAACCAATGGGTTATCCAACACGCAACTGAGCGTTGAGGAACGCCGCAGAATCGAACGCTGGCGAAATGCAAAGCTCCCTTTTCGCGAGATGGCGCGTGTGCTGAGGCGCTCAAAAACCACGATCCACCGTGAGATCAAACGGATTTATTTCAGCGATGAGTACATGCCCAAATGTGA
Organism: Paracoccaceae bacterium; assembly: GCA_041594355.1. Classification (GTDB taxonomy): domain Bacteria; phylum Pseudomonadota; class Alphaproteobacteria; order Rhodobacterales; family Rhodobacteraceae; genus JAIUZI01. Next base: position 2,302 of record JBFHMM010000275.1, on the reverse strand, counting down.
CGGCTACTATGGTGCCGCCGCCCATCTGATGGCGTCCGATCAGCGTGCCCGGCAGCGCAAATGCCTCGGGTAAAAGACAATAGCCGAAGTGTTCCGACAAAAGATGATGGAAAAACTGGCTGGATCTCCCTACCCTCGAAGCCAATAGGAGTCGTAGTTCAACTATCGCTCACACCGATCAGCGTCCCTTGGCAACAACCGCAGCCAGATGCCATCGCGCGCCCGCACTGTGAGATGCGCCACCGGTACCGGATCGCGCCCCTCCAGCCGCTCCACCCTGTAGGCACGCAGGATCATCGACAACAGAAGCGGCCCCTCGACCATGGCAAATCCCGCGCCGGTACAGACGCGTGGCCCGGCCGAAAACGGGATATAGGCCTCGCGCTGGCACCTCCTGCCGTTTTCGGTCTGCCAGCGCTCCGGGTCGAACCCGTCCGGATTGTCCCACAGCCGCTCGTGGCGATGCAGATGCCAGGGGCTCAGCACCATCTGCGCCCCTTTCGGCACGTCGCGGTCCCGGAACCGTTCCGGACAGGTGGCCTCGCGCACCATCATCGGCACCGGCGGATACAGCCGCAGGGTCTCGCGAAACACATCCCGGCTCACCTTCAGCCGCGACATCGCCGAAAACCCCGCGTCCTCCAACGCCTCCGCCTCCCCCGCGACCCGCTCCTGCCACTCCGGATAGAGCGCCATCAGATACAGCGCCCAGGCCAGCGCCGACGCGCTGGTCTCATGTCCGGCCAGGAAAAAGATCGCCACCTGATCTATCATCTCATCAGTGTCAAACCGAGCGCCCGTCACCGGATCCGCCGTTGTCATGATTTTCGTTGCCAGATCGTCCGGTGCCGAGCCTGCGGAAATCATCGCCATCCGCTCCGCCGTCAACTGCCCGATCAGCGCCCGGATCCGGGCCGCGTTCCGCCGTGTCTCCCTTGAATGGAACCGTGGAACCCAGCGCGGCAGCGGCACAAAGGCCGCCAGGTTCAGGATCGGTTGCGCCCGCTGATAGGCCCGAAACCGGCTGAACACCTGGCTCGCGATGTCATGCTCGATAGGAATGGAAAACAAGGTGCGAAAGATCACGTCGGCGGCCACATGGCTGGTCACCTCCTCGATCTCCACCGCCGCGCCCGTTCGCGCCCGCAGCCGCGCCACCGCCGCTTCGCCGGCCGCGCGCATCGCCGGGAAAACCTCTCTCAGACGACCGCCCTCGAAGGCCGGGTCGATGATCCGGCGCTGCTGCTTCCAGATCTCGCCATTGGTCAGGAATACTGAATTGCCCAGCAACGGCCGCAACCCCTCGCTGATCCGACCGGATTTCGGAAAATCGTCGGGGCGCTTTTTCAGGACCGTGTCCACCAGGTCCGGCTGGTTCAGCAGGAACGACCGGAAAAACGGCGTGCGAAACTCGGCCATCCAGGCCCGGTAGAGCCGCACCGGCTGGGCTGACAGGATATCCTTGCGAAACAGCCGCACATAGGCCCGCAACGACACCTTGTTGGGGCGCGCTTCGGGCTTCGGCGGCGTCATCGCAGCGCCACCGAGGTATATTTCGACACCGGCACGTCAATCCGCGACTTTGACGGCGCCCGACCATGATACCGACCGGCCAGCGTTTCCGGCCCGGCGGTAATCTGGAAATAGTCGTAGTCTCCCGGCCGGTCGAAGGCGCAGAGATACTGGAAATGCAACCGAAAGAACCGCCAGCGCAACGCCTTCCAGCGCGCCGGGCTCAGGGTCTGGGTGAACGCCGCCGAGATCACCAGCGGCCAGCGCTTACCCTCCCGCGCCACGCCGCTGACGGTGACCGGATCGCACAGCGCAAATGCGCAGCCATCGCCTGGGGCGGAAACATCGACCCAAGCCAGTTCGTCCCGCGCCGAAAGAAACTTGAGATCGCCACGTAACCGCTTGGCATCCGGCAAAAAGGACACCATGGGCACGACCTGCCCAAGTGACAGAAAACCTAGCTCCGGCCCCGCTTGCGGCACCCGTTCGCTGCGGATCAGATCGGCCAGAACAGAAACCCCCAGATGCGCGCCCGACGAATGTCCCACCACCAGAACTTCATCGACATCCCCGTTCAATGCGCCCGCAATCAAATCGCCAAACTCTGCCATTCGCTTTTCCAGCTCCGGCGAATTGGCCCCGCGCGAGCCGGCCGAATAGGCGTAATCATGCATCAGGTAATAGGCAAACAGTTTGCCGTCGCGCGCCTTGAACCAGCGTAGCAAAGCGACGACCGACACAACGCCCGCCCCCCATCCCAGCACCCGCACGGCGTAGGCCAGCCAGTCCC
>JBFHMM010000274.1:0-4169 GCA_041594355.1 Paracoccaceae bacterium | reverse complement strand
CGCGCAGATCGAGGGCGAAGGCACCAGTACGATCGCCATTCACGGGGTCGACCGGCTTCATGGAGCGACCCACCCGGTGGTCACCGACCGGATCGAACTGGGCACCTATATGCTGGCGCCGGCGATCTGTGGCGGCGAAGTCGAACTGCTGGGCGGTCGGCTGGATCTGGTCGGCGCCTTCTGCGAGAAGCTCGACGCTGCCGGAATCGACGTGACCGAGACCCGCAACGGGTTAAGGGTCAAGCGTCGTGGTGACCGGGTTCGGGCGGTGGACGTGGTGACCGAACCCTTCCCCGGATTCCCCACCGACTTGCAGGCGCAGATGATGGCGCTCTTGTGCACGGCCGAGGGCACCAGCGTGCTGGAGGAGAAGATCTTCGAGAACCGGTTCATGCATGCGCCCGAACTGATCCGCATGGGCGCACGGATCGACGTGCATGGCGGAACGGCAACGGTCACCGGGGTCGACCGGCTGAAGGGGGCTCCGGTGATGGCGACCGATCTGCGAGCGTCGGTTTCGCTGATCCTGGCCGGTCTGGCGGCAGAGGGCGAAACCGTGGTCAGCCGGGTCTATCACCTTGATCGGGGGTATGAACACGTGGTGCGCAAACTCGAAGCAGTTGGCGCAAGGATAGAACGGATCAGTAACCAGTGACACAGGACGCAACATTCGAAGACGGCCGCGAGGCGCCTCTTTACCTGGCCGCGCTGGACACCGACGACCTCAAGGTCATCGCCGCGCTCGGTCAGGACGCAGTGTTTCCCGTGACGGAAATGGGATGGCGGCCTAAAGAGCGGCGCTTTGCCCTGTTGTTGAACCGCTTTCGCTGGGAAGACAACGGGATGGAGCGGCACGGACCCGAAAGGGTGCAGTCGCTGTTGGTCATCGACAACGTTCTCGGGGTGTCGAGCCAGGGTATCGACCGCAAGGATGCCGATCTGATCCTGTCGCTGCTGGACATCAGCTTTGACTCTGGCGCCGATGGTGGCGGTCATGTTCTGATCACGCTGGCCGGTGACGGCGCGATCCGGCTGCAGGTCGAGGCGCTCGAAGTTTCGCTCAAGGATGTCACCCGCCCCTACCGCGCGCCCTCGCGGCACGTGCCTGAACACGGCGACTGAACTGCTAACCCACCGTTTTGATGCAGCGCGCCCGGCCCCATAGCGCTTGAGGCCTGGCTGCAGCTTGGCTAAGTCAGCTTCCCAAAGGAGAACCACATGCCCCAGTTTCTGGACACCACCGATGCCGGGTTCGAAACCACCTTTGCCGCACTGCTATCGGCCAAGAGGGAGGACAGCCCAGATGTGGATGCTGCGGTGGCTGAGATCATCGCAGACGTCCGCGCCCGGGGTGATGCTGCGGTGATCGAGCTGACGTCGCGGTTCGACCGGCTCTCGCTGACCTCTGCGACGCTGGCGATCAGCGCCGAAGAGATCGCACAAGCGGTCGAGCAGGTGTCCGGGGAAGATCGCGCTGCGTTGGAAGTGGCTGCCGAACGCATTCGCGCCTACCACCTGCGCCAGATGCCGGTAGACCAAAGCTGGACCGACCCAGCGGGTGCTACTCTGGGATGGCGGTGGACGGCGATATCGGCCGCCGGACTCTATGTTCCAGGCGGATTGGCCTCTTACCCCTCCTCGGTGTTGATGAATGCGATCCCCGCCAAGGTCGCCGGGGTTGGCCGGCTTGCCATCGCTGTTCCTTCGCCCGACGGCGTTCTAAACCCGCTGGTCCTGCTCGCCGCTCAGATTGCCGGGGTCGACGAAATCTACCGCATCGGAGGCGCCCAGGCGATTGCCGCCCTGGCCTATGGCACCGAGACCATCGCGCCCGTCGACAAAATTACCGGCCCCGGCAACGCCTTTGTCGCGGCGGCCAAACGCCGGGTATTCGGCAAGGTCGGCATCGACATGATCGCGGGGCCTTCCGAAATCCTGGTGATTGCCGACAAGAACAATGATCCCGACTGGATCGCGCTGGACCTGATGAGCCAGGCCGAACATGATGAAAGCGCCCAGTCACTGCTGATCACCGATGACGCTGCCTTTGGCCGCGCCGTCAACGACGCCGTCGAACGGCGGTTGATGACCTTGGATCGGCGCGCCATCGCCGGGGCCAGTTGGCGCGATTTCGGTGCGGTGATCACGGTGCGGAATCTGGATGAGGCTGCCGCCCTGTCCAACCACATTGCGCCGGAGCACCTGGAACTGTGCGTGGACGACCCCGAGGCGCTGGCAGAGAAGTGTATCCACGCCGGAGCGATATTCCTAGGCCAGTTCACCCCCGAGGCAATCGGCGATTACGTCGGAGGGCCGAACCACGTTCTGCCCACTGCCAGGTCGGCGCGGTTCTCGTCCGGTCTGTCGGTGATGGACTTTTTGAAACGGACCACAATGGCGCGGATGACACTGGAAGCCCTGCGTGCTATTGGCCCTTCGGCTGAACGGCTGGCCCACTCCGAAAGCCTCGAGGCGCACGGGCTGTCGGTTCGCGCGCGTCTGGACCATTTGAACAGGTAACATACCGATGTCACATATTGTCGATATTGCTCTGGATGACGCGGGGCTGCCGCCACCCACGCCCGAGATCGAACAGGAGCGCAAGGTCGCCATGTTCGATCTGCTGGAAAAGAACAGCTTTGATCTGCCCAAACGTGAAGACCGGTTGGTGCCCGAGGGCCCTTATCGGGTCAAACTGTCGATCCGGGAGAAACGGCTGGTCTTTGATATCGACACCGAAGATGGACAGAAAGCGGCAGAATTTCACCTGTCATTAGGACCGTTTCGGCAAGTGGTCAAAGATTACTTTCAGATCTGCGAAAGCTATTTCGACGCGGTCAAGACGCTGCCGCCCAGCCAAATCGAAACCATCGACATGGCCCGGCGCGGTATTCACAACGAAGGCAGCCGGGTTTTGCAGGAACGGCTTGAGGGCAAGGCTAATGTCGACACCGATACCGCGCGGCGGTTATTCACGCTGATCTGCGTACTGCATTTCGGGGGCTGAATGGTGATGCCGCTTCCGCAGTCGGTCCTGTTCTGCTGCGATCACAATGCCTGTCGGTCGCCGATGGCCGAAGGCATCATGAAAAGGTTCTATGGCACCGATACCTATGTACAGTCAGTCGGTGTGCACAGCGACCTGGAGATTGACGGGTTTTCCATCGCGGTTTGTCAGGAAATCGGGGTTGAGCTGTCACGGCACCGGTCACGATCATTCGACGAACTGGAACAATGGGGCGATGACCTGTCGTCCTTTGATCTGGTCGTGGCGCTGTCGCCGGCCAGCCAGCGCCGGGCGCTGGAACTGACCCGCTACTTCCACCTGGACGTGGAATACTGGCCGATCCTGGACCCGACGGGCTTGGGCGAGACCCGCGCCGCGAAACTGGATGCCTACCGCCAGTCCCGCGATCAGATCGTCCACCGGATGATCGACCGCTGGGGCGAGCCGATCGAAAACGACTGAAGTCTAGAGCTTGCGCGCTACCACGAAATGGTTGGGCGGCGAGGCCGGGTAGTTTCCTGTCTCGATGATCTCGAACCCCGCCCCGGCGATAAGGTCGTCGATCTCGACGATTCGAAAGTTTTTCACATAGGGTGCCTTGCCGATCAGCCGCATAGCGCCGATCAGAATCCGCATCCACGCCCCCTTGTCCGCCAGCCCCACCGTTTTCGAAATGAACAGCCCGCCGGGTTTGAGCATGCCGTGGATCTGTGCCAGGACTGCATCTGTGTCCTCGATCAGATGGAGCAGGTTAAAGGCCATCACCACGTCGTAAGGCGCGGTATAGGGCGGGGTGCCGCCCGGCATCGCCATCTGCGAGAACTCGACGTTTGCCACCCCTTGCGCCTTTTCGCGGGCGATCTCGATCATACCGGCGGCTACATCCGTGCCGGTCATATGGTGCACGGCATCGGCCAGTTTCAACGCCGTGGTGCCGGTGCCGCAGCCAATTTCGAGCACCCGGTCATCAGCATGCAGGTAGCTGCGGGTCCGGTCCAGTGTCAGCTCGTAGGCCGCCACGTCCTGTATCGGGCGTTCTGCATATTTGCGGGCGACCTTGTTCCAGAATTCTGTATTGGTGGACATCTATTTTCCTATCGAACGAAGTGGCGCCCGGATTGTCGGGCGCCTGAATGACTGTCTCCGGGACGCTGCGGGCGGG
>JBFHMM010000273.1:0-4305 GCA_041594355.1 Paracoccaceae bacterium | reverse complement strand
TGTCGCGTAGCCCTTAATTGTGAGATGAGAAATCCAACGAAATCAACGGCCTTGCTTTGCCCTTAAATATGATATTTTGCCTTTAAATCCGATATTTTTGCCCTTAAACCTGAGACAGGGTTCGCAGCTTCGTGTGGCAAATATTGATGGATGATGATCGCGAAGACTTCGTTGCCGCTGGTGCTGAGGAGGCGCGCAGGGCGGCCGTTCTGCGTCCGCTTGTTCAGGCATATCTCAAAGGAACTGGCAGTCTGGAAAGTGGCATCAATGACGCCGTTTGGGAGCTTGGTGTCAGCAGGGCGACTGTCTGGCGCTGGATAAAGCGTCTGGCCGAAGAGGGTGGGCGCACCAGCGCGCTGGCTTCTCGGAAACGGGGCCGCCCGACTGGTACAACCTTGATATCCGGCAAGGTGGAAGCGGTGATCGAAGAACATCTTCGCCGTTATTTCTTACGGCGGGAACGCCCAAGCCTGTCGCGCATCGTGACAGAAATCCGAAGCGCGTGCTGGCAGCAGGGCTTGCAACCGCCGACACGTCGGACGGTTCAGCGCAGGCTGGATGCAATGGATGCCCGTGAAATTGCCAAGGCACGCGAAGGCGCAAAGGCGGCCCGCCAGAAATTTGCGCCGGTCGTAGGCGACAACAAGGCAAACCGGCCACTGGAGGTCGTGCAAATCGACCATACGCCTGCGGACATCATTCTCGTCGACAGTTTTGAACGCAAACCAATTGGGCGGCCTTGGGTCACGCTGGCGATCGACGTCGCAACGCGGATGGTGACCGGATATTACACCTCTCTCGAGGCACCTTCGCGTCTGTCGGTGGCGCTTTGCCTGACACAGGCTGTGGCCCCCAAGGCGGAACTTCTGGCGGAATTGGTGCGCAATGTTCCTTGGCCCGCGCAGGGTAAACCGCATAGCATCCACGTCGATAACGGGCGCGATTTCCGGTCGCATGCCTTTCGGTCGGCATGTGCAGAATGGGGGATCGATCTGGTCTATCGGCCGCCAGGCAGTCCTCATTTCGGAGGGCACATCGAACGATTGATCGGCACGATGATGGGGGCCGTGCACCTGTTGCCTGGAACAACGCAATCCTCGGTCGTGGCCAAGGGCGACTATGACGCCGAGGGCATGGCCACGATGACCTTAAGCGACTTCGATCGCTGGTTTGCTCTGGAAATCTGCCGCTACAACAACAGCATTCATTCAAGTCTTGGCTGCACGCCCGTTGCCAAATGGGAGGCGCTCTCAGAGCAAATGATGGGCGATATCCCCTTCGAGATTGAAGCCTTTCGGGTGAGCTTTCTGCCAAGTGAACTGCGCAAGGTCAGGCGTGACGGCATCCATCTGTTCCAGATACGGTACTGGTCCGATGCGCTTGCAGGCCACATCGGGCGCGGGGATGGAAAGGTGGTCGTCCGCTACGACCCTCGCGACCTCTCGGTGATCTGGGTCGAACTGGATAATGACCGATACGTCGAAGCTCGGTACCGAAACCTGGAAATTCCGCCTGTGTCGCTCTGGGAATATCGCGAAGCCATGAGGAATGCCCGTGCCCTTGGCAAGTCCGGGTCCAATGAGCTGGTCCTGGCTGAGCTGATCCGACAGCAACGCCAAATCGAGTCTGAAAGCCGGAGCCTGACGAGGGCCGAACGCCGATCCCGTGAAAGAAAAGGGACATTGGAGAGCGCCAACTCGGCCGTCTCGTCAACCGAAGGGCTGCGCGCGATCGATACGGGTGATACATCGCGCCCATTGTTCAAGGTGGAGAGATGGTGAATTGAGGGCAGGAAAAACAGAGGAAGACGGTCGGATCACCCTCATTCAATCGGATATCTGGATTGGCTTTCCGCGGGCCGAACAAGTTCTGGACCGTTTGCAGTGTATGATCGAAGCGCCAAGGCAAACCCGTATGCCTGGCCTTCTTGTGCATGGCGCGTCCGGGATCGGAAAGACGATGATCGCCCGCAATCTTTCGCGCAGATATGCACCGGAATATGACCCAGCATCGGGAATTACGCGAACGCCGCTGTTACTGTTACAAGCACCACCAGCTCCCGACGAACGACGGTTCTATCTGCACATCCTGGCGACCGTCGGGGCACCGGCCACGGCACTGAGCGCGCGCGCTCAAAATGTGGCCTCCCTCGAAGTCCGTGTCGTCGCGCTCTTGCGCGACCTTGGCCTGCGGATGATCATGATCGACGAAGTCCACAACCTCTTGGCCGGGACCCACCGCGAACAGCGCCGCTTTCTCAATGTTCTGCGGTATCTCAGCAATGAACTCGAAGTGTCGCTGGTCTGCCTGGGGGTCAGCGAGGCCGTCGATGCCATCCGTGGTGATATCCAGCTTGCCAGGCGGCTGGACGAACATCACCTTCCAAACTGGCGCGACGACGCCGAGTTCTCGGACATGATCCAGACACTCATCGCGGCAATGCCCCTCGAGAAGAAATCCAATCTGAAGGTCAAGTCACTAAAGCAGATACTTGCGCTGACCGGCGGGGTGACCTCGCGCATCTTCGCCCTGATCAAGGATCTTTCCATCGACGCCATTGTCACAGGTGATGAATGCATCACCGATGACGCAATCGCAAAATGGACGCCGGTTTGGTCGCGCCATGCGAACCCCCATCGGCGGCTCGAGAAGTCCGGGGTGTGAAGCCGCACCCGCTGCCCAAGACTGTCGCGCCGCTGCCCGACGAGTTGTTGTCAGGTTGGTTGTCTAGGCTGGCGGCGGCCAACTACTGTGATGATGCGGAACTACTGGCTCATCTCAGAATCGATACCGCGCATGGCACCGCCTTGAACTTCAACGTCGACGCGGCTGCGGCGGCGAAGATTGCCAACGCCGCACGGATTGACCCAGATGTTGTGCGATCTTTGACCTTCCCAGCAATGACGACACGAGAAGCCTCGCTGACGGCCCAGATACCATTCCAGCATTGCCTGCAATGTTCCAGAGAGGGCCTTTCGCTCAAGCATTGGAGGCGAGCCTGGGCATTCGACTGCCAGGTTTGTGGGACGAGACTTGTGCCGACGCTCGGCAAGGCCAGTGGCGAACAGATGCCCGAAAAGCTGATAAATCGTGCGCGCAACGGCGCCGCGCGGCTTGAATACGCCGCGCGATTACGCAGCTCCAAGCAATTTCGGCGCGCAATGCGCGCGGTCACCTTTGCCATATCATTAAAGGCCTTCCGCGGAGATCCGTTATACGCTCTTCAGGGCCACAGGCTGGAAGTAAGGCTGTTTGGCCTTGCTGCAATTGATGCAGCCCAATCCCGTCCACTGGTCAAAGCGGCCATCTCAAGCTCCGGCATCGACGACTATGCAAGGGTTGCTCTATTGCGCGCCTTCGATAAGGAGCCACGTCTGCTTGCCGCGGTTGTTTACATCGCCCGGCAGCGCGCGAAAAGCATAGGCGCGATGGCAGTGGAATCTCATAATTAAGGGCAAAAAATATCCCCGAACGCGTCGTGTCTCAGATTTAAGGGCAACGCGACACTTGGTCAAGGATCTGTCCATCGACGCGATCATCAGCGGTGACGAGTGCGTCACTGATGATGCCATCGCAAAATGGACACCGGTCTGGTCGCGCCATGCAAACGCTCAGCGACGGCTCGAGAAATCTGGGGCGTGACGTGTATCCCGCTGCCGATATCGGTGACGCCAGTGCCGGACGAGTTGCTTTCTGGTTGGTTATCGCGACTGGCCGCTTCCAATCATTGCGAGGTAGCAGACCTGCTCGCCCATATCGGGATCGACGCAAAATATGCTGCAGCCCTTGATTTTGATCTCGACATGCTGGCCGCGGATAGGATTTCCGTTGCGGCGCGCTTCGATCCAGCGTTCGTGTCGTCGATGACTTTCGCGGCGATGCCGGAAGCAGAGATGCGGTTGACCGCACAGGTGCCGTTCCAGGCTTGCACAAGCTGCGCTGATGGCGGCCTTGAGCTCAGGCACTGGCGTAGGGCCTGGGCGTTCGACTGCCAGATTTGTGGTGCCCGGCTTCTTCCAAAGGCCGACAGGCAAAATGGCGCAGCGGTCTCCGAAAAGCTGGTTGATCGTGCCCGCCGGGGGGCACGGATCCTGGAGCGTGTCGCGGTGTCGGGCAGCGCGCGTCAACTACGCCGAGCCATGCGGGCGGTCACCTTCGCGATGGGACTCAAAGCTTTATGTGGAGACCCTTTCTTCGCGCTTCAAAGCCCCCGCCCGAACATAAGGCTCTTCTGCCTTGCCGCCATTGCCTCCGCCCAATCACGTCCACTGGTAAAGGCTGCGTTGTGCAGCATGGACATCGACG
>JBFHMM010000272.1:0-4327 GCA_041594355.1 Paracoccaceae bacterium | reverse complement strand
CCGTTGCCCAGCCCCAGTTCGAACACCGGGCCAGTCAGCTCTGCTGTTTCGGCGATTGCAAAATCCAGGCTGGCGCGCTGGGACACCATCCGGTCGATAAACACATCAAGTCGGCTCACCCGTGCACTCCTATGCAACTCACGCCCTCTGTCACCTGTCATGCCAAACCGGGACGCCAATGTGTAGGCACCCCGCCCAACAATTCGCAAGTAGAGGAAAAAACCTTGGTAATTGGTGTTTGACTAGTGGGGGGTGCCCAAGCGAAGGTGAGGCAAAATGACTTTGGGGGTTACACGTTTGATGTTTTTGCGCGATCGGCCAGGTGGACGTGGCTGAATGACCCCGCTGCTGTCCGTCGAAAATCTGAGCATCGGCTTTGGCAAGGGCGAAGCGGTAGTGCGCGACGTGAACTTCGCCGTTCGGCCGGGCGAAACGCTTGCCCTGGTGGGCGAGTCCGGGTCCGGCAAGACGGTCACCTGCCGCGCGGTGCTGCGCATCCTGCCCAAGACCGCGCAGATCCGCACCGGCCGGGTGACCCTGAATGGCAGCAGCGGCCGGCTGGTATTGAACGAGTTGAACGAACGCCGGATGCGCGATGTGCGCGGTAACCTCGTCTCGATGATCTTCCAGGAACCGATGCGGTCGCTGTCACCGTTGCACCGGATCGGCAATCAGGTCAGCGAAGTTCTTTGGCTTCATCGCGGCGCCAGTGAACGCACCGCCAGGAAAACGGTTCTTGAGACGTTCGAGCGCGTCGGCTTTCCCGATCCGGAACGGGCCTACAGCTCTTATCCCTTTGAATTATCTGGCGGGATGCGGCAGCGCGCGATGATCGCCATGGCCATGGTGGCCAAGCCCGAACTGCTGATCGCGGATGAGCCCACCACCGCGCTTGACGTAACCACGCAAGCGCAAGTGCTGGGGTTGATCAAGGACCTGCAGAAAGAAACCGGCATGGGGCTGATCCTGGTGACCCACGATCTGGGCGTGGTCGCCAACATGGCCGAACAGGTCGTCGTAATGCACAAGGGCCGGGTCATGGAATCGGGCGCGGCGGTACCGTTGCTGAAGTCGCCCGCGCACCCCTATACTCAACAGCTGTTCAATGCGGCGCCGTCGATTCCGGCCGCGCCGGAACTGGCGGAACCGCTGCCCGAGGATGACCTCATCCTCGAGATGAAGTCAGTGTCCAAGACCTATACCATGCGGGCCGGGTCGGCGTGGAAACCCGACGTGCTTATCCATGCCTGCCGGGGTATCGACCTCAAGCTGCCGCGCGGTAAGACGCTCGCAATCGTCGGCGAAAGCGGCTCGGGCAAAACCACGGCCGCCCGCATCGCGCTGGCCGCCGAACCGCCCGATCCCGGCGGCGAAGTCTGGTTCCGTCCCGATCCCAGCGGCGCGCCGCTGGCGGTCCACAAGATGACCCGCACCGAGCGCACCGCGTTCCAGCGGGAGGCGCAGATGGTGTTTCAGGATCCCTATTCGTCGCTATCGCCCCGGATGCGGATCCTCGACGCGATGACCGAACCGCTCGAGATCCACAACATCGGCAGCCGCGAGGAACGCCGGAACCGCGCCGCCGAAATGCTCAAGCAGGTCGGGCTGAACGCCGACATGCTGCAGCGGTTCCCGCACGCCTTTTCAGGTGGTCAGCGGCAACGCCTTTCGATTGCCCGCGCCATGATGCTGGACCCGCGTCTGATCGTCTGCGACGAGCCGACCTCGGCGCTGGACGTCTCGGTCCAGGAGCAGATCCTGTCGCTGTTGGAGGATATCCGCGACCACATGAACCTGAGCTACCTGTTCATCAGTCACGACCTGGCCGTCGTGGCGCGAATCGCCGACGAGGTGGCGGTGATGCGGCAGGGGCTTGTCGTCGAACAGGCTCCGCCGGACACGCTGTTCTACAATCCAAAGCACCCCTACACCAAAGCTCTGATCGCAGCCCAACCAACGCCGGATATCGAACGCCCGATCAATCTGAAACTCGTGGCCCAGGGCGCCGGCGCGCCCGACAGCTGGCCCGAAGATTTCCGTTTCACGGACACCGTGATACCGTCGCTTACAGAACTGGAACCCGGCCACAAGGTACGTTGCCATGTTTGAACTCTCCCGCAAGCTCCTGCCCGTCGCGCTGGCTTTGGCGCTGACCGCATTGGTACCAAACGGAAGCTTTGCCGCTTCGCAGCTGTCCGAAACGGCATTTTGGCAGGACGAAGTCGCGCGCGGTGACCTGCCGCCGATCGACCAGCGCCTGCCGTCCGAACCGCTGGTGGTCGATCTGGAGGCAAAGGGGCGGGTCTTTGGTATTCCAGGCGGAACCATGCGGACCATGGTCACCCGCAGCAAGGACATCCGTCAGATGGTGGTCTATGGCTATGCCCGGCTTGTCGGCTACGACCACACCTACAGCCTGGCCCCGGATATCCTCGCTTCCTATGAGAACGAGGGCAACAAACGCTACACCCTGCGGCTGCGCCCTGGTCACAAGTGGTCGGACGGCAGCCCGTTCACCTCGGCCGATTTTGCCTATTGGTGGAACGATGTGGCCAATGAACCCGCGCTGAGTCCGGCAGGTCCGCCGGATTTCCTCCGGGTTCGGGGCGAACTGCCGCAAGTGAGCTTTCCCGATGCGCAGACCATCGTCTACGAATGGACCCACCCGAACCCGAACTTTCTGCAGTCTCTGGCGCAGGCCCGACCGCCGTTCATCTACCGCCCGTCCGAGTTCCTGAAGCAGTATCACGTCAAATATGCCGATCCTGCAGCGTTGAAGACCGCCGTGGGTGACGCCCGTGTCAAGAGCTGGGCGGCGCTGCATAACAAGCTCGACAACATGTACAAATTCGACAATCACGAATTGCCGACGCTGCAGCCTTGGATGAATTCGACATCCGGCAAAAAGATCCGCCACCTGTTTGTGCGCAACCCCTATTACCACCGGGTCGATTCCAACGGTGTACAGCTGCCCTATATCGACGTCGTCGAGATGGAAATCGTCGCGCCCGGTTTGGTCGCGGCCAAGGCCAACGCCGGCGAGACAGACTTGCAGGGCCGCGGGCTTGATTTCCGGGACATCTCGATCCTGCGCAAGGGCGAGGCCGACGGCGGCAATTACCGCACTCTGCTGTGGGGCACGGGCGTGGCGTCGCAGATCGCGATCTATCCCAACCTGAATTACGAGGACGACGCATGGCGCGAGATCCTGCGCGATGTCAGGTTCCGCCGGGCGCTGTCGCTGGCGATCGACCGCAAGACCATCAATCAGGCGCTCTATTTCAAACTGGCCCATCCCGGCGCCATGAGCCTGCTCTCCTCGAGCCCTTTTTTCAAGGAAGAGTACCGCGAAGCCTGGGCCCAGCACGATCCGGCGCTGGCGAACAAGCTGCTGGACGAGGCCGGTCTGGGAACGCGGGGCAAAGACGGCATTCGCACCCTGCCCGACGGCCGCCCGCTGGAGCTGGTGATCGAAACCGCGGGCGAACGGCAGGAAGTCGAGAACGCCTTGCAGATCGTCACCGACAACTGGCGCGACGTCGGCGTCAAGCTGGTGATGCGCCCGCTAGACCGCGACATCCTGCGCAACCGGGTGTTTTCCGGCAATACCATGGCATCCGTCTGGTACGGCTGGGACAACGGCATCCCCCAGATCTATACATCTCCCGAGTACCTGGCGCCGCGCGACCAGGTGTTCCTGGCCTGGCCCAAATGGGGTCAGCATTTCCAGACAGGCGGATCCTCGGGCGAAGCCCCCGACATGCCACCCGCGCAACGCCTGATGGAGCTGGCCGATACCTGGGAAGCGGCCACCACGGACGAAGACCGCACCGCCGTCTGGCACGAAATGCTGCAGATTCATGCTGATAACATCTTTGCCATCGGCATCCTGAACGGCGCACCGCAGCCCATTGTCGTCAACAAGCGGCTGCGCAACGTGCCTGAAAAGGGGCTTTGGGCCTGGGAACCTGGCGCGCATTTCGGAGTGCACCGGTTGGACGAGTTCTTTTTCTCCGATGGTGAATAACAGGACCCGACGATGAGCATCCTGCGCTACACCATCTACCGGTTCGGAACCATGCTGCTGACGCTGTTGGTGGTGTCGGCAATGGTGTTCATCATCATCAACCTGCCGCCGGGCGATTACCTGAGCAACCAGATCGCCGAATTGCAGGCCACCGGTCAATCGGCCGGGGTGGCCAAGGCGGAGTTCCTGCGCAAGGAATACGCGCTGGACCGGCCGCTGTGGGAACAATACATGATCTGGGTCGGCTTCATGCCCGGCCCGCACGGGTTTTCCGGCCTGATCCAGGGCAACTTTGGCTGG
>JBFHMM010000271.1:0-4455 GCA_041594355.1 Paracoccaceae bacterium | reverse complement strand
CTAGGGCAGGGTGCAAGACCATGCGCAGGAGGAGGCCCCGATGACTGCGCCGCCCTTGGGCTTGGACCCCGGCCGTCTGGCCGATCACCTGGAAACCGCGCCGCCCGGCGCCGGCCCGGTCACGGTGAAGCCGGTCAGTGGCGGCTGTTCCAACCCCTCCTTCTTCATGGGTGTCGGCGGCGAACGCGACGTGTTGCGCAAGCAGCCGCCCGGCGGCCTGCTGCCCTCGGCCCATGCCATCGACCGCGAATTCCGCGTCCTCAGTGCGCTGCCGTGCATCGCCGTGCCGGTGCCCGCCGCGCTGCGCTATTGCGCCGACGCCAGCGTGATCGGCAGCCTGTTCTATGTCATGGAACGGCTTGACGACCGGGTGTTTCACGACAACGCCCTGCCCGGCCTGCCGCCGCGCCGGCGCACCGCCATGTTCGAGGCGATGAACGCCACCCTCGCCGCCCTGCGCCAGCTGAACCTCGACGCGCCGGGCCTGCGCGACTATAGCCGCACCGGCGGCTCCTTTGCCCGCCAGATCGCCCGCTGGACCCGCCAGTACGAAGCCGCCAAGACCCGCGAGATCGCCGAGATCCCCGAACTGGCCAAATGGCTGGCCGCGCATTTGCACGGCGGCTACCGGCTCGGCAACCTGTTCTTTCGCCCCAGCCGCCCCGAAATCCTGGGCGTGCTGGACTGGGAGCTTTCGACGCTGGGACACCCAATGTCCGACCTCGACTACAATCCGATGCAAGGACCATGCAGCCCAGCGAACAGGCCGGGCTGGTCGGGCTGGCCGTTCTGGCCGGGCGCGATCTGGCCCAGCTGGGCATCCCGGCCATGCGCCTACACAGCCAGCTACTTTGCCCACCGGGGCCTGCCCGATGGCTGCCACCCGTTCTACACCGCCTTCGCCTTCTTCCGGCTTGCAGTGATCTTCGAAGGCAACATCCGCCGGGTCTGGGCCCGGCACAGACTAACCCTCGTAGGAGACGGAAATGGACTTTGAATACTCCCCCAAAAGCCTTGAACTGCAGACCCGGCTCAAAGCCTTCATGGATGACCACGTCATTCCCCGCCACGCGCAATTCGTGGCCGAGGCCGCCCACGGCACCCATGTGATCAGCTTCATGAACGACCTCAAGGCGCTGGCCCGCGAAGAGGGGCTGTGGAACATGTTCCTGCCCGGCCTGCACCACAACGAACCCGGCACCGGCCTGTCCAACCTGGACTATGCCCCGCTGGCCGAGATCATGGGCCGCCTGCCCTGGGCGCCTGAGGTGTTCAACTGCTCGCCCCCCGACACCGGCAACATGGAAATCCTGCATAGGTTCGGCACCCCCGAACAAAAGGAACAATGGCTCAAGCCGCTGTTGAACGGCGAAATCCGGTCCTGTTTCTCGATGACCGAACCCGATGTTGCCAGTTCCGACGCCACAAATATCGAAACCGTGATCCGACGGGACGGCGACGACTACGTGATCAACGGGCGCAAATGGTTTTCCACCGGCGCCGCCTCGCCCGACTGCAAGGTCGCCATCTTGATGGGCAAGACCGACCCCGACAACCCCAACCGCCACGAACAGCAGTCGATGATCCTGGTGCCTCTGGACAGCCCCGGCGTGACCATCACCCGTGACATCCCGGTGATGAACCACCACAGCTACGAAAGCCACTGCGAGATCGCCTACCGCAATGTGCGAGTGCCCACCAGCAACCTTCTGGGTGGTGCCGGACAGGGGTTCGCCATCGCCCAGGCGCGGCTCGGGCCGGGCCGCATCCACCATTGCATGCGCTCGATCGGACAGGCCGAACTGGCCTACGAGTTGATGGTCGAACGCTCGCTCGAGCGCAAGACGTTCGGCAAGTACCTGCATGAACACGGCATGCTGCAAGACAAGATCGCGCGCTCGCGGATCGAGATCGAACAGGCCCGGCTGCTGGTGCTCAAGGCGGCCTGGCTGATCGACCGCCAAGGCACCAAGGCGGCGCGCGCCGAGGTCGCCATGATCAAGGTGGTGGTGCCGCAGATGCAGTCCGACGTCATCGACCGCGCGATCCAGACCTTCGGCGGCATGGGCGTCACCCCCGACACGCCGCTGCCCGACCTTTGGACCATGGCCCGCAGCCTGCGTCTCGCCGACGGCCCGGACGAGGTGCACCTGCAGTCCATCGCGCGGATGGAGGTGAAGAAGGCCAAGGCCGGACCGCGTGACAGCCACCGCTTTTTCACCCTACCCGACCGCACCTCCGAGGCCGACATCCGCCCCGTGGCGGCGGAATGACCGACGCCGCCCCCGGCCGGGGGGCCGCCACGCTGGCGCGCATCGGCGTGCTGGGCGCGGGCACCATGGGCCGGGGCATCGCGCTGGGCTTTGTCCGCTCGGGGAGTCAGGTGGTGCTGGCCGATCCCTCGGCCACGCAGCGCCGTGCGGGCCTCGGACATCGACGTGGTCGATGTCACCGGCTACGGCTTTACCGGTGCGCGGGCCGCGCCGATGAAGGATCACCCGTTCGACGGCTGGACCAAGGTGATGGCGCTGAACGTCACCGCGCCTTTCCTGCTGACCCGCGAATTCGGGCGGCGCGCCTTCCTGCCGCGCCAGAGCGGCAAGATCCCGAACATCGCCTTGATCCGCGGGCTGGGCAGTAACCGCGCCGACATCGGGATGTTCACCATCGCCTCCAACAGCTCCAAGGCGGCGATGATCAACTTTACCCGCGCACCGGCCACCGAATGGGGCCGCCACCGTCTTTTATGGCCGGAACGGACCTCCAGCTATGGCGCGCTGGACGATCGATCGGGTCAACAGGCTGACCGGACACCTGCAACAGGCCTGCGGCGTGGAAAAGGGCGACCGGGTCAGCATCTACCTGCAGAACGCCCCGCAATTCGTGGCCGCGTTTTACGCCATCGTCCGCGCTGGCGGCGTTGCGGTCCCGATCAACGTCATGAACCAGAGCAGCGAGACCGCCTGTATCGTGGAGAACGCCGGCATTCGCTGCCTCGTGGCGGCACGGGAGCTGCTGGCGACGGTGTCGCCGCTGCGGACAAGCGGCACACTGGAGCATGTGATCGCGGTGACATAAAGCGCCCGGCCTTGGACTTGAGACACGATCACCCTGCCACGCCTTCGGCGTTCTCGGGATATTCGTGTCACGATATGAGTCAGGTAAAAGGCCGGACGCTGTATGCCGATGCGCTATACCTCCGGGGCCACCAGGCGAGGCAAGGGCTGCCGCCACCCCCACCAGAGCGCCCTGCACGCGGCCCACTGCATGTATGACTGGTTCGGCATCGGCGGATCCGACACCTACCTCTCCGCCGCGCCGAGGTTCCTCGTGGTCGGGCTGCAGGCCGGCATGGTGGTGCCCATCGCCACCGGCGCGACCAGCGTGATCCTGCCGCGCTGGGATCGCGCCGTCGCCATCCGCCTGATCCGCGAAGCCCGCGTCACCGCGTGGCCCACCGAGCCTACCCCCGTCGTAAACCCGCTCAATCAACCCGTCCGGCGCGCCGATGACCTGCGCAACCTGCGGGCGGTCTGGGGCTGCGGCATCGCCATGCCCGAAGCCGCAGCCGACCGGGCTGGAATTCCTCGAAAGCTACGGCATGACCGAGACCATCGCACCGGCCACCGCCAACCCGCCGCACCGTCCCAAACCGCAATGCGTCGGCATCCCGGTGTTCAACGCCGACAGCTTCGTGCAGGCCGACGGCGAACGGTTCCCGCGCTCCGGCGACCTGTGGCGGCTCGATGGACAGGGCTATCTCTATATCCTCGACCGGCTCACGTGCCTGATCAACGCATCGGGCTACAAGGTCTGGCCGACCGCGGTGGAGGTCGCGCTTTGTCACCATCCCGCCATCGCCGAGGCCTGCGTGATCGGCGCCACCGACAGCCATCGCGGCGAAACCATCAAGGCGGTCGTGGTGTTGAAACCCGGCGCAGGTATGGTGCTGTGGCGCATGTTCCAGGAGGCAGAGACCGCCAGCCGTCCTGCCTGATTAGCAAGCGCCCCGCGAACACACACCCCGCCGCGGACGTCCAGCGGAAACTCCGGCGTTGCGTCGTGAGTTTTACTCTCGTAATCTGGTCACGATTATTTGATACAAGTGATATGGTGGCGCAAATGTCTGATGAAGATATAGACCAGCCCGACAAAACAGCGGTATCGGCATCGGACGCAGCAGAAACGACCGAGCCGCCGCAACAACCGGCGCCGCGCGCCTCGCGGCTGGCACGGCTCAAGAACAAGATAAAAAAGATCCAGGGCAAGGACCCCGATATCTACCCGATGTGGTGAACCGAACCGGCACCGTCCGGGACGTGGCCGCGCGTTCCGGTCCACACCAGAACCGCCAGGTCCCCCAACCGGCACAGGGATCCTGCTCCCGCTGACCGCCCCCTGGGACCGCGCAACAGGGCGATTTGAATGACCAAGACCAGCCAAACCGGTCCGGCT
>JBFHMM010000270.1:0-4584 GCA_041594355.1 Paracoccaceae bacterium | reverse complement strand
AGCATCACACGCTTGTACAGCGGATCAGGTAGCGGTGTCGGGGTGTCGGGAGATAAGGTCATGTTGCGCTCCGCGTCGGCACGGGGTTAGTTTCGCGCAAAATGTCGGAAAAGCCAGCCGGGTTCAATCGAGATCGGCGCGGCGACGTACGGAGAATGCCGGGAAATGTCAGTTTCACGCCTTTGTAGGGGGGTGCGGTGACCGCGCTGCGCGACATCGCGCCCGATCAGCCAGTTTTGATCGCCGGGCCGACCGCCTCGGGCAAATCGGCGCTGGCGCTTGAGATCGCCGAAAAACAGGGCGGCGTCATCGTCAACGCCGACGCCAGCCAGGTCTATGAGTGCTGGCGCGTGATCACAGCCCGCCCCTCGCCCGAGGAAGAGGCCCGCGCCCCGCACCAGCTCTATGGCCACCTGCCCCATGACGCACCCTATTCCGCCGGTCACTGGCTGCGCGAGATGCTGCCGTTGTTGGGCGGGTCCGACCGCCCGATCATCACCGGCGGTACGGGGCTCTATTTCATGGCCCTGACCCAGGGCATGGCCGAAATCCCCGCCACCCCGCCGGAAGTGCGCGCGCGCGCCGATACCCTGCCACTGGCACAGATGCTTGCCGATCTGGACCCCGGCACCGCCGCCCGGCTGGATCGTAACAACCGCGCCCGCGTCCAGCGCGCCTGGGAGGTGCAGACCGCTACCGGTCATCCGCTGGCCTGGTGGCAGGCACAGACCCCGCCGCCCGCCCTGCCGCTCTCCGCCTGCGCCGCCATCGTGTTCGACGCGCCCAAGGACTGGCTGAACGACCGGATCGCCCGGCGCTTCGACCTGATGCTGGAACAGGGCGCGATGGACGAGATCGCCGCCATGCGCGACCGCTACGACCCGGCGCTGCCGTCCTGCCGCGCCATCGGTGTACCCGAACTGATGGCCTGTCACGCCGGCACGCTCAGCCGCGCCGAGGCCCGCGACCGCGCCATCATCTCGACGCGACAATTCGCCAAGCGGCAAAGGACGTGGTTTCGGTCCAAAATGTCGGCATGGCGGTCCTGGTCGCCGACCTGAGTTTTGACCGGAAACGGGACAGGGCCCAAGCCTGATCCGGCGGCACAAACCCAAAATCATCGATATTTTCGCACTTTTCCGAACGAATCCTCTGGATAACCGCCGGTTTTCTTGCCTAAACCGAACAAATGGCCTTCGATCCCTCGGACATAACCGAACTGCAGCTGACCACGCTGGCGCAGCTAACCCGGCACGGCGCCTGGGCGCTGGAACTGGTCCATGCGCGGCCCTATGCGATGCTGCTATGGATCACCCGCGGACAGGGGCTGGCGCTGCTCGACGGCGCGCGCTGCGGTATCGGGGCGCATAACGCCATCTTCATTCCTGCCGGCCAGCTGATGTCGATGGACCTCGGCCGCCAGACCTATGGGCAGGCCGTTCTGGTGCCGCCCGGCTCCGGGCTGACCCTGCCCGACAGCCTGCTGCACCTACGCGTGCGCGAGGTCGGCGCCCAGAACGAACTGACCGCGCTGTTCGAATCGATGGGCCGGGAACAGACGGCGGACCGGCCCCTCTGCCAGTCGGCCCTGCAGGCCTATGGCGCGCTGATGGGGGTCTGGTTGCGGCGGCAGATCCTCACCACGGCCATAGATCCGCCCCGCCCTTCGGCGGCCCGGCGGCTGGTGCGGGCCTATTTCGAACGGCTCAGCAACCACTACGCCGATGGCGGCAGCATGGCCGACCACGCCGCCGCGCTGGACGTGACCCCGACCCACCTGACCCGCGTCTGCCGGACCGAGACCGGCAAGACCGCCGCCGCCCTGCTGACCGAACGTCAACTGCACGCCGCGCGCGTCCTGCTGACCGGCACCGACGTGCCGGTTCAGGACATCTCCCGCCACCTCGGTTTTGGCAGCGCCGCCTATTTCACCCGCTTCATCCAGCAGCATTTTGGCCAGTCGCCAACCCGGCTGCGCCGCGCCGCGCCCCCCCGCACCTGACTGCCCCCAAACCACCATCCGCCCCGTGCAGTTATCGCGATTCCGACGCCAATATGTCGCTTTTTGATCGGGATTTGCCGAAAGCAAGCGTTGACCTGCGCCCTATTCTCATGCCGAATGTGCGGGACTGGGGATCATTCACACGCAATTGCGATCGCGCAAAGGGCCGGTTCACGCAGAACCCGCACCGCCACTGGCCCCGCCCCGGCGCCTGACACGCGCCCGCCACGACACGGCCCGACACGAGGCCGGACAGACGCCTGACAGGGGACGACATGGGACTATTCATTCTGCGACGGACAGGGGTGATGATCGTCACGGCGCTCTGCCTGACCTTCATCGTGTTCTTCCTGACCAACCTCTATCCGAACCTCGAAAAGCTGGCCAAGACCCAGGGCAACTTCCGCATGTCGGACGAGGCGGTGACCAGCTGGCTCGACGCCAACGGGCTGCTGCAGCCGCTGCCGGTGAAATACGGCCAGTGGCTCGGCGTGCTGCCGGGCTGGACCCGCACCAGCGATGACGGCGTCACCGGGCGCTGCTTCATCGGCGCCAAATCTGCCAGCGAGGCCACCGCCGAGCCGCGCTACTGCGGCATCCTGCAGGGCGATTGGGGCTATTCCCGCGTGTTCAAGGATGACGTCAGCGACATCATCGGCACAAGGCTCGGGCTGACCGGCAAGCTGATGTTCTGGGTGCTGGTGCTGATGGTGCCCTCGGCGCTGCTGATCGGCGTGCTGGCGGGGATGCGCGAAGGCTCGGTCACCGACCGCGGCCTGTCGACCTTTTCCATCATCACCACCGCGACGCCCGAATACGTCTCCGGCGTCATCTTCATCGCCATTTTCACCTCCTCCGCCGTCGGGTTGAAATGGTTCAAGGGCACCGCCGCCAGCGCCATGAAGGACGCCAATTTCGAAAACTTCTTCCTGCCGGTGCTGACCATCGCGCTTTATGGCATGGGCTATATCGCCCGGATGACCCGCGCCTCAATGACCGAGGTGATGACCGCCCAATATATCCGCACCGCCCGGCTCAAGGGCGTCAGCTTTCCCAACATCGTGATGAAACACGCGCTCAGAAACGCGCTGATCGCCCCCTTCACCGTGATCATGCTGCAAGTGCCCTGGCTGCTGAACGGCGTGGTCATCGTCGAAACCCTGTTCAATTACAAGGGCTTCGGCTGGGCACTGGTGCAAGCGGCGGGCAACAACGACATCGAACTGCTGCTGGGCATCTCTGTGGTCTCGGTGGTGGTGGTCCTGCTGACACAGCTGATTTCGGACGTCGGCTATGTCTACCTCAACCCCCGCATCCGGATTTCCTAAGGGAGCACGCACGCAATGGACCCCCTCTCGACATCCGACATCATCCTGCGGGTGCTCTACCAATTCACACCGGTCTGGATCGCCCTGGTCATTGTCTTTGCCGCCTCCATCGCCTTCAAGCGCAGGCTGGGGCTCTATGGCAAGCTGTTCGACAGCCCGGTGGGTATGATCGGCTTTGCGCTGGTGATGTTCTGGGCCTTGACCGGCCTCTTCGGCGCCATGGACCTGATCGTCACCCACGACCCGCTGGCGCAGGTCTCGGGCATGAAGAACAAACCGCCGGGCACACCGCTGCGCCGCCCCGACGAAGGCGAATACGCCTGGTACCTGCTGGGCGGCGACAACCTGGCGCGCGATGTCTTCAGCCGCATGATCAAGGGCGCCTGGATCGTGGTGCAGATCGCGCCGCTGGCCACCATGTTCGCCTTCATGGTGGGCATCACGCTGGGCTTGCCGGCGGGCTTCTACGGCGGCCGCCTCGACACCGCGCTGTCGTTCCTGGCCAACCTGATCCTCGCCTTCCCGGTGATCTTGCTGTTCTACCTGCTGGTCACGCCCGAGATCATCGCCACCGGGGTGCCCAACTACATGGCCACGGTGCTGTTCGTCTTCCCGATCGTCTTTGCCGCCGTGCTGCTCAATTCCCGCTTCTACACCCGGCCACGGTTCCGCACGCCGCTGCTGATCGGGGTGCTGGGGGTGATGACATGGCTCTACCTGTCGCTGATCTCTACCGGCGGCTACCTCGTCAACACCCGCACCATCTCGATCCCGGCGCTGCCGGAAATCCTCGACCTCTTCGACGTGTCGGGCGGCATCCTGGTGGTCTTTGTCTCGGTGGTCTTCGTCAATTCGCCGACCGTGTTCCGCATCGTGCGGGGGCTGGCGATGGACATCAAGACCCGCGACTATGTCGCCGCCGCCCAGACCCGTGGCGAAGGCCCCTGGTACATCATGCTGTGGGAGATCCTGCCCAACGCACGCGGCCCGCTGATCGTCGATTTCTGCCTGCGCATCGGCTACACCACCATCCTTCTGGGCACGCTGGGTTTTTTCGGGCTGGGGCTGGAATCGGAAAGCCCCGACTGGGGCTCGACCATCAACGAAGGCCGCCGCCTGCTGTCGCGCTACCTGCATCCCGTCCTGCCGCCCGCATTCGCGCTGCTGTCGATGGTGCTGGGGCTGAACCTGCTGGCGGACGGACTGCGCGAGGAAAGTCTCAAGGATTGAGACTTTCCTCGCGCAGAGTAGCGT
>JBFHMM010000269.1:0-4649 GCA_041594355.1 Paracoccaceae bacterium | reverse complement strand
GGCGACGCGGCGTCCGAGGCATTCCTGTCCGAGATCGTGGGCGCCGCGCAATGGCCAGGTCAGCGCCATTGGAACATGGAAAGCATCTATGAATACGGCGCACGTGCCGGGTTCTGGCGATTGCATCGACTGTTCGGTGAGTTTGGTATCCCGGTCACGGTCTATGGCGTCGCCAGCGCCCTGGCGCGCAGCCCCGAACAGGTACGGGCAATGCAGGACGCCGACTGGGAGATCGCCAGCCACGGGTTGAAGTGGATTGAGTACAAGGATGCCGAGCCCAAGGCCGAGCGCGCCGCTATGGCAGAGGCGATCCGCCTGCATACCGAGGTGACGGGTGAACGCCCGGTTGGTTGGTACACAGGGCGTTGTTCGGTCAACACCGTCGATCTGGCCAGCGAAGAGGGTGGATTTGTCTATATCGCGGATACCTACGACGATGACCTGCCGTATTGGCGGCGCCATCAGGGCCGTGATCAGCTGATCGTGCCCTATACGCTCGATTGTAACGACATGCGCTTCGCGACGCCGCAGGGATTCAACTCCGGGGACCAGTTCTTTGCCTATCTCAAGGACACCTTTGATGCGCTCTATGCCGAAGGGCAGGGGGGCGCGGCCAAGATGATGTCGGTTGGGCTGCATTGTCGCCTGGTGGGGCGTCCGGGACGGGTCATAGCCTTGCGACGGTTTCTCGAATACGCGGCCAGCAAACCGGATGTCTGGTTTGCCCGCCGCATCGACATTGCCCGCCATTGGCATGACACCCACCCGCCGCAGGATTGCGACCGCCCGTCGCAGATGGACCGGGCGGCCTTTGTCACGGCCTATGGCGGTATTTTTGAACATTCCCCCTGGATCGCCGAGCGGGCCTTTGATCTGGAACTGGGACCGGCCCATGACAGCGCGATCGGGCTGCACAACGCATTGGCGCGGATATTCCGCTCGGCCAACCACGCGGAACGGTTGGACGTGTTGACCGCGCATCCCGATCTGGCGGGAAAACTGGCGCAAGCCGGGCGTCTGACGGCGGAGTCAACCGCAGAGCAGGCCGACGCGGGACTTGATCTGCTGACGGATGAGGAAAGAGCCGAATTTGTGGCTCTAAACAAGGTATATACGCAGAAACACGGATTTCCGTTCATCATCGCGGTGCGGGATCATGACAAGGCGTCGATCCGGGCTGCCTTTGACCGCCGGATCGGAAATGACACCGAGACAGAATTCGACGAAGCCTGCCGGCAGGTCGAACGCATCGCAGAGTTGCGGTTGACGGAATTGTTGCCGTGACAATAGTCGTCGCACAGCCCCTGACCGCCGCTGACTTTGCACCATTCGGCGATGTGCTGGAGCTGAAACGGTCGCCGGATAAGATCATCAACCAGGGCCTGTGTGGACGGCACCACGATCTGGGACGTCTGGACTTTGGGGACGGGCGCGCGGGCATCAGCCTGTTTGACGCGCAGCCCCGGCAACTGCCCTATGTGCTGGAGATAGTTGAACGACATCCCGATGGCAGCCAGGCGTTCATCCCGATGACCGCTGCCTCATTTCTGGTCATTGTCGCGCCGGATGACGGTGGAAAGCCGGGCCAGCCCCGCGCCTTCTTGACCGCGCCGGGGCAGGGGATCAACTTTCTGCGGAACACTTGGCATGGGGTTTTGACGCCGTTGTCTGCACCGGGCCTCTTTGCCGTGATCGACCGCATCGGTGATGGCGCCAATCTGCAGGAGTATTGGTTTGACGCGCCCTACACGGTCGTGCGGATCTGACAAAAGCCGCAGCATAAGCAGCAGAACCAACAGGAGAAAGACGACATGGCAGATACATCAATCGGAACGCCCGCCCAGCTGCGGGACCCCAACTATACGCCGCCGCTGGCGCGGGCGGTTCCGTTGGGTATCCAGCATGTGCTGGCGATGTTTGTTTCGAACGTCACGCCTGCGATCATCGTAGCGGGGGCTGCGGGCTTTGGATTCGGCTCTAATTCTCCCGATTTCCCCGAATTGCTGTACCTGATCCAAATGTCGATGTTGTTTGCCGGGGTGGCGACATTGTTGCAGACGATTACTGTTGGGCCGGTCGGCGCGGCCCTGCCCATTGTGCAGGGCACCTCGTTCGCCTTTCTGCCGATCATGATCCCGCTGGTCGCGGGCAAAGGGGTCGACGGGCTGGCCGCGCTGTTCACCGGCGTCATTGTCGGCGGCCTGTTCCATGCTCTGCTCGGCACCGTGATCGGACGTATCCGGTTTGCTTTGCCGCCGCTGGTGACAGGTCTGGTGGTTACGATGATCGGCCTGGCGCTGGTCAAGGTAGGCATCCAATATGCTGCCGGTGGTGTCCCGGCCAAGATGTCAGGGGCCGAGGAATATGGATCTCTGCTGAACTGGTCGGCCGCCCTACTGGTGATCCTCGTGACTCTGGGGCTCAAGTTTTTTACCAAGGGGATGCTATCGGTGTCCGCCGTGCTGATCGGCCTCATCGTTGGTTATATCTACGCAATTCTTGTCGGTATGCTGTCGCTGGACGCCATCGCGGGATCTTGGGGCCGGTCGGCGGCCTTTGCGCTGCCGCTGCCGTTCAAATACGGATTTGAGTTCTCGGGCGCGGCGATCATCGGTTT
The DNA here is from genome assembly GCA_041594355.1 of Paracoccaceae bacterium. Lineage (GTDB taxonomy): Bacteria > Pseudomonadota > Alphaproteobacteria > Rhodobacterales > Rhodobacteraceae > JAIUZI01. Next base: position 2,032 of record JBFHMM010000269.1, on the reverse strand, counting down.
TTGCCTGATGGCGTTCATCTCGGCCATCGAAACCGTCGGCGATGTCAGCGGCATCACCAAGGGCGGGGCAGGGCGCGAGGCGACGGACAAAGAGATCGCCGGTGCGACTTATGCAGATGGTTTTGGCACGGCCATCGCGGGCTGCTTTGGCGCCTTTCCGAATACCTCGTTCAGCCAGAACGTCGGCCTGATTGCCATGACCGGGATCATGAGCCGCCATGTGGTGACCATCGGTGCGTTGTTCCTGATCCTGTGCGGGCTGGTGCCCAAGGTGGGCGGGGTGATCCGCACGGTTCCGATCGAGGTTCTTGGCGGCGGCGTCATCGTCATGTTCGGCATGGTGGTCGCGGCCGGTGTCTCGATGCTGTCCGACGTCGATTGGAACCGCCGCAACATGGTAATTTTCGCGATTGCGCTTTCGGTTGGTCTGGGGCTGCAGCTGGAGCCGGACGCGGTGAAATACCTGCCCGACAGCCTGCGCATCCTGATGACGAGCGGGTTGCTGCCCGCCGCGCTGATCGCCATCGTGCTGAACCTAGTGTTGCCCGAGGAACTGACAGGGGAATCCACCGAAGAGGTTTCCGGAGGCCTGTCCGGTCACGGCAAGGGGTCCCTGCCCGGAGAGTAAAACCGGACCGAGGGGGGCGCTACGGCGGCCCCCCCAAAACACCTCAGTAGGTCAGCTTCATGTGCCGGTTTACGTCCTTGTAGAGCAGATAGCGGAACGGCCCCGGTCCGCCTGCGTAGCAGGCCTGTGGGCAAAAGGCACGCAGCCACATGAAATCGCCTGCCTCCACCTCGACCCAGTCCTGGTTCAACCGGTAGACAGCCTTGCCCTCGAGCACGTAAAGCCCGTGTTCCATGACGTGGGTTTCGGCAAAGGGGATCACCGCGCCGGGCTGAAATGTGACGATGGTGACCTGCATGTCATGGCTCAGGTCGTCGGGTTCAACAAAGCGCGTTGTTGCCCATTTGCCGTCGGTGCCGGGCATCGGAGTCGGGGTGACATCGGCATCGCGGGTGATCAGTGGGGCAGGGGGCGGCAAACCTTCGACAGGGTCATAGGCCTTGCGGATCCAGTGAAACCGGGCGGGCGCGGCGCCGGTGTTATGCAGCCGCCATGCTGTGCCGGGGGGAATATAGGCATAACCGCCCTCCGCCAGTTGGTGCTCGGTGGCGCCGAGCGTCAGCGACACTGTTCCTTCGACCACGAACAAGACCGCCTGGGCGCGCGGGTCGGTTTCGGGACGGTCGCTACCGCCACCGGGCAGCACCTCGGCGATGTATTGCGAAAAGCTTTCGGCAAAGCCCGACAGGGGCCGCGCGATCACCCAGAATCGCGCCTTGTCCCAGAATGGCAGGCGGCTTGTGACAATGTCGCTAAACGTACCCTTGGGGATCACCGCATAGGCTTCGGTGAACATGGCCCGGTCGGTCAGCAGTTGCGTTTGCGGCGGTAGACCGCCCTTTGGGGCGAAGTAGGAGGGATCGGTCATCGGGCACACCTGACACTAGCTTGCGATTGGCCCCATGATCTCGGTTCGCCGGGCGAAATCCAATCGCCAAACCGTTCGTCAATGACAGAAGGAGTGACCGGCAAAACCTGAAAATGAGCTGGTATGGGCCGCGGGTTACCGCAGCCCTTCGTTGATGCTGTCCAACACCTTGCTGCCGGGGCACAGTTCGCGCCGGCCCAATTCGTTCAGGGGGCGGGTCGCGAGGTTCAGGTTGGTATTCAGATCCTTCGAATTCGGATCCAGATACAGCAGCCCGGTCAGGATACGGTCGGTGTCGTTGCCCAATTGGATGGCATTCAGCGCGCCCATACGGTCATCTGTTTTGTAGCCCGAGTCGGCCTTGTGCAGATGAATGACCGATCCGTCATGCAGGGTGACGCTCTGGGTGCTTCCTTCGGCATATTGTGTGCGGATCTCTTCGCGCATGGGCACAAAATCCAGCGCCATTGGTTCCAGATGCTCGCGGGTATTGGCATAGCTTTTGGTTGAGCCTGTGTGGTTGTTGAAGGTCACGC
>JBFHMM010000268.1:0-4675 GCA_041594355.1 Paracoccaceae bacterium | reverse complement strand
GGGGAACCCGGCGCCTACAGTCACGAAGCCTGCCGGCAGGCGCGCCCGGACATGGAACCGCTGCCCTGCCGCACCTTTGAAGACGCCATCGACGCGGTCAAATCCGGCAACGCGGCGATTGCCATGCTGCCGGTGGAAAATACAACCTACGGCCGGGTCGCGGACATTCACCGCCTGCTGCCCGAAAGCGGGCTGCACATCGTAGACGAAGCCTTTGTCCGCGTGCATATCAGCCTGATGGCCCTGCCCGGTGTCGAGATCGAACAGATCGAAAAGGTGCGCGCGCATCTGGTCCTGCTTCCCCAATGCGAATCTTTCCTGCGCACCTATGGCATCCGCGGCGAAGCGGCGGCCGACAGCGCCGGCGCGGCTGCGGAAATCGCCGCCACCGGCAACCGCAAGGTCGGCGCGCTGGCCTCGGACCTGGCGGCGGAAATCCACGGGCTGCACATTCTGGCGCGCCATATCGAGGATCACGCGCACAACACCACCCGGTTCCTGCTGATGTCGCCCAAGGCGGATCACCGCCGCCGGGGCGATGCCAAGATGGTCACCACATTCGTGTTCCAGGTCCGCAACATCCCCGCCGCACTCTACAAGGCGATGGGCGGCTTCGCGACCAACGGCGTGAACATGACCAAGCTGGAAAGCTACATGGTGGACGGTTCATTCACCGCGACACAGTTCTACGCCGACATCGAAGGTCACCCCGAGGACCGAAACGTCAAGCTGGCGCTCGAGGAATTGGCCTATTTCACCACCAAGCTCGAAATCCTCGGCGTCTATCCGGCCGCGCTGGAACGCGGCTGACCGCCGGCGCGGCATCACCGGGATCACGCGGTGCGGATGAACCGCTCTTCCATCGCCTTGGCGTAATCCGCAACCTTCAGCTTGAACCGCTTGGTCAGGTTGCTCTTGGCCAGCTTCAGCGATTGCACGAACAGGCGCGCTGACAGGGTCTTGGGCGTCAGGTTCATCACAATCGCCATCCGTGTCCGGCGCGGCGACAGGGCCAGCAAATCAACTGTCAGCACCCCGTTCAGCCCCTGGCTGTCCGCTTCGAACCGCATCGCGTTGGGCGGATCGTAAGCGGACAGAACCACGTGCACCTCGCGATGCTTGCCCCGCATGGTGAACGCCGCATCCCACGCCAGACCGGCGGCCTGCGGCGCATCTTCGTTCACCCGCTGCACCTCGATGCCGCGCCGCAGTGCGGATCGTTCGTAGGCTTCGAATTCCGCCAGCATGGCGAATACATCGGCGATCGGCGCTTCGATGTCTTCCTTACTCGAAAATTGCATAATATGCCTGACCTGTCACTATCTGCCCGGAGTGTCGTCTTAATCCAATGTGTCTGCAAGCCAGTTTTGCAGAAGGAAATGGGCAATTGCCCCGCGCCGCGCCGGTTTGATGAAAGGATGGTCGCCGGCAAATGCAGCCATCATATCGGCCCTCGTCACCCAGATCGCCTCTTCGATCTCGACCGGATCAATGGTGATCTCGCGGCTCAGCGCCTCGCCCGAACAGCCGAACATCAGCGAGGCCGGAAACGGCCAGGGCTGGCTGGCCAGATAGCCGACCTGCCCGACCTTGACGCCCGCCTCCTCAAAAACTTCGCGGCGCACGGCGGCTTCCAGTGTCTCGCCCGGTTCGACAAACCCCGCCAGCAGGGAAAACATGCCCTGCGGCCACCCCGGCGACCGCCCCATCAACACCGAATCGCCATGAGTAATCAGCATGATCACCACCGGATCGGTGCGCGGGAAATGATGCGCGCCGCATGCCGGGCAGGTACGCTGCCATCCGCCCTGGGTGATCTCGCTTTCGGCGCCGCACTGGGCGCAGAACCGGTGCGTGTGATGCCAGCCGATCACCGCCCGCGCGGTGGCCGCCAGTTCGGCATCGCGCGGCGACAGCCGTGTCATCAACCCGCGCAGCTCGGCAAACGCATGGTCGGGCGGCAGCGACGGGTGCTGCTGTTCGGATGGGTCGACAAACTGGCCCAGCGCGGCGGTATCCAGCCCATCGGGTTCCCACCCTGAAATATCATGAGCAAAAAGCGGCGCACCATCGTCCTCCAAGCCCATCAATACCGGCCTGTCGACGTTGCCGGGATAGCCCGCATGCAGTATCGGGTGGTTCATCCGCACCAGCCCCAGCTGATCGCGCCTGCCATTCACCAGAGGCTTGCCGCGCCATAAAAGAACACAGGCCGCATCCGGGTGCGCCATCGCCTTGGCCAGAGCCGTGTCATCGCCGCGGATATGTCCGGCCCGGTTCAGCCCCGATCCGCCAAATGTCACCTGTTCCGCGTTTTTCATCGCCCGCCCCGCTGTCACTGAGTTCCGCAGCGCCGGATGCGGGCTGCGCATTTCTGACATGGGTTGCCACCTCCCGGCGTCCAAGACAACCGTTTTGCACATCGCGTGATGCCAAAGAGAAGCAGCCCTGACACAAAGGCAAACCCGATGGCGGGGTTTCACCTTGCCGGATTTGGTGGTTTCAATGCGGGGCCGGATCACGCACCGGCGCAAACCTATTGAAACGCACAAGCCATGTTCAGATCCGCCCTTCTGGTCCACACACCCCAAGGTGCCCGACAATGACGTGCCCGACCAATCATTCCTCCAGACAACACGCCCGGTTGCGGTTGATTGCCACGACGGATCTGCACATGCACCTGACCGCCTACGACTATACCGGAGGTCGCCCTGTGCGCGGCGGCTCGCTGACCCGGCTTGCAACGCTGGTCCATACGGCGCGGATCGAGGCCAAAGCCGAGGACCGCGCCCTGCTTTTGCTGGACAACGGCGATTCGATGCAGGGCACGCCGATGGGCGACATGGCCGCCACCGCCTCCAAGAACCGCCCGCACCCCCTGATGCATGCCTTTGGCATCATGGGCTACGACGTGATAGGATTGGGCAACCACGATTTCAACTTCGGAATTGACGCGCTGGAGGCGGCTTTGGCCGATGCACCCTGCCCCGTCATCTGCTCGAACCTGCACCGCCTCCGACCTGGTATTCTGCCCGCGGTTTTGCTTCATACGATCTTGGACTGCGCCCTGCCCGGCCACGATCCGGGTGAAACGCTGAAAGTCGGTGTCCTGTCTTTCCTGCCGCCGCAGACCGTGCGCTGGGACGCTCACCTGCTGGAAGGACATCTGCGGGTCGACGACATCCTGTGCAGCGCACACATCGGGGTGTCGCGCCTGCGGGAAAAGGGCTGCGATCTGATTGTCGCGCTGGCGCATTCCGGGCTGGGGCCGGTGCACGCGCTGCCCGGCATGGAAAACGCCGTCATCCCCCTCGCCGCGCTTGACGGTATCGACGTGGTGATCGCCGGCCACACCCACCAGAACCTGCCCGGAGACGACCATCTCGGGCTTGCCGAAACCGACGCCCGGGCGGGCAGCGTGCATGGCAAGCCGGTGATGATGCCGGGCTCTGCCGGATCGCACCTCGGGGTTGCCGACATTGACCTGGAACGCCACGCGGACGGTCGCTGGACCGTTGCCGGATTCGCGGTCGAATTACGGCCAACGTCCGAGATCGGGCCGGATGGCGCCACCCGTCCGATGGTTGCCGAAGACCCCACCGTTTCCGAGGCGCTTGCCCCATATCATGCGGCGACCCTAGCCGCGATGGCCCAACCGGTGGGCCACTCGGACAGGCCGCTGCACACGTTCTTCACGCTGCTGCAACCGGATCGGGCATTGGCACGGCTTGCCGCATCTCAGGCGGCGGCGCTCCGACCGCTGCTGGCCGGAACCGCGGCACAGGACCTGCCCGTGTTATCCGCCGTCGCCCCGTCCAAATGCGGCGGGCGGGGCGGCGCCGAACATTACACCAACGTGCCCGCCGGCGTCTTGAATGCACGCCACATCGCCGATCTGTGCCCCTTTCCCAACGACCTGCGAGCCGTGGTTCTGCGCGGGCGCCAACTGGTGGAATGGCTCGAGATGTCGGCCAGCCTGTTCAACCGGATTTCTCCGGGTGCGCGCGACGTCGCTCTGATCGACCCCGACGTACCGGCCCATAACTTCGATGTGTTGCACGGGCTGCGCTACCAGATCGACCTGACCCGGCCCGCGCGCTACCAGCACAACGGGCAATTGAAACCGGATGCGGACCGGCGGATCACCTCGGTCACCTGGATGGGGGCGCCACTGGAACCCGAACAGCGCTTTGTCGTCGCGCTGAACAGTTACCGCGCGGCGGGCGGCGGCGATGTCGCCGCGCTGCGCGGTGCCGAACATATCTCGATTCCGCGACTGCCCCTGCGCGAAACGCTGGGCCGCTACCTGGCGGGCGAAAGCACGGCCGATCCACTGGACGCAGCACCTCCGGCCTGGCGGTTCGCGCCGGTTGCCGACGCCCGCGTCATTGCTCTGACCGGCCCGGCCGCCACCGCCCACCTGGCCGAGCTTTCGGGCCGCGGCGTCACCACCGACGGGGTCGATGCCAACGGGTTTCTCCGCCTGCTGGTCCCCCTGGACCGGTGATGAACCGTCGCGCGGCAACTGCCATTGCACACCGCTTGCCATTTCCGCCTGCGGCACCTATATCGACGTCGAGAGGTTGGCGCGGGCAGGCGCCTCGCCAACCCGGTCAGGTCCGGAAGGAAGCAGCCGTAACGAGCCCCGCTTGGGTCGTTGTCCAGCCTCTCACCT
>JBFHMM010000267.1:0-4675 GCA_041594355.1 Paracoccaceae bacterium | reverse complement strand
CTTTGCCTATCTCAAGGCGACTCTCCAGGCGATCGCGGCAGGGCATCCCGCGAACCGGATCGACGAGTTGCTACCCTGGAACTTCAAGCCGTCGAGCTGAACTCCGGTGGGCCGTAGACGCCGCTTACCTCTGGGACCACTTCGACCCAAGGTATCGGGTCGAAATGGGGGCCAGTTTATACCCATGGCGGTAGAAGCGAGTTGCAGGGCGGGCAATTCATCCCACCAAGTCATCCTTATGCCAGAAAGAAGTCCTTGATCAGGCTGTTGAACCGGTCCTTCTTTTCGATTTGCGTCCAGTGGCCGCATTCGCCGAACGTGTGCAGTTCCGAGCGTTTCAGCAATTGGTGAAGGCGATGAGAGGACTCCAGGGGGATAACAGTATCCTCACGTCCGTGCACAATCAGCGCGCGATGGGGAAGCGCGGCAATCTTGTCTTCGGGCGTAGAAAGCGCAGTGACATGGCGGCCGCGCGGTGCCGGGAACATGGCCGAGAAACTTTCCTGATAGCCGGGGCGTTTGCTGGCGTCGTAACGCGATTTTATCAGATCCTCGGTGATGAGGCTTCTGTCATATGCAAAGCATTCCATCATGATCTTGCGCATGTTTTCCAGGCTGGGCTCATAGCCCCAGACGGTGTCCAGTCCCTCTGTCAGACCAAAATCAAGACCCGCCGATCCCATCAGAACCATCCGGTCGACCCGGTCGGGATACCGGCTGGCAATAGCCAGCGTGAGCCCGCCGCCGAAGGAGTTACCGACGAAATGGGCCTTTTCGACACCCGTTGCGTCCATAAATGCGATTGTATGTTCGACCCAGCCGTCCAGCGAGTAAGTCTCGTTCTCGTGCCGCTCGGTATAGCCGAACCCCATTGCATCCGGCGCCAGAACCCGGAAATCAGTGGCCAGATCGGGAACTGTGAGCCGCCAGTTGGCATAGCCGGTCACGCCCGGGCCGGATCCATGAAGCAACAAAACTGCGGGGCCAGTCCCCTCCTCAAGATAGTTGGTCTTCCGCCCTGCGGCCTCGATTGTCTTGCCGATTTCAGGATTGGTCATTGTTTATTCCCTTGTTGCTCTGTTGCGTTACTGCCGTTTGCCAGGTCCAGTGCGACATCAACAATCATGTCTTCCTGCCCGCCGACCATGCGGCGTTTGCCCAGCTCGTTCAGAATAGTGCGGGCATCTATGCCATATTGCGCGGCCGCGCGTTCCGCGTGCAAAAGAAAGCTCGAATAGACACCGCTATAGCCCAGAGAAAGCGTTTCACGGTCGACCCGGACCGGGCGCTCCTGTAGTGGGCGGACCAGATCGTCTGCCGCGTCCATCAGTGCGTTGAGGTTGGTGCCCGTATCGTAGCCTTCCCTTTCAAGAACCGCTATCAGAGCTTCGAGAGGCGCATTTCCGGCCCCCGCGCCCAGGCCCGTCAAGGATCCGTCGACGCGATAAGCCCCCTCTTCGACGGCGGCGACTGAAATCGCAACACCAAGCGTGAGGTTGTGATGCGCATGGATGCCGACCTGGGTTTCCGGCTTTAGCGCCTGACGCAAAGCCCGCGCCCGCGCCCGCGCGGAACTGACGGTCAACGCACCGGCGCTATCGGTCACATATACGCAATGTGCACCGTAACTTTCCATAAGCAGGGCCTGTTCGGCCAGGGCGTCGGGTTCGTTCATGTGGGCCATCATCAAAAAGCCCGACACATCCATACCAATGTCGCGCGCGGTGCCGATATGCTGTCTGGCGATGTCTGCCTCTGTGCAATGGGTGGCCACGCGAACCGACCGGACACCGGCGGCGTATGCCTCTTTGAGGTCGGCGATTGTGCCGATGCCCGGAACCAGAAGCGTGGTCAGTTTGGCGGTCTTTACCGCGTCGGCTGCGGCGGCGATCCAATCCAGATCGCGGTGGCGCCCGAAACCATAGTTGAAACTTGTCCCGTTCAATCCGTCGCCGTGGCTTACTTCGATCGCATCAACGCCGGCGGCGTCCAGCGCAGCGGCGATATCCTGCACCTGATCGACAGTGAATTGATGGCGCACCGCATGCATCCCGTCGCGCAGTGTCACGTCTTGGATATAGAGGTTCTTGGTCATTGCGCGGCCTTTTCTTTCGTGCGTACGATCTGTTCGCCGGTTGCAAGCGCCGCCGACGTCATGATGTCCAGATTTCCGGCGTATTTCGGCAGGTAGTGTCCGGCACCCTCTACTTCGAGAAACACCGAAACCTTCAGCCCGCCTTCGGCAGGGCCGCCGGGTAGACCGGCCGCCGCGTTCGGTCCAATCCTTTCGAACTGAACTTCCTGTTTGAGACGGTATCCAGGGACATAAGCCCGCACGGATTCGACCATATCCTCGACCGATGCGCGAATGGCCTCCGCGTCATCTGTCCGGGCCAGGCAGTACACCGTGTCTCGCATCACCAAAGGCGGCTCTGCTGGATTGAGGATAATGATTGCCTTGCCTTCCTCGGCGCCCCCGACCTCACAAATGGCGCGCGAGGTGGTCTCGGTAAATTCGTCGATATTCGCGCGCGTTCCCGGTCCGGCCGACCTCGAAGAGATCGAGGCGACAATTTCTGCATAGCGCACCGGGGCCACCCGGGAAACCGCGGCCACGATCGGAATGGTGGCCTGGCCGCCGCAGGTAACCATGTTGACGTTGGCCGCGTCCAAATGGGCGGAAATGTTGACCGTCGGCACCACATAGGGCCCGATGGCAGCAGGCGTCAGATCGACGACCCGCTTGCCATCGGCTGTCAGCAACTCGCTGTGCCGGGCGTGGGCCTTGGCGGACGTCGCGTCGAACACCACAGCAATGTCGCCATAGCCGGGCATCTGCCGCAATCCGTCGATACCCTTGGCCGTCACCGGAACGCCCAGCTTTTCAGCCCGCTTCAACCCGTCCGAGGCAGGGTCAATGCCGACAAATGCAGCCAGTTCCAACAGGTCGCTGTTCCGCATCAGCTTGATCATGAGATCGGTGCCGATATTGCCGGTGCCGATTATGGCCGCCTTTACTTTTGACATTCTATCACTCCGTGAATGAAACGCTGACATGGCCCAGGCCGCCAATCGAGGCCTGAACCACTGCTTTGCCCGTGACCGGAGCCATTGGCCCCAACGCTCCGGACAGGATGATCTGCCCCGCCCTGAGGGGCGTTCCGTTTGTACGCATCTTTTCAGCCAACCATGCGACGGCGTTGACAGGGCTGCCCATGCAGGCCGCACCGGTTCCGGCGGAAACGGTCTGCCCGTTCAGGGTCATCTCCATTGCGCAGTTGGAAAAATCGAAGCCCAGGGGCGAGATGACCGGCGCGCCCAGGACCAACAAACCGGACGAGGCATTGTCGGCGATCGTATCGAGCAGGGTGATGTTCCAATCGGCTATGCGGCTGTCCACGATCTCTATTGCCGGGGCAATAAAGACGGTTGCGCGCAAAACATCCGCAGCATTCGGCTGGGCAATATCCAGATCGTCGCCCAGAATAAACGCGATCTCCGCCTCGATCTTTGGTTGCAGCACGCGGTCCGATGAAATGATACCCCCATCGCCGACAATCATGTCCGACAGCAAGGTGCCGTAGTCCGGCTGATCCACGCCCATCTGAGCCTGAACGGCCTTGGCGGTCAGTCCGATCTTATGCCCGATCAACCGGCTGCCCCCGGCCAGACGCCGTTCGATATTGGCCTGCTGCACGGCATATGCGGCATCAAGACCGTCGTCCTTGAGATGTTCTTGGATCGGAGCGCACGGCGTTGCTTTCTTCTCTGCTTGCCACAATGCTTCGGCCGCGACTGCCAGGTTATTATCCAATTTCATACGTCCCTCGATTTTTGGGTTTGTGATGGATCGGATGCGGTTTGCCGCAACCCGAGCAAAACGGTCGGCGACTCGTACAGGATGGTATCGGCGGCAGTTTCAGACAGTGCGCGCCGGACGAACCCTACAGGATCGTTTTCCATGATCAGAAATGGATAGTCGGTACCGGCCAGTATCCTGTCGTGTCCGATGGTTGTTTCCAGAAACTGCAAGGCGACATCGTCGTAAACGATGCTGTCAAAATAGAACCGGCGCGCCAGTTTGTTGGGCGGCACGGACATGCTGTTCCGGATCGGCATTCCCAAGCGGTACGCATGATCCAGCCGGGGCAGGATGGCGGGCAATGCACCGCCGCCATGCGACAGGACAATGCGAAGATTGGGGTGATTTTCCAGGACCCCGCCTGTCATCAGCGACGTGGCGGCGAGAGCTGTCTCAAGCGGAAACGCCGCAATTGCGGCCATTGCCGGTACATCGCCGATCCGCTCGACCCCGGCCGGATGCAGCGCATGAACCATAACCGTCATGTTCAGCCGTTCGGCTTCGGCAAAGACCGGGGCAAGCGACGGATCGCCCAGGGGCGTACCCTGAACATGCGTGCCGATCTCGATCCCTGTCAGCCCCATGTCCCGCAACCCGCTCAGGCTGTGAGCGGCCTTTTCCGGTGTTTGCAGCGGCACCATCCCGAAAGCTGAAAACCGCTTCGGATAGGTGGCGACCATATCTGCGAGAAAGGTATTGACGCAGTCGCAGATCGCCTCTGCATCGTCGGCGCCGAACCAATAAGACAAAAGTTCCGGCATCGGCGACAACACCTGATGGCCGATCCCCTTGGCCTCCATGCGCTCGCCGAGG
>JBFHMM010000266.1:0-4738 GCA_041594355.1 Paracoccaceae bacterium | reverse complement strand
CGACGAGCGGGGACCGTCGCTGGAGGATGTCGCTCCGGAGGCTTTTGCGTCGCTCAGGGCGATCGCGGCGGTGATGCGCGAGAAGCTGCGCGAGGAGATGCAGGTCGAATTCGTGATCCAGAACGGCGACGTGCATATCCTCGACGGGGTACGGGTGCCGCGCAGCCCGCGTGCGGCGCTGCGCATCGCGGTTCGGCTGGCGCAGGACGGCATCATCTCGAAACAGGAGGCGGTGATGCGGATCGACCCGCATTCGCTGAACGAACTCTTGCACCGTCAGGTGGCGCCGGACGCCAAGCGCGACGTACTGGCCACCGGCATCGGTGCCAGCCCCGGTGCGGCCACCGGGCGGGTGGTCTTTACCGCGACCGAGGCGCAGGCCAGCGCGGCGCGGCGCGAACCCTGCATCCTGGTGCGCCGCGAAACGTCCCCCGAGGATATCCGGGGCATGCATGCGGCCGTGGCCGTACTGACCGAAAAGGGCGGCATGACCAGCCATGCCGCTGTGATCGGGCGCGGTATGGGCCTGCCCTGTATCGTTGGCGCCTCGACGATGCGGTTCCAGACCCGCGCCAAGACGCTGACGGCGCCCGATGGCCGGGTTTTGACCGAGGGCGACGTGATCACCATCGACGGCAGTTCCGGACAAATTCTGGCCGGCGAGCCTGAGATGCTGGAGGCGGCACTGGACGACGCTTTTCAAGAGCTGATGGCCTGGGCCGATGCGGACCGCGATATAGGCATCCGCGCCAATGCCGACACCCCGGCCGACGCCCAGACCGCGCGCAACTTTGACGCGCAGGGTATCGGCTTGTGCCGGACCGAGCACATGTTCTTTGATCCCGGTCGGCTTACCGTGATGCGCGAGATGATTTTTGCCGAAACCAGCGCGGGCCGGGCGGCGGTGCTGGCGCGGCTGTTGCCGATGCAGCGCAAGGACTTTATCCAGCTCTTTCGCATCATGGAGGGGCAGCCGGTCTGTATCCGTCTGTTTGATCCGCCGCTGCACGAATTCCTGCCCGCCACCCGCCAGGGTCAGCGTGAACTGGCCGAGGCGCTGGACATTCCAATCAGCGACGTGACCCGACGGGTCGAGGCGATGGTGGAATACAACCCTATGCTGGGGTTGCGCGGCGTGCGGCTGGGGGTGACCCTGCCCGAGATCTACGACATGCAGGCCCGCGCGATTTTCGAGGCGACGCTGGAGGCCAGCAAAGACGGCGCCCCGGTGGTGCCCGAGATCATGATCCCGCTGGTCAGCGCCAAGCGCGAGGTGGAACTGGTCAAGGCGCGCATCGACGCGGTCGCGGCGGCGGTTCGGCTGGAGCGGGGGCAGGATTTCGACTATCGGCTGGGTGTGATGGTGGAAACCCCGCGCGCTGCCCTGCGGGCGGCGGAAATCGCGCCACATACCGCCTTTCTGAGCTTTGGCACCAACGACCTGACCCAGATGACCTATGGCCTGTCGCGTGACGATGCCGGGCGGTTCATGTCGGACTATGTGCAACAGGGTGTTTTTCCCGAGGATCCATTCCACGTTCTGGACACCGAAGGGGTCGGTGAATTGCTGAAACTGGGCGCCGAACGGGGCCGCACCGGCAACCCCGGCATCACCATTTCGGTCTGTGGCGAACATGGCGGAAACCCCGAATCGATCGCCTTTTGCCGCGAGGCGGGGTTCGATTACATGTCCTGTTCGCCGTTTCGGGTACCGGTGGCGCGGCTAGCGGCGGCACAATTGGCCATTTCCAGCAAATTGGGCGAAACCAAACGGTCGTGGTTCAAGATGTTGTGGCGTCCGCGCCGCAATTAATCCGGCCAATCGGCAAGAAAATGTCAATTATTCGCTTGCATTTTCGAGAAAACTTGTCGTTTGCGCGAAGCTCGTTTAAGGGGCGTCGAGCGTCTCTTGGGGGAGGGACCGACGTGTACCATTGTTGTCGAGGTTGTAATGAAACGAATTCTTGCTGCTGCTGCGTTGATTTCGGCTGTTCTCATGCCGGTCGCCGCTGTCTCTGAGACGGGTCTGCAGGACCTGTTCAAACGCGAAAAATCCACGCTTGAGAGGTTACCGGGACGGCAGCTGAAGTCCCTGCTGACCGCGACCCAGCCGCGTGGCAAGATCCGCACGCCCGAGGCACCGATGAGCTACAGCTTTGCCTGGCTCGATGCGCAGCCAAAGGCAACAGGCGGCGAAAACTGGAAATGCCTGTCCGAGGCGCTGTATTTCGAGGCCCGCGGCGAAACCGTCAAGGGCCAGTTCGCGGTGGCCGAGGTGATCGTGAACCGGGCCAGGAGTTCGCGGTTCCCCGATACCATCTGCGACGTGATCCGCCAGGGCACCGGCAAGAAATACCAGTGCCAGTTCACCTATACCTGCGATGGCCGCAAGGAAGTCATCGCCGAACCGCGCGCCTATGAACGCGTGGCCAAGGTGGCCCGCACCATACTGGACGGGACTTCGGGCGATCTGACCAATGGCGCGACCTACTACCACACCGTCGCGGTCAGCCCGCGCTGGGCGCGCAAGTTCACCCAGACCGCGCGCATCGGTGTGCACCTGTTCTACCGTCCGAACCATCGCACTGCGTCAAACGACTAAAGCGACCGGCCTTGAACCTGAGACACGAACACCCTGCCACGCCTTCGGCGTTCTCGGGATATTTGTGTCACGATATGAGTCGGGTAAAAGGCCGGACGCTGTAGGCCGTCGGCGGCACAACGTGCGGGCAAAACCCCGCGCGACGCCGCTTTCGGGTGTTGGCACGGCCTCTGCGGGCCTGTTAGAACGGCGTTCACGGTCCAGAACGGGCCGAACGCAATCACGACACGGGCCCGCTGCCATGAGTTCTGAAATCCGTCTTGCCTTTGCGCACCCTTCCGAACGGGCAGCCGCCACCGCGCGGCGCGGCCCGCTGGACCGGATCTCGCTGCGCGACCACGTGGTCGAGGTTGAGATCGGCGCCTTTCAGGCCGAACGCGGCACCACCCAGCGGATCTGTTTCAACGTGGTGGTCGAGGTTCAGCCCGTCACCGCGCCCATCGACGACGATGTCGACCGTATCCTATCCTACGACAAGGTGACCGAGGCGATCGCCCACGAACTGGCGGCCGAGCGGTTGAATCTGCTGGAAACTCTGGCCGAACGCATCGCCGAACGCATCCTGCTGGAACCGCAGGCGGTCCGCGCCTTTGTCCGGATCGAGAAACTGGACCGGGGGCCGGGGGCGCTCGGGGTCGAGATCGTGCGCGGCCGCGACCATGTACATCCCGAGACGCTGGACGACGACCGCCCGCATCCGCGGCTGGTTTACCTGTCCAATGCCGCCGTGGCCGCGCCGTATCTGGCCGCCTGGCTGGACCAGCTCGAGGCGGGCAAGCGCCCGGTGATCCTCTGCGTCGGCGCGCCCGACGGCACCGCGCCGCAGACCGGTCACAAGATGACACAGCGCCGGATCGACCTGCTGGCCATCGAACAGAACGCCTGGGTGCTGGCATCGCGCGATCCGCGCTGCGTGGTGGTGTCGACCCGGACCGAACTGGACTGGGCCATGCGCAACGGCCAGATCAGCGTCTGGGCGCCCTCCAAGATCGTGCTCGACGCGGTCGACGGCCCCTCGGCGCAGCCCTCGGACTCGGTGGCGCTGGCGGCCTGGTTCGCGGCCACTTTCGCGGCGGATGAGATGCTGGTGATCGGCGCCGATCTGCCCGACAACCCCGGCGTGCCGCTGCGTGCCGTCGCCATGGAGGCCGAGATTTGAGCCATTACCCCCAGCCGATCGCCCAGATCCACCGGAGCGCCGACAGCGCCGCCGCGCCGATGGCCGGCAGCACCCATGTCTGGTGGGACGAGATCAACATCACCGACGGTCGTGGCCACACCGACTGCAGCCGCAGCCGCGAGGTCACGCCGGAACTGCGCGCCCGGCTCTCGGATCCGCGCCCCGAAATCTGCGGCCTGACGCTGGACCGGCCCCGGCTGATGGGCATCCTCAATGTCACCCCCGACAGCTTTTCCGACGGCGGCGAATATTCGACCCTGAACCGCGCCGTGGCCCACGCCCGCGCGATGTCGGAACATATCGATATCCTCGACATCGGCGGCGAATCCACCCGCCCCGGCGCGGTTGAGATTCCGGTGCCGGTCGAAGCCGCTCGCGTGCTGCCGGTGATCCGGGCGATCCGGGCCGAGGGCATCACCACGCCGATCAGCATCGACACCCGCAAGGCCGCTGTGGCCGAGGCGGCGCTGGATGCCGGTGCCGATATGGTCAACGACGTCACCGCGCTGCGCTGGGACGCGGACATGGCGCCGCTCCTGGCCGAACGCGGCGTGCCGGTCTGCCTGATGCATTCGGTGGCCAACCCCGAGACGATGCAGGCGCATGCCATCTACGACAACGTCCTGCACGAGGTCTACGACCACCTTGCCGAGCGCCTTGAGGCCGCCGACCGGGCCGGTATCGCCTTTGACCGGATCGTCACCGATCCCGGCATCGGGTTCGGCAAGACGCTGGAACACAACCTGGAACTGCTGCGCGGGCTGTCGCTGTTTCACGGGCTGGGCGCGCCGGTGCTGCTGGGCGCGTCGCGGAAGCGGTTCATCGGCACCATCGCCGGGGCCGATAACCCGATGAGCGACCGAATGCCGGGTTCGGTCGCGGTGGCTTTGCACGCCGCCGCGCAGGGGGTACATATCCTGCGGGTCCACGACACGGGTGAAACCCGGCAGGCGCTG
>JBFHMM010000265.1:0-4758 GCA_041594355.1 Paracoccaceae bacterium | reverse complement strand
GTCAGCCCGGCCTCATAGGCCGCGTTCGAGGCCAGGATCAACTGGCCGTCGATACCCGGCTCCTCGCTCAGAGCGCCGCCGATCACCTTGGTCGCGCCCTTTTCCGCCAGGCTGACCAGCCCGCCGGAAATCGCCGTCACCGCGTAATCCGCGTCCCCGCTGGCAATGGCCACCGCCATCGGTTGCGCCGCTTGAAAGAACTTGAACTCGACGTCCAACCCTTCATCCGTGAAATACCCGCGTTCAAAGGCGACGAAGCTGGCGGCATGGCTGGTAAAGCGCAGCGCACCGACGGTCAGCTTGGTATTGGCCAACGCCGGTGTGCCCAGCATCGGCAGCACGGCCGCGCCCCCGGCCAGACCCAACGCACCGCGACGTGTGAAATCACTCATTCTCAATCCTCCCAAATTGCATCGCCACGATAAGACCCATCGTCGCCGGGGTGCAATCGGAATGCGCCGATGCCGCGCCTTTCTGATCTGAAACACCGGTGTCCCGCGCCACGCGGTGCCGCCCCCGGCCCGCTGTCAGCGCACCAGCATCCGCAGCCCCTGCGTCACGTCCGACCGCACCGCCAGCCGCAGGCCCGGCTCGTCGCCCGCCTTCAGCGCAGCGATGATCAGCTTGTGGTAATGCGGCGGCTCGGTGCGCTGCAAGCGTCCATAGAGCGCCCGCATCGTCGGGCCCAGCTGCAGCCAGACGGTTTCCGCCATCGCCAGCATCGCCGGCGCCTGCGCCCGCAGATACAGGGTCCGGTGGAATTCGAGGTTCGAGCGGATATAGCCCACCGCATCGCGCCGGGCGATCCGGTCGGCGATGGTCCCGTTGATCGTCTGCAATCGCTCGATCAGGGCGATATGGGCCCGCGGCAGCGCCCGGCTGGCCAGTTCGACCTCCAGCAGCGCCCGCAGCGCCGCCAGCTCCTCGATCCGGTCATGGGTCAGCTCGGGCGTCGACACCCGGCCCGAACTGGACAGAAACAGCGCGCCCTCGGCCACCAATCGCCGCACCGCCTCGCGCGCCGGGGTCATCGAGACGTCAAATTCCTTGCCGATCCCGCGCAGCGTCAGCGCCGCGCCGGGGGCGATCTCGCCATGCATGATCCGGGTCCGCAGGGTCCGGTAGACACGGTCGTGGGCCGCAGGAGCGGCCTCGGTTGGGCGTTGCGCGATGATCATGCGACGAATGTGATCACAAAACGCCCACCGGTCAACCGGTCAACCGGAAGACGCCCCGTCGTCGGGCAAACCGGCAAGCCGCAGCGCGCTGATCAGCCGGTTCAGCGTCTCGGCCGACTGATAGGGGGCCACGGACGGCACGTCGCCCAGGCCAAAGCTCAACTCCGCTTCCAGAACGTCCGCGATACCGGCGGTGGCTTCGTCGAACCGGCCCAGGTTAGCCAGCGCCGCCGCGCGATAGAGCCGCGCGCGCTGGTTCCTCGGGTCGCCTGCCAGCGCGGTCTCGGCAGCCTGGACGGCCGCCGCATTGTCGCCCAGCGAAAACTGCACCTCGGCCATCACCGCCGCGTACAGCGCTGGCCAGTGCGGATCCAGCCGTCGGGCGATCTGTAGCGCCCGCAGCGCGTCCTCGGACTGTCCGGCAAACTGCAGCACCCAGCCCAGCGTGGCAAAGCCGTAGGCATAGTTCGGATCCACGATCACCGATTGCCGTGCGTTCTGCACCGCCTTGCGGTACTTGCCTTCGAACACCAGCCCCATTGCGTGGATGCTGTACAGCTTGGGCAGGATATCGCCCTGATCCAGTGCATCGCGCGCCTTTGCATCGGCGGCCCGGATTGCCTCGGGCGTACCCAGCAGCGATGCGCTGGTCAGATCAAAGCTCTGCACCTGCATCAGCGCCTGCGCACGGGTGAAATCGGGATCCAGGCTCAGCGCCTGATCGAGCGCCTGCGCGGTGGCGGCGGTATCGGCGGCACTGACGCCATCGGTGCGCGTGCGTAGCACCTGATCGGTTTCGGTCGAAGCCAGGGTCAGGCTGCGGGCCTTGAGATAATGGTCATAGGCCTCGACGTTGTCGGTGTCCTGCAGCGCCAGCAGCCGCTCTTCCTCCTGCGTCAGCTCGACCTGCAGCGCGCGGACCACGACCGAGGTCACCTCGTCCTGCAACGCGAACAGGTCGCTGGCGTCGCGGTCGAACCGGTCGGCCCACAGCTGCACCCCGCTGTCCGCCTCTGTCACCCGCGCGTTGATCCGCACCCGCCCGCTGTCCCGCTGGACCGATCCGGTCACCACGTATTTGACCCCCAGATCCCGCGCCACGGCGCCCAGATCCGCATTCTTGTCCTGATAGGCAAAGCTGGTGTGGCGGGCGATCACCAGCAGGCTGCCGACCCGGCTGAGATCGGTGATCAGGTTGTCGGTGATCCCGTCCGAGAAGTACTTCTGGTCGCTCTGCGCGGTCAGATCGTCAAACGGCAGCACCACCACCGACGGCTTGTCCGGATCAAAGCTGGCGATCGGGTCGGCCACCGCCGCGCCGGGCCAGAATGTCTGCCCGAACAGCATCCATCCGCCGCCCGCCAGAATTGCCCCCACGCAGCCCGCCATAAGCGTCGCCCGCACACCCCGCTTGCGTCTGGCGTCGGCAGGCGCGCCGACGGGCCGGGGTGTGGCCACCGCCAGATCGGCGCCCAGGTGGAACACCTGCACCGGCTCGGGGAGGTTCTTAACCTGGTGCGGCCCCATGTCCTCGAAGGCCAGCGGCGGGTGAAGCTTGAGCTGCGCATGGGCCGCCCCGCTCAGCGCGATGCCGCCGGGCTGCGCCAGCGCCTCAATCCGCGCCGCGATGTTGACGCCCTCGCCGTAGATGTCGGTGCCATCGGCGATCACCTCGCCCAGGTTGATGCCGATTCGCACCAGCAGCGGGTCGCCCTCTGCGCTCGCTTCCTCGGCCTGCCGGGCCACCGATTTCTGGATTTCCACGGCGCTCTGCACCGCGGCCGTTACGCTGGGAAACTCGGCCAGCACACCGTCGCCCATCAGCTTGACCACACGCCCGGCATGGCTGGCGATCAGCGGCTGGATAATGTCGCGCTGCTGTTTCAGGACACGGGCCAGAGTGCCGTATTCGTCCGCGGCCATCAGTCGGCTGAAGCCATACACATCCAGCACGAAAATGGCTGCCAGGTGTCTTTGTTCCCGAACTGTCACAGCGATCCCAACTAATCAAAATATGGTCAGCGATAATGATAGCAGGATCAATCTATCCCCCGCCCGATAGGCCGCCAAGGATCCAATTCACACAAGGCACTCATTTTTAAAAAGTTAATCGCCGCCGCCCGCAACCTGGGCGGCGGGCGCACGGGCAGAGGCCCCGCCCGCGCAATGGCGCAACCGGTATCAGGCCGGCGCGATCACCTCTTGCCGCTGGCTGCCCAACCCCTGGACGGTGACTTCCATCACGTCGCCGGGATTCAGGAACCGCTGCGGTGTCATGCCCAGCCCCACGCCCGAAGGCGTGCCCGTGGCAATGACGTCGCCTGCCTGCAACTTCATGAAACGGCTCATGTAGGACACGATTTCAGCCACCGAAAAAATCATGTCGTTGGTGTTCGAATTCTGCACGGTTTCGCCATTCAGAACCAGGCTGAGGTCCAGCGCCTGCGGGTCCGGCACCTCGTCCGCGGTCACCAGCCAGGGACCGGTCGGGCCAAAGGTGGGGGCCGATTTGCCCTTGATCCACTGGCCGCCCATTTCCGCCTGAAACGCCCGTTCGGACACGTCGTTGATGACGCAATACCCAGCGACGTGGTTCAGCGCATCGGCCTCCGAGACGTAGAGCGTGTCGCAACCGATCACCACGCCCAGTTCGACTTCCCAATCGGTCTTTACCGAATCGCGGGGGATCTGCACCGGGTCGTTCGGCCCCGACAGCGACGAGGTCGCCTTGGAAAACAGGATCGGTTCGGCGGGCGGCGTGGCGCCGGTCTCGGCGGCATGCTTGGAATAGTTCAGGCCCACGCAGAAGAAATTCGGCACCCATCCCAGGCAACTGCCGACCCGGCCTGGTTCGGCCACCAACGGCAGCGCGGCGACATCCAGCGCGCGGATAAGGTCCAGCGCCGCCAGCGACACACCGGCCCCGGCAAAATCCGGCACCGCGCCGGACAGGTCACGCACGGCGCCGTCGGCATCCAGAAGCCCCGGTTTCTCTTGTCCCTGCGGGCCGTACCTGAGCAATTTCATTCGATATCTCCTGCGATTTTGCTGTTTTCATTGGTCTGGGTCTCTTGCTCGATCACCGGTCGGATGTCCTCCGCCAGGTTGCCGAGGTGCCGGTCGATGGCCGCGCTGACGGCGGCGGCGTCGCGGGCCTCCAGCGCCTTGAGAATATCGGAATGCTGCCGGATCACCCGCTCGCGGTTGCGCCTCTGGCTGGCCGACAGGTAGCGCGCGCGCCACAGCCGCGCGAGATAGGCGCGATGGGTCTCGGCCAGCGCCGCGTTGTGCGAGGCCGCCGCGATCGCTGTGTGAAATGACATGTCGATTTCGAAAAGGTCCAGCGCATCCGCCGTGTAATACAGCGTGGCCATCTGGTCATTGATCGCCCAGAGCGCGGCGATCTCCTCGACCGTCGCCCGCTCACAGGCCAATTCAGCCGAGAGTTTCTCAAGCGCCAGCAACACCGCGACCTGATCGGCGATCTCGTGAAACACCGGCTTGGCCACCAGCGGGCTGCGCGACGGACGCAAAATCACCAAGCCCTCCTTCGCCAGTATCCGAATCGCCTCGCGCATGG
>JBFHMM010000264.1:0-4780 GCA_041594355.1 Paracoccaceae bacterium | reverse complement strand
TGCGAATGGGTGACCAGAACCAGCGTTGCCCCGTGCCGGTCCCGCAGGCCGAAAAGCAGGTCGATAATCGCGTCGCCGTTGCTGGCGTCCAGGTTGCCGGTGGGCTCGTCCGCCAACAGGATGTCCGGTCGGGGCGCCGAGGCCCGCGCCAGTGCAACCCGCTGCTGTTCACCGCCCGACATCTGCGAGGGGTAATGCCCGGCACGATGCGCCAGTCCTACCGCCTCCAGTTCGGCCTCGGCACGGGCAAAGGCATCCGCCTCACCGGCCAGCTCCAGCGGCGTTGCGACGTTCTCCAGCGCCGTCATCGTCGGGATCAGGTGGAACGACTGGAACACTACGCCCATGTGGTCGCGCCGGAACCGCGCCAGCGCGTCCTCGTCCATCGCGGTCAGATCGCGACCCAGCGCGGTGATCGTCCCGCCGGTGGCCTGCTCCAGCCCGCCCATCAGCATCAACAGCGAAGATTTTCCGGATCCGGACGGCCCGACAAGGCCCAGAGTCTCTCCCGCGGCGACATCCAGAGTAATCCCATGCAGAATATCGACCCGTCCGGCATTGCCATCCAGTGACAAAGCGGCATCTTGAAGGGACAGGATCGGGTTTGTCATGGGTTGGTGTCCTTGGCCGGCGTGTTCTGTCCGATATGGAGTGTTAGACGAGATGCGCAAGTTTTTCCTGAGTTTTCTTTTGGTTCTGGCCGGATTTGCCGCCTCGGCGGGCCAGGTGACGGTGGCCGCGCTGGGCGACAGCCTGACCCAGGGCTACGGGTTGCCACAGGGCGAAGGCTTCGTACCGCAGCTGGACCGCTGGCTGCGCGCGAATGGTGCCGAGGTGGCTCTGATCAACGCAGGCGTATCCGGTGACACCACGGCGGGCGGCGCCGCGCGGGTCGGCTGGACCCTGACCCCTGACGTGGACGCAATGATCGTGGCACTGGGCGGCAACGATCTGTTGCGCGGGATAGAACCGGCAGTGGCGCGCGGCAATCTTGAGACCATCCTGAAGGTCGCTCAGGACGCCGGTGTCGCGGTGCTGCTGATCGGGATGCAGGCGCCCGGAAATTACGGCCGCGACTACAAGGCCGCGTTTGACGCCATCTACCCGGAACTGGCCACGGCCTATGACGCCCTTCTTGTCGACAACTTCTTTGCCGGGCTGCAGGCGGAAAACGATCCTGCGGCAGCGGCGCGATACATGCAGGCGGATGGCATCCACCCGAACGCAGAGGGCGTCCGCCGCATTGTCGAAACGCTGGGCCCACGGGTGCTGGAACTGATCGCGCTGGCGCAACCAAGCTGAGGCCGGAGCACGGATATTGCCGGGAAGGGGCTCTGCCCTCGGCCTGAGACCGTCACCCCCGGAGTATTTTCCGCAGAGATCAAAGGGGCCGGGGGCCGGAAAGCGAAACGGGCGCCCGCGATGGAGCGCCCGTCCGGAATTCGCATGAAGTCAGGTGGCCGGCAAACCGGCCGGCGCCGAATCAGGCCAGGGCGATGTTGACCGCCGCCTCGCGGCCATCGCGGCCCGCTTCGACGTCAAAGGTCACTTTCTGGTTATCGGCAAGCCCGGTAAGGCCCGAACGCTCCACGGCCGAGATGTGCACGAACACGTCCCGCCCGCCGGTTTCGGGCGCGATAAATCCGTACCCCTTTGTGGTGTTGAACCATTTGACGGTACCATTGGCCATCGTCATTTCTCCTATTTTGGCTGCCCGCGAAATGCGGCAGGTCGGCAAAGTCAGTGCAAGATCGAGAACTGAGCCGTAGAGAGGAGCAGTGTGGTCGATAGCGTAACGTCGCCCCATTTTTGTGAAATGGGTTATGGTTTGACGCAAGCAAAATCTTACGGACCCTGTCTGATCGGTGGAGCCTTGCCGTGGACCAGAGCTGGTTCAGTCGACCGCTTCCAGCGCCCTGAGCGCCCGGATCGTATAGCGCTCGGCAATCTCTCCGTCGTCGCCGGCGTGAAAGTTCGGGTCCTGCGGCAGACAGCCCCGCCCGCACAGTTGCACCGCGATCATGGCGCGGCTGTCGATGTACCAAAGCCGCCCGCCCGGCGTCGAAATATAGCCGTTTACCCCCTCGGCCCGGTCACTCTCCATATCACGCACCGTCGGGAATTCGGCGGGGACAAAGGGATCATAGGCACCGTGGGTATGCAGCGAGGCGTGCAACGTCAGCCCTTCCGCCGGCATCTTGGGCGTGCAGCCGTGGTGCCCGCCGCGCAGCATTTCGGTGAAGCCAGGCTGGCCATCGGGCCGCACACCGAGATAACCGCAGTATTCGTACCGGGCCGCAAAGGAGAGATGCTGCAGAGGTCTCAACCGGGCCTTGACCAGCGCTACCTCTGCCTCGCGCGGCGGCTGAAAGGCCGGTGCCGGCCCCAAGGTCAACGCGATGGCAAGAAACAATAAATGAAACATCGCCCCGCGTCTCCAGCCTGGCCGCGCAACATCTGAAAACCAGTTCCGTCCACACGCAGCCTAGCAGATGCCGGTAAGGATGAAATGGCGCATCGCCGCGCTGCGGCACCATGTGGCAGCCCACACAGGCGCTGCCGTGTCGATGCCTACAGAACGGTCACCACCGTGCCGATCGGCACCCGCTCGTACAGGTCCATCACGTGTTCGTTCAACATCCGGATACAGCCATTCGACCAGGATTGGCCGATGCTTTCGGGCTGCGTGGTGCCGTGAATGCGGAAGTAGGTATCAACCCCGTTCTGGAACAGGTACAGCGCCCGCGCGCCCAGCGGGTTACCCGGCCCGCCCGGCTGCACATAGTCGTTGTTGATGAATTTGGAGTAGGTGCTGGGATCGCGTTCGATCATTTCCTGGGTCGGACGCCAGGTCGGCCATTCCTTTTTGACGTCGATGGTCGCCGTGCCCTTGAACTCCAGACCTGCCTTGCCGACACCGACTCCGTATCGGATCGCCATTTTCGGTTCGGTCACAAAATACAGGTAGTAGGATTTGGGCAGGATCAACATCTGCCCCGGCAGGAACTCTTTCTTGATCTTTACAAATTGCGGCGTCGGGTCAAATTCCGTCGTTTTGGCTTGCATCTGCTGCGGCAGACCTGCGGTTGTAGCGGCGGCCGCCACAGACGTGGCGAGAAAACTGCGACGAGTAATCATGGTCTTGCTCGGGCCCTTTCGTCTCTTGGTGTGATCCAGTGTGGCATGCTCGCCCCACGGGTCAATGGCATTTGACGGCGAGTTGATCGACCCCGGCATCAAATTGCCAGGATCCGGCTGTTGTGCAAGACACCAGCCAATCCCATATGGTTTCCTGAATATATCAGAGATGGAGGCCCCGATGGCCGCTGCAAAGAAACTGACCTGTCTGACCTGCGGACAGCTGAACCGGGTGCCCGAGGACCGTCTGAACGCCTCCGCAAAATGCGGAACCTGCGGCGCAAAACTGTTGTCCAGCAAAGCATTAGAGGTTGACGCCGAGATCCTGGCGAAGGCGGCCCGCAACGACGAACTGCCGCTGGTGGCGGACTTTTGGGCACCTTGGTGCGGCCCTTGCCGGATGATGGCGCCGGAGTTTTCCAAGGCCGCCGCCGCCCTGCAGGGTCAGGCCCGGCTGGTCAAACTGAACACCGAGCATCATCAGGCCGCCGGACAGACTTACGGCATCCGCGGGATCCCCACGATGGTCGCATTCGCCAAGGGGCGCGAGGTCAAACGGCAATCGGGCGCCCTGCGCGAGGCACAGATCGTCGATTGGGTCCGCCACTAGCACCGGTCGCTTTTTCCCCGATTTTCTGGTAACATAGCCCCTCATCACGCGATTGAGGGAGGGGACTATGCACTATGTGACGATCACCACCTGGGAGATCTCGGACGGCACCGATTACGACATCGCGCTGCGCGGCATCCGCGACCGGCGGTTGCCCGCGCTCAAGGCATTGGGCGCCACCAAGGTCACGGTGGTGCGGACCAGTGACCGCACCAGCGCAGCGATAACCGAATGGCCGGACGAGGCCACCCGTGATGCCGCTGAAGCGGCCATCGCCGAGGTCCGGGATAAGGTTCAATCCGAGGATTTCACCCGGCTGACCGGAGAAATGCGCGGCGCGGTCGTGGCCGAACTCTGACACCGCGATCATCCGTTTTGTTCCGGTCACGGGCGCGGGATTTACCGTTTTGTACAGTGCCGATCCGGCCCCCAGACCAAAAAAAGACGGATGCCGGGCACCCGTCCTTTTCGATTTTGCAATCCGGCGTCTATGTGCCGGATACCGGCGCTCAGGCCAGAGCGATGTTCGACGCGCTTTCGCGGCCATCACGACCGGCTTCGATGTCGAAGGTCACTTTCTGGTTGTCGGCCAGGCCGGTCAGTCCAGCGCGCTCGACGGCGCTGATGTGGACAAAAACGTCCTTGCTGCCGCCATCGGGTGCGATGAAGCCAAAGCCTTTAGTTGCGTTGAACCATTTCACGGTGCCAGTGGCCATATCCGTGGTCTCCTGTGGTTTTTGTTGCCCGCGTTGGTGCGGCAACCCGGCGTCGTCGGTCTGGATCGAAGGACTGAGCGCCGTGTGAGGGAGACAGTGGTCGAAATAGAAAAACGTAAGCAAGGAGTACATGGGGGCGATGCCGGGTAAATGCAAGGCATTTGTTTGCCGTGCCCCGCGGATCCGGCGAGCCCTTGTGGCCGGTTGTATCCACCGGCCAGATTGTGTTTTGCTCGGCTCGTGGTAGTCGAACCCCGGGACACGGCATGGATCCCTACGACATCTTCCTGGCTCTGTTGCACAAATCGGGTGAGGG
>JBFHMM010000263.1:0-4813 GCA_041594355.1 Paracoccaceae bacterium | reverse complement strand
GCCCGAGGCCATCCGCGCCGCAGGCGCCGCCGGTTTCGACGCCGTGGAATGCCACTGGACCTATGATGTCCCGCCGGCACAGGTCAAGGCGGCGCTGGACGAGGCCGGTCTGCCGATGCTCGGGATCAACTCGCAGCGCGGCGACGTCGCGGTTGCCCCAAAAAAACGGCATGGCCGCCGTGCCGGGGCGCGAACAGCAGGCGCTGGAGGCGATCGCCGAGGCGGTCGATTGCGCCGTCGCCATCGGTGCGCGGGCGGTCCACGTGACGGTCGGCAACGCTGCGGGCCAGGACGCTCACCGGGTCTTTCTCCGCAACCTGCGCGCCGCGACCGAACTGGCGAGACCCGGGGGCTCACCATCTTCATCGAACCGCTGACCCGGTTTTACGCGCCGGTATATTCCTGCGCGACACAGAACAGGCGCGGCGTATCATCGAAGAGGCCGCCGAGACAGTTATCAAGCGGATGTTCGACTGCTGCCATGCCGGCCGGATCGAGAGCGATGTCGCCGCCCGGCTCGGGGGGTTGCTTCCGATCATCGGGCACATCCAGTTCGGCTCGGTTCCGGACCGGGGCACACCGGACCACAGCTATGTCAACTACCCAAAGCTGTTTGCCCGGATCGAGGCCGCGGGCTGGGTTGGCCCCTTGGGGAGCGAATACAAACCGGCCGGACCGACCGGGGCTTCACTGCACCGGCTCGCCGGTTTCCGCGCCTGACCGCCTGACTGCCTGACCGCCGGTAAGGCAGGCGGCGCGGTCAGGACGCTGACTGCAGGCCCGCCACCGCCGCGCGGGCCAGAACCGCCGAGGCGGCGACACCGTCGATCAGCGGAATCGCCGCGCGTTGCCCCAGTTCGGGTTTCAGCGCCGTCATCCCCGCGCAGCCCAGAATGACGCAGCCCGCACCGTCCTGCACACGGGCCGTCTCGATTTCGTGCGCCAGATGGTCGATCGTACCCTGGGCCCCTTCGTCGATCACCAGCACCGGCAGGCCGCTGGCCCGGACCGAGGCGCTCCGCGCGGCAAATCCCTGGCTCTCGATGTTGTCTTCGATCACCGGGATCGCGGCGGCGACCGATGTCACCACGGAAAACCGCAGGCCAAGCAGCGCGGCCATAAAATACGACGCCTGCCCGATGCCCAGAACCGGACAACCCGCGGCGGCGCGGGCCTCGGCCAGACCCGTGTCATCAAAACAGGCGATAACAATCGCATCCGCGTCCAACCCGCCGGCCCGGGCGACACAATCCAGAACACCCGGCACTGCGGCGCGCCCGTCGGCGGGGCCCTCGATGGCAGCCGGCCCGCCGCTGTTCGTCAGACCCAGCACCTCGACCTCCGGCAGCGCCTTCTGCGCGGTCGTGACGATGGCGCGGGTCATGCTTCCGGTGGCATTGGGGTTGACATAGACGATCTTCATACGCCTTTACCCGCATCCGACCCCAACCGCGACCGGCGCCGCCCCATGATCCAGACACTCAACAAAAAGGAGGCGATGATCACAAAGGAAAACGCCGTCGTCAGCGTCCCCAGCGCATAGATCACCGGGGTGGTCACATTGGTGGTCATGCCAAAGATCTCAAGCGGCAGCGTGTTATAGCTGCCCGCCGTCAGCAGCGTGCGCGCGAATTCGTCATAGCTTAGCGTAAAGCCGAAGAGCGCGACGCCGATCAGCGAAGGCGCGATGATCGGCAGAACCACATGGCGCAGTGTCTGCCACGCGGTGGCCCCTTGGTCGCGCGCGGCCTCCTCATAGCTTTTGTCAAAGCGGTTGAAGACCGCGAACATGATCAACAGACCAAAGGGCAGGGTCCATGTCAGCTGCGCCCCGAACCCGCTGGTGGCCCAGTGCACCTTCAGCCCCAGCTGGTTAAAGATCAGCCCGACCCCCAGCGAGATCAGGATCGACGGGATCACCAGCGAGGTGATCGCGGCATAAAACAGCAGACCCGATCCGTAGAACCGCTTGCGAAAGGCGAGCCCGGCCATCACCGAGACGATCACGGTGGTGATCATCACCATCAGCCCCAACCCGAAACTGCGGCGGAACGCGCCCCAGATATCGCCAACGGCCTGTTCCTGAAACAGGTCACGGAACCAATGGGTCGATACCCCGTTCATCGGAAAGGTCAGCCCGCCCCTGGGGCCCTGAAAGCTCAGGATGCCGATGGTCAGGATCGGCCCATAGAGGAACAGGACGAAAAGGCCAAAGAAAACGGCGAGCACATAAAAGCTGCGGGGGCGTTTTTCCATCGGTTTACAGTTCCTTGCGGATATTCACAAAGCGCAGCAGGATCGCGATCACGATCATGACCGTGCACAGCAGGACAACGGCAGTCGCGGCGGCAGAGGGGTATTGTAGCAGCCCGATATCGTTCGAGATCAGCCGCCCGACATTGGCGCGCTGCGATCCGGACATGAAGCGCACCGTGATGAAATCGCCCATGACCAACGTCACGACAAAGATCGTGCCGATCATGATGCCGGGCTTGGTCAGCGGCAGAATGACATGAACCAGTGTCTGGAACCCGTTCGCGCCATTGTCGCGGGCCGCCTCCAGCAGCGACCTGTCGATCCGCATCATCGTGTTGAAGATCGGTACCACCATGAAGAGCGTGTAGAGGTGCACAAAGGCGAGGATGACCGAGAAATCCGAATACAGCAGCCAGTCCAGCGGCTCATCGATCACGCCCCAGGATATCAGCGTCTGATTGGCAATACCGTTGCGGCCCAGAAACGGGATCCAGGAAATCATCCGGATGATGTTCGATGTCCAGAACGGGATGGTACAGACCAGGAATAGGGCGATCTGCATGGTCAGGCTGCGGACATGGAAGGCGAGGAAATAGGCTACCGTGAACCCGATGGCAAAGGTCAGCGCCCAGGTGATGAACGCGTATTTCAGAGTCGCGCCAAACACGCGGTAGGTGACGGGCGACGAAAACAGGAACTCGTAATTGTCGAGTTGAAAGGCCGGGTAGATCGAAAACTCGGTCGCACCCCAGAAACTGACGATCACGATCATCAGGATCGGAGCAATCAGAAACGCCGCGAGAACTAGCGCCAGCGGGCTCGCTTCGAGCCATCCGATCAAATGCCGGTTGCGCAACTGCATCCTGTCACTCCTGCCAGGGCCGGACATGTCCGGCATTCGTTGGCGTGGCGGGTCCGGCGGACCCGAAGCCGGAAGGGGGCCGGCGCACCTCGGGTGCGCCGGCGGCCGTCATCATGCGGCGATGAACTCGTTCCACTTGCGGACCATGTACTGGTTTTCGTCCATGACGGCGTTCCAGCAGGCGACGGCGCCCATGCGGTCATAAAAGGACCCGCCGTCACGGGTTTCACCCGCCTTGGCCAGCGTATCGCCGGTCGGCGAGGTGATGACGTCGGTGGCTGCCTTGCCCTCGAACCAGTAGCCCCACTCGTTCTCCGACATGAACTCTTTCGAGGTTTCCGGCACGGCCGAGTAGTAGCCCTGGCGCATCAGGTAACCGCCGACCCAGCCCGACAGGTACCAGTTGATGTAGTCATAGGCCGCGTCAAGCTCCATCCCCGACAGCGACGACGACAGGCCGATGCCGCCGCCCCAGCTGCGATAGCCCTCTTTCAACGGCTGGTAGACGCAAGGAATGCCGCGGGATTTCACGGCGGTGATCGCCGGCGACCACATCGACTGGATCACGACCTCGCCCGAGGCCATCAGGTTGACGCTCTCGTCAAAGGTTTTCCAGAACGCCCGGAACTGGCCGTTACGCTTGGCTTCGGTAAAGATCGCCATGGTCTTGTCGATCTCTTCGCGGGTCATGTTACCCTTGTCGCCGTATTGGATCTCGCCCATCGCCTCGCAGACCATCGCCATGTCCATGATGCCGATGGACGAAATGTCGAGGATCGAGGCCTTGCCCTTGAACTCGGGGTTCAACAGCTCGGTCCAGCTCGAAATCGGCCGGCCGATCAGGTCGGGGCGGATGCCCAGTGTATCGGCGTTGTAAATGGTCGGGATCAGGGTCATCCAGCCGGTTTCTTCCGAGGCAAAGGAGGTGCCGCCGGGGCCATCGACAAAACCCACGCTATGCGGCGCGGTGCCCTGCGCGATGGTGCTTTCCGGGGTTAGCTTGCCACTGCGAAAGATGCCGACGATCTTGTCGTAATTGGCGATCTTAGAGGTATCCATGGCCTGCAGGTTGCCGGTCGGCCAGACCTTCTTGCAGATCCAGTATTCGATGTCGGCGATGTCGAAACTGTCGGGCTGCGTCGCTGCGCGCTGGGTCACGCTGTCGGAATCCAGCGCTGTCATTTCCAGGGTAAAGCCGAGGTCTTCCTTCACCTTGTTGGCCACGTCGTTCAGGTTCGACACGCCGGTGCCGAACTGGCGCAGCACGATGTCCTTGGTGTCCTGCGCCCACAGCATCGGGGCGGGTAGGGCGCTCGCCGCGATGGCGGCACCACCGGCCTTCAGCATGGATCGGCGGGTATAGCCTACTTTGGGTTTTGCCATTCTCTTCTTCCTCTCTGTTGGATTGATGGGTGGTTCTGGGGCGCTGTCCTGTCCGGGCCGTCAGGCCCGCAGACGGTGCAGGCTCCGGTTGTCCCAGCTCAGCCGGACCGCATCGCCGGGCGATTTCGGTGCTGCGAAAAATTCCTGTTCCGGCAACAGGGCCAGCACATCCTCTCCGGCGTCGGTGCGGCTGGTGACGGCCACCGAGGCGCCCTGGTATTCGACCGCGACGATGGTCGCCGCGGTGCCGTCCCGGGTGTCGCCGCTTGCAAACCGGATCGCATCCGCGCGCACGGTCGCCTTGCCACCGGG
>JBFHMM010000262.1:0-4843 GCA_041594355.1 Paracoccaceae bacterium | reverse complement strand
GTTCGACCGCGTCCTGACCGCGCTGCAATCCCACTTTGACGTACTGAACCTTTCAAACAGCGCCCTGTCTGGGCTTTTTCTGCAAGGCTCGGAGGTGGCCGGTTCCCTATTCCTGCGCCAGATTACTACCGACACCACGGTTAATGTTGCAGGTACAAGTATCGGCGGACAGTTGACTTGCGAAAATGCAATGTTGGAGACAACTCACGGCATGGCACTTAATGCGCAAGAAGCGCAGGTAACCGGTGCTGTTCTTCTGAGCCAGATCACTGCCCGCGGCGAGATTAATTTGGCAGGGGCGACCATTGGTGGGCAGCTGGCCTTTTCGGGTGCAAAGCTTCAAGCGACGAAAGGCGCGGCACTTGAAGCGCACAGGCTGAAGGTCAATAAGGGCCTCTTTTGGCGAGGGGTGATCGTTTCCGATGGTGGTGTTGGATTCGCATCCGCCCATGTCGGCGATCTGGTGGACGATCTGGACAGTTGGCCGCCAGCGGGACGCCTGATCCTCGACGGTTTCACTTATGATCGGATCGGAAATGCCGCCACCGACGCCCACAGCCGCATCACCTGGCTGGAGCGGGGTACAACGTGGAAGGGCGAGTTCCACCCCCAGCCCTTCACCCAACTGGCCAAAGTGCTGCATGAGATGGGACACGAAAGCGACGCGCGGAAGGTGCTGTTGCACCGCGAGAAGCTGCTGGGACGGCATGCGCGTGCCCGCGCTTTGGCCGAACAAGGGCGCTTCACGCGGCTGAAGAAACGGCTTGCCCATCCGTTCCGGGTGTTCTGGGACCGCGCCCTGCGCTACGTGGCCGGGTATGGCTACGCCCCGTTCCGCAGCATCGGCTGGCTGGTCTTCCTCATCCTCCTCGCCACCTTGCCCGCCCATTTCGCCTGGAAGGAAGGCAGTTTCGCCCCCAACTCTGGCCCGGTTCTGATCTCCGACGGCTGGCAAACACTTGCCAGAACCGAGGCCAACCCCGCCGCCGTCTGGTCCGGCGATGCCCTGCCCGCGCATCTGCGCGCGCTCGATCCGCCGCCGCCGCTGGACGACTGGCGGGCCGAGGCCCCCGGCCGCGACTGGGAGACCTTCAACCGCTACGCCTGGGCCGCCGATCTGGTGATCCCGATCATCGACCTTGGCCAGACCGACGCCTGGGCGCCCTCCACCACGCGACACGGATGGGGCAAGGCCCTCTACTGGCTCCGCTGGGTCTTTATCCTCGCCGGCTGGCTGGTCACCGCCCTCGGCGCGGCGGCGATCACCGGGCTCATTCGCAGCGACTAACCCTGGTTCGGACCGCGCAGCTGGCTGATCGCCCGGCGCACTGCCTGCCACTGCCGGGCCTCGTCGTGTTTCATTTCCTGTTCGCATCGCAGCGCCTTCTGCGCCGCTTCCGCCTCTGCTTTTTCGCCATGCGCGCCATAGAGGGCGCGGGCGTATTCCGCGGTCTGGAGTGCATCCATCTGTCCGTCCTTTCCAACAGGGTGATCGAACGGGCCGACCCCGCCGGCCCGGTTGCGACTCGGCTGAGGGCTGTCATTCTACATCAAAAACCGCGTCGGCGCAGCGTCCCCCGGCACCCCGCCGACAGCGCCCAGCGCCAATCCGCGCTTTTCAATCGCTGCCGCCTTGCTACTGTGCCGGCAGAACAGACAACCGGAGGCAATATGGCACAGACCAGGATCGCGGTAATCGGCGGATCGGGCATTTACGACATCGACGGCTTGGAAGGGGCGGAATGGGTCAGCGTCGAAACCCCATGGGGCGACCCCAGCGACCAGATCCTGACCGGCTCGCTGGACGGGGTGCCGATGGCGTTTCTGCCCCGGCATGGCCGCGGGCACGTACACGCACCTTCCGATGTGCCCTACCGCGCCAATATCGACGCACTAAAACGGCTGGGGGTGACCGATGTGATCAGCGTCAGCGCCTGCGGGTCGTTTCGCGAGGAAATGGCACCGGGGGATTTCGTGGTGGTCGATCAGTTCATCGACCGCACTTTTGCGCGCGCCAAGAGCTTCTTTGGGACCGGCTGCGTCGCCCATGTCAGTGTCGCACTCCCCACCTGCGCGCGCTTGTCGGACGCCTGCGAGACCGCGGGCCGCGCCGCCGGGATCAACATACACCGGGGCGGCACCTATCTGGCGATGGAGGGGCCGCAGTTTTCAACGCTGGCGGAATCAAAGATGTACCGCGACCACTGGGGCGCGGATGTGATCGGCATGACCAACATGCCCGAGGCCAAGCTGGCCCGGGAAGCGGAGCTTTGCTACGCCTCCGTCGCCATGGTCACCGACTATGACAGCTGGCATCCGCATCACGGCGAGGTCGACGTCAACCAGATTATCGCGATCCTGACGGGTAACGCCGAAAAGGGCCGGGCGCTGGTGGCCAGATTGCCCGCCCTGCTGGGCGAAGACCGCGCACCCTGTCCGCAAGGCTGTGACCGGGCGCTGGATAACGCCATTCTGACCGCACCCGAGAAACGCGATCCGACGGTCCTGGCGCGGCTGGACGCGGTGGCGGGCCGGGTGCTGGGCTGACCGCTGTGCGGCGCGTTTTGATTCTGGGCGCGGACGGGTTCATTGGCCGCCATCTGGCTTTTGGGATGCGCGCGGGCGGGTGGCAGGTGATCGCCTGCGCCCGCCGGACGACCCGACTGGACCAAATGGGCTTTGCAACCCTGCGCGCCGATCTTTTGGACCCAGAAACCCACGATCCGACGTTCTGGGCGGATCATATCGGGGACGAGCCCATCGCGGTGATCAATTCCGCTGGCCTGCTGACCGGGAGCGAAGCGCAGATGCAGGCCGTTCACGTTTCCGGTCCGCGCGCACTGTACCAGGCGCTGCCCGAACACTCCGCCGGCGTTCTGATTTCTGCGGTCGGCATCGACACCGCGCAGACCCGATTTTCCCGCTACCGGCGAGAAGGCGAAGCCGTCGCGCAGGCCCACGGCATCACGGTGCTGCGCGCTGGTTTGGTGATGGCGGACACCTCCTATGGCGGCACGTCGCTGGCCCGGGCACTGGCGGCCCTGCCCTTTGTGACTCCCGTTGTCGGCGACGGACAACAACGGTTCAACCCGATCCACGCAGCCGACCTCGCGCAAGTCGTGCAGGATTGGCTGACCCACCCTCCGCCACCGGGCATCCACCAGATCGGTGGACCCGACACCGTCAGCCAGACCGATATGCTGACCGCGCTGCGAGGCTGGATGGGGCTGCCGCCCGCGCGCGTTTTACAACTGCCGGTTCCGGTTGCACGCTTTTTGGGCGCGCTTGGCGACACCCTGCGGTTTGGCCCGATTTCAAGCACCGCAGTTGACCAGCTTTTGGCCGGGGCACTGGCAGAGACCGGGGACATTTTGGATGGGCGTGGGGTCAGACCGCGCGGCTATACCACGTTTCTGTCGGCCCGCCCCGCAGGCACACAGGACCTTTGGCACGCGCGGCTTTACCTGTTCCGGCCATTGCTGCGTCTGGTGCTGGCCGCCCTGTGGCTCGTCTCTGGCCTTCTGGGCCTGACCCTGCCTGCGGACAGCTTCCTGCCCCTGATCCAAAGCACGTTCCTGTCCGACGCCGCCCTGATCGTTCTGGCGCGGGCAGGTGGGCTGGCCGATCTGGCCATCGCGCTGGCGCTGCTGCGCGGATGGCGACCACGATTGATGGCAGGGCTGCAAGCCGCGCTTATCCTGGGGTATACCTTGGTGTTTTCAGTCCTGGCACCGTCGCTGTGGCTGCTGCCGCTCGGGGGGCTGCTCAAGAACCTTTCGCTGCTGGTACTTGTTGCGCTTCAGGGCGTCCTTGAGGATGAGCGTTAGGATGGATCCTTACCTCACCGCCAAATGGCTGCATATTCTCTCCTCGACCGTGCTGTTCGGTACCGGTATCGGCACCGCGTTTCAAATGGTCTGGGCGATGCGCGGTAATGACACACGGGTGATCGCGCGGGTGTCCACGGTCGTGGTGCTGGCCGACTGGATCTTTACCACCCCCGCCGGGCTTGCCCAGCCCGCAACCGGGATCTGGTTGATCTGGCAGGCCGGTCACGACCCGTTGTCGGGTTGGCTGGTCGCGGCCTATGCGCTCTACCTACTCGCCTTTATCTGCTGGGCACCGGTGGTACACCTGCAGATCCGCATCCGCGACCTCGCCTGCGCCGCCGCCAAGGCCGGGGCGCCGCTGCCGGACAGCGCCCGCCGCGCCTATCGCATCTGGTTCGCACTGGGCTGGCCAGCCTTCGCCGCCCTTATCGCCGTGTTTTGGCTGATGGTGACCAAACCGCCGCTGGGCACCTGATCCACAGCAGCGCGCCCAAGCGCATCAGTTCGCGGTCAGCGTGTCCTGGGTGACCGGTACCACCACCCCCAGCATCTTTCGCAACGTGACATCCCAGGAATGCCCCATCGACGCCGGGCAGGGCTCCAATTCGACCACGGTTGCGGCGTCGCTCTTTTGCAGCCCACATTGCTCGAATTTCTGCGCGGGGACCATGTTCGAAAAACTGGCAAAGTTGAAGGCGCTCAGGTTCGGGTCCGATGCCGGCACCAGAGAGCTACGCACCGTACAGACACGATGTCTCTTGTTGAGAAACCGCGCCATCTCGCATTCGCAGCTGTCAGGTATTCCGGCTCTTTCCGTGTTTTCCTTCAACTGGGTGAAGTGACCGGTTAACCTCAAATACCCCTTGTCATCCTGCGACACGATCGAAGTGACCTCGATGGTCTCGTTAGATCCGGATGGGTCTGGTTTGATCAGGCCGAACCCGGCTTTCACAAAATCCTGGAACCCCGGAAGCAGCGAGGAAAGCGAATTGCGGTACACCGCATCCACCGGC
>JBFHMM010000261.1:0-4884 GCA_041594355.1 Paracoccaceae bacterium | reverse complement strand
GTCAGCGGGGCACCGGTCGGCAGCAGGGCGGACATAGACGCCGCTCTGGCCGAACTGAAGCGGGAACGGACCTATGCCAAGGCGACCCACAACACCTGGGCAGCCCGCTTGCCCACCGGCGACCTAAAGGCCGACGATGGCGAGGCGGGGGCTGGAATGGTGATTTTACGGATGCTGGAGCGGGAAAAGGTCATTCGCCATCTGGTCATCGTAACGCGTTGGTATGGCGGCAAGAAACTGGGCGGAGACCGGTTTCGTCGGGTTCAGGATGCCGTGCGGGCTTACCTGAAGGCGGGTCAGACGACGCCAGATTGATATGAGTCAAAGGCAGTCGTCTGGGTCTGCGGTACCTTGCTCGTGGTTATCGTGCCAATGCACGGTCAGCCATATGGTGGTGCGAACCCGGAGGAAGGCTCATGAAAGTTCTCGGCAAAATGATGGACCACGTTCGATTGGTGGCGCGCATGGCCAAGGCCACCGACACTGATCTGGTTGGCGCATCGGAAGCCGGCGACCTGAGCCAGGAAGGCTGGGCCAGGATGGTCCAGACCTGCCGCCGCTGCAATTGGGCCGAGGAATGCGGCGAATGGCTGGACAGCCACGAAACCGCTGATTGTGCGCCCGGAGCCTGCCTGAACCGTGATCGTTTTACGGCGCTGAAAGAACGTGAACGGTCGAAAGAGTCGGAGTTGGTCTGATATGGACGGAGCCTTCCCGATTGACGAAATTGAAAAACACTTCTGGCTGACCCGCTCAGTCGCGCGCGTCCTCCAGATCAACTTGTCAGAGGCAATGGCCGAGGGATACCTGACCGAAACCGGCTACGCCGAAATGGTCACGCGATGCCGCGCGTCGTGCTGTGAAAACGACTGCGCGAACTGGCTGGCCAACGAAACAGGCTTTCCCCGTATCGCGCCGGAACATTGCTCCAATGCCAAGTGCCTGAACCGGTTGCGACAGATCCAGCACCCCGACGACTACCGGTCAACTGCTCTACAGCTTTGAATGTGTCCCGTCGCAGAGCGGGGCCTTGCCGGATGCCTTGCACCCGCAAAAGAAAACTTTGCGGCTTTCCTCGGCCGTGTATTTGACCGGACTTAAACCAGTATCCTTGTGGCTGCCATCACAAAACGGTTGATTGCTGCTCCGTCCGCAAGCGCACCAGAAATAGGTTTTTCCCTCGTCGACGTCGACGGCGAACGGTGCCTTCTGAGCGATACGTGGGGTGCTGTCTGTCATGGCTGTGTCATCCTTGCTCTGAGCCTTTGATGATAACGCGGTTGGGCGGCTTGGCAATGTTCCATGCGGTGCCGAATGATCCGTTGGCAGCCAGCGCGCGTAGGACAGTCAAGCAAAGACATTCGAAAGAGCCGACATATGCTTCGCCTGGTTGCCCTGCTTGGGCTGATGCTGATGACCGCCTGCACCGCCAAACCCAATCCTGAAGGTCCCGTTCTGTCAGATCGTGATTTGCATCTGGAGGTATTCTTCAATGGGGAGACAAAGGCTTATGGGCAGTTCCAGGACGTTTTTGGCAATATCTCCAGCCGCTTCGAGGTGGACATCCAAGGGCGCTGGGATGGCAGGGTCCTGACCTTGGTTGAGGATTTCGTTTACGACGACGGGCGGACCGAGCAGCGCGTGTGGACACTGAACAAGACCGGCGCGGACACTTGGACAGGGACCGCTCTAGGGGTTCTTGGCGATGCGACAGGTGTCGAACGCGGCGATACGTTCAACTGGACTTATCGCATTGATTTGCCGGTCCAGGACGGGACCATGCGCGTTGCTTTCGATGACTGGATGTGGCTGCTCAGCGATGATCGGTTGCTCAACCGGGCCTATGTATCGCGTTTCGGGCTGCGGATCGGCGAGGTCGTGATCATTTTCGAGAAACCGTGAAAGGACCTGAGAGCTGTTTCCAAAAATGTCGGGTTGGTGAAATCCTGGGCCGGTTGGTCGGGGATAACCCCAAGCACGCTATCGCTTTATCGCCCCCCAAAGATCGTATTCGCCGGCTTCTTCAACCGTGACCGTGACAATGTCGCCGGGCTTGAGCGCTTCGAAATCCTCATCGATGAAGAGATTTCCGTCGATCTCGGGCGCATCCGCCGTGGTGCGGCAGATGGCGGCTTCTTCGTCAACCTCGTCCACGATAACCTGGCATGTGCGACCGACCTTGGCCGCCAGCTTCGTGGCCGAAATTGTCTGCGCCTTCTCCATGAAACGCTCCCAGCGGTCCTGCTTGATCTCTTCCGGGACGTGATCGGGTAGCGCGTTCGAGCGCGCGCCATCGACGTTTTCGTATTTGAAGCAGCCGACCCGGTCCAGTTGCGCTTCGTCCAGCCAATCCAGTAGCGTCTGGAACTCCTTCTCGGTTTCTCCGGGATAGCCAACAATGAAGGTCGAGCGCAGGGTGATGTCCGGGCAGTCCGCCCGCCAGGCGTGGATCTCATCCAGGGTACGCGCCGCCGCCGCCGGGCGCGCCATGCGCTTCAATACATCCGGATGGGCGTGCTGGAATGGAATGTCCAGATAAGGCAGCACGCCGCTGTCTAGGTCGGCCATCAAAGGGATCAGCTCGCGCACATGCGGGTACGGGTAGACATAATGCAAGCGAATCCAGGCACCAAGCTGGCCCAGCTCATGTGACAGCTCAGTGATGTGGCTGCGGACCTCTCGGTTTTTCCACATATTCACATCATGCTTTCGATCTACTCCGTAAGCGCTTGTATCCTGCGAGATTACCAGCATCTCCCGCACACCTGCATCGACCAGCTTTTCGGCCTCGCGCAGAACCGCATGTCCGGGCCGCGATACCAGACGTCCGCGCATGTCCGGGATGATGCAGAACTTGCACTTGTGATTGCAGCCTTCTGAAATCTTTAGGTAAGAATAATGGCGCGGGGTCAGCTGCACCCCGGACGCCGGCAAAAGATCCACGAAGGGGTCCGGCGAAGGCGGCACCGCGCCGTGAACCGCGTCCAGCACCTGTTCGTACTGATGCGGGCCAGTCACGGCGAGAATGCGCGGATGGTGCTCGCGGATATAATCGGGTTCCGTCCCGAGGCATCCGGTCACGATCACCTTGCCGTTTTCCGACAGCGCCTCGCCGATGGCGTCGAGGCTCTCCGCCTTGGCGCTGTCCAGAAACCCGCAGGTGTTCACGATCACCGCATCCGCCCCGGCATAGTCGGGCGAGATCCCATAACCTTCGGCGCGTAGTCGTGTCAGGATACGCTCGCTGTCGACCAGCGCCTTGGGGCAGCCCAGAGATACCATACCAATGCTGGGTTGGCCGCTGCGCCGGTCGTCTGAAAGGCGGGCTGCGGGGGCGAGGTCGGGGCGAAGATTTGGCGGATTGGTG
Organism: Paracoccaceae bacterium; assembly: GCA_041594355.1. GTDB lineage: Bacteria > Pseudomonadota > Alphaproteobacteria > Rhodobacterales > Rhodobacteraceae > JAIUZI01. The sequence continues at coordinate 1,517 of JBFHMM010000261.1, read as the reverse complement.
CTCATGGTCCGCATATATGACGGGCAGGGAGCGGTGCATAGGGGCCACGTGATTGCGCAACCCCGCAATGGCGCGTTACGCTGTGGCAAAACAAGAGTCGAGGATCGGGCAATGTGGACCTTTCGCATTCTGGGCGCGTTGTTGATTGCGGCGCTGATCCTCGTGGCCGGCGTCTTGTTGCTGCCAGCCGATCGTTTGGCCGCAGTGCTGGCCGATCAGTTGCAAAAACAGACCGGCCGTGACGTGATCATCAAGGGGGAGGCGCGCTTCAGCCTTTGGCCCGAGCTTGCGATTGATGTCGGCGACGTAATCCTGGGTAACACAGGCTGGGCTGGCCCCGAACCGATGCTGGAGGCGCGTGCGCTGGCCGCCGGGTTGTCGGTGCCAGATCTGCTCTCGGGTAAGGTTCGGTTTACCCGTCTGCGGGCCGATGCGCCGACGCTGCGTCTGGCCCGCCACACTGACGGGCGCGGAAACTGGCAGTTTTCGGAAACCTCCGGTTCTGCGGGCGAACTGCCGCAGGTGTCTCTGGATTTGGTGGAGCTGACCCAAGCGCGGCTGATCTATACCGCACCCGACACCGACCCGCTGACCGTCGGGCCGCTGGATGCCGAATTGCGTTGGCCGGACCCGGGCAAACCCGCCGCGCTGAACCTGAGCCTGCCGACGACCCGGGGCCATTCGTTGATCGTGAAAAGCCAGATTCGCGAGTTCTCGGCGTTTTTGTCCGGTGGGCTGGTGCCGGTCGAGGCCGATCTCAAGATGGCGGGCAGCACGGCGGAATTTCGCGGGCGCATCAACAGCGGCGGTGCAGGCACCGGGCGTTTCGAGGTGCAGACACCCGATCTGGGCGCCTTGCTTGGCTCCGGTCCGCACGGTGCCGCCGCTGGCGCGGCGGATGTGACCTATACCTCGGACCGGCAGCTGTCGCTGCGCAACATGGGCCTGCGTCTCGGTGAAAACGCGGTCACTGGCGAAGCGGATCTGCGGCTTGGGGCACCGGCTCATATTACCGCACGTCTCTGGGCAAAGCATTTGGATCTTTCCGCCTATCCGCCTGCCCAATCAGGCCCCGCAACGGATGGCTGGTCGAAAACACCGATTGATGCTTCGGCCGTGGCGCTGGTGCAGGGCGCAATTCGGCTGACGGCCGACAGCCTTGATACCGGGACGGTACGTCTGGGGCCGACCGATGCCACGCTGACCATCGACCGCTCCCGCGCGGTATTGAAACTGGATCCGGCGACCGTGTTTGGCGGCCGTATCAGCGGTCAGCTCGTGGTAAATAACCGAAACGGGTTGTCCGTTGGCGGCAAGCTGACGGTGACCGGGATTGAGACGGAACAGGCGCTGGGCGACCTGATGGGGTACCGGCGGTTGTCGGGCAAGGCGGACAGCACGCTGAAATTCATGGGCGTCGGTCAGTCGATGGATGCGATCATGCGCTCGCTCTCAGGCTCCGGCAGCCTGAAAATGGGGCAGGGGGTGATTTCGGGCCTCGATCTGGATCGGCTGAT
>JBFHMM010000260.1:0-4914 GCA_041594355.1 Paracoccaceae bacterium | reverse complement strand
CTGGGCGGCGGCGTGATCGGCGATCTGGCAGGCTTTGCCGCCGCCGTGCTGCGCCGGGGTGTGCGCTTCGTACAGATCCCGACCTCGCTGCTCGCGCAGGTCGACAGCTCGGTTGGCGGCAAGACCGGCATCAACGCGCCGCAGGGCAAGAACCTGATCGGGGCCTTCCATCAACCCTCGCTGGTGCTGGCCGATACCGCCATCCTCGGCTCGTTGCCGCCCCGCGAGTTCCTCGCCGGCTATGGCGAGGTGGTCAAATACGGGCTTCTGGGCGATGCCGCGTTTTTCGATTGGCTGGAAAACAACGGCCCGGCCCTGGCGCAGGGCGACATGGCGGCCCGGGTCCAGGCGGTGACCCGCTCTGTGCAGATGAAGGCCGACATCGTCGCCCGTGATGAGACAGAGCAGGGCGACCGCGCGCTTCTGAACCTTGGCCATACCTTCTGCCATGCGCTCGAATCCGCCACGGGCTACGGGCCGCGTCTGCTGCATGGCGAAGGCGTCGCCATCGGCTGCGCTCTGGCGTTTGAGCTTTCCTCGCGCCTGGGTCTTTGTGCGCAAGAAGACCCCTCCCGCGTCCGCGCCCACCTGCGCGCGATGGGGATGAAGACCGACCTCGCCGACATCGAGGGCGATCTGCCTGACGCCGATGCGCTGCTCGACCTGATGGCGCAGGACAAAAAGGTGATCGACGGTCAGTTGCGGTTCATCCTCGCGCGCGGCATCGGCGATGCCTTCGTCTCCTCGGACGTGCCTCGTGACTCGGTGCGCGGCTTGCTTCAGGATGCGCTTGCAACCCGTTGATCCAAAGTAATAAAGAGTGAGGTCAGGAGACCTGCCGCGCCTCCGCAAAGGACAAGAGCCGCGCGCTGCGCACGTCCCACAGGTGCAGCCTGGCGCTGGCCAGGCTCTCGCGAATCGTCATACGATTGATCGTGCCCAGCTCGATGTGGTCTCGCAGTACCTCTGGCAGGCGGTAGAACGGGATGCGGCTATAGAGGTGATGCACATGGTGAATACCGATATTGGCGCTGAACCACTGCAGCAGCGGCGGCAGCACGTAGTAGGAACTGCCGTGCAGGGCGGCGTCATGCAGCTGCCAGTCCAGCTCGAACTCCCAGCTGGTGTGCTCGAATTGATGCTGCACATAGAACAGCCACATGCCGGCCGTTGCCGCCGCCAGTGTGGTCGGCAGAAAGATCAGCAGGATCGGTTCCCAACCGCCGAGAAACCAGATCGCGGTCAGCACAGACAGGATCGTCAGGTTGGTACCCATGGCGCTGATCCAGTACTGGCGGCCGCGGAGCCCGACGGGGATCCGGTTCTGCATCAAAAAGATGTAGAACGGCGCGATCACGAACAGCGTGACCGGGCTGCGGTACAGGCGATATTGCAAGCGGCGCAGAGGGCTTAGCGCGTAATATTGATCCACCGTCAGAGTCACGATGTCACCGATGCCGCGCTTGTCGAGGTTTCCGGCGCTGCCGTGATGGATCGCGTGGGTACGCCGCCAGACCGCATAGGGCGTCACCGTCAGTACTCCCAGCACCCGGCCGACCCAATCGTTCATCCGCCGGCTGGCAAAGAATGACCCGTGACCGCAATCGTGCTGGATGGTGAACAGCCGCAGCAGAAAGGCCGCGTTGACCGCCGCGATCGCAAGGCTCAGCCATCGGCTGACATCCAGCGCCCACCAGGCCGCCGCCCAAAGTGCCAGAAAGGGAATCATGGTGACCGCCAGCTCGAACAGGCTGCGCGCCCGGTTTGGCTCCCGGTACAGCGCCAGGATCTTGACCCAGTCGCGCGGAGCGGTCTCGCAGTTGGTCTGCCGACCGGAATCAAGCGTGTCTTTCATGTGCCTGCTTTTTTATCGTTGCGACTGTTCGATACCGGACCAGCCCAGCATAGCAAGCCATTACTGAAGGTTTGTGAACGGAAACAGCGGTTTTCCCGGATTGCGGGCTTTTGGCGCAGGTCGCGGGCCGGGTTCTGCTTTGGCGCGGTCCGGTGGAAGACCGACCATGGCCCACAATGGCGGATAATGGTCGAAAATAGCCCAAAACATCCCTGTACAAAACGGAACAAGGCCCCGTGGGGCCTTGTTCAAAACGGTCGGTACCGGTGTGGCTCAGAGCCCCAGCTTGGCCGCCACGATCTGGTTCACCGCCTTGGGGTTGGCCTTGCCGCCGGTGGCTTTCATCACCTGACCGACAAACCAGCCCGCCAGTTTCGGGTTGGCCTTGGCCTTTTCCACCTGCGCCGGGTTGGCGGCGATCACTTCGTCCACGGCGGCCTCGATCGCGCCGGTGTCGGTGACCTGTTTCATGCCGCGTTTCTCAACGATTTCAGCAGGTTCGCCGCCTTCGGTATAGACGATCTCGAACAGGTCCTTGGCGATCTTGCCGCTGATATCGCCCTTGGTGATCAGCTCTATGATGCCACCCAGCTGCGCCGGGCTGACCGGGCTTTCGGTGATGTCGTGGTCTTCCTTCTTGAGCCGGCCAAACAGTTCGTTGATGACCCAGTTCGCCGCCAGCTTGCCGTCGCGCCCCTCGGCCACCGCTTCGAAATAGCTGGCCGATTCGACATCCGCCGTCAGCACCGATGCGTCATAGTCGGACAGGCCGAAGCTATTGATAAACCGCGCCTTTTTGTCATCCGGCAGCTCCGGCAGCGCCTGGGCGATATCGTCCACCCAGTCCTGCTCGATCTCCAGCGGCATCAGGTCGGGATCGGGGAAGTAGCGGTAATCATGTGCCTCTTCCTTGGACCGCATCGACCGGGTTTCTCCCTTGTCCGGATCGTAAAGCCGGGTTTCCTGTTCGACCTCGCCACCACCTTCGACAATGGCGATCTGGCGCCGCGCCTCCACCTCGATGGCTTGCTGGATGAACCGCATGGAGTTCATGTTCTTGATCTCGCAGCGCGTACCCAGATTGGAAAAGTCTTGTGTTTCCAGATACTTCTCATAGGCGCCGGGCAGGCAGATCGACACATTCACATCCGCCCGCAGGTTGCCGTTCTGCATGTTGCCGTCGCAGGTGCCCAGATAGCGCATGATCTGCCGCAGCTTAGCGATATAGGCGGCGGCCTCTTCGGGGCCGCGAATATCGGGGCGGCTGACGATCTCCATCAGGCAGACACCGGTCCGGTTCAGGTCGACAAAGGACATGTTCGGATCCATGTCATGGATCGACTTGCCCGCGTCCTGCTCCATATGGATACGCTCGATCCGCACCTTGCGCGCGGTGCCGTCGCCCAGTTCCACCAACACCTCGCCTTCGCCCACGATGGGGTGATACAGCTGCGAGATCTGGTAGCCCTGCGGCAGGTCGGGATAGAAATAATTCTTGCGGTCAAAGGCGCTTACGAGGTTAATCTCAGCCTTTAGGCCCAGCCCGGTGCGCACCGCCTGCTCGACACAGTATTCGTTGATCACCGGCAGCATGCCGGGCATCGCCGCGTCCACAAAGGCCACGTTCGAATTGGGCTCGGCGCCAAACTGCGTCGAGGCCCCCGAGAAGAGTTTTGCGTTCGAGCTGACCTGCGCGTGCACCTCCATCCCGATCACCAGTTCCCAGTCGTGCTTGGCACCGGCAATGGTTTTGATCTTGGGCGTTTGGTATGTCAGGTCCAGCATGGCGCGCCTCTTGTCCGCTTGGGTTGGACCGCGTTCTAGGCCCGTGCGCGCAGCGGGGCAAGGGGCAATACGTCCGCTCAGGCGGCGCCAATACGCGGGCCCTCGGGGGTAAAGGTCACGCGGAACCCGTTGGCGATGTCGTCGCGGAACTGCTCGGCGATGGCCTGCAGCGCGTCGGCATGACCCCGCGCGGCGAACCGGGTGGGCGACGTGATGCGCGCATTGTTGTCGAACCCGTCCGATGCATGCGCCCAGACCAGCGGGTGCAGCTCGGTCAGGTGATCGCGGATCAGCCATCCGGCGGCCTCGGCGATCTGCATCCGGGGCAGGTCGGCGTCCTGGTGAAAGCCCAGTTCGTTGTGCAGCGCCACCGCGCAATAGGCCGCCAGCAGGTTGATCATGCCCTGGTCGGGACGGCGGTCGACGATATCGTGCAGCCCGTCGACAAAGAAATCAACATCGACGATGGCGCATGCCAGCGGATCGGTGGCGATGGCGTCGAAACAGACCCATGTATAGCCGCCCGCGCCCCAATGGTCGCCGGTGCGCGCGGCGGTTCGCCTGGCTTCCAGCTCCAGTTCGCGATAGCTGCCGAACCAGCGCGGCAGCATGTGGTTGCCAAAGGCGCGCATGTGGCGAAAATTGCCGGGGTCGAGGTCGATCAGGTCCTGATAGTCATCGGCCACCCGCGCGTGCGGATCGCGCCGCCCGGCCAGCAGGCCACAGCGCGCCGCGGCGATCATCGGGCTGTTCATGGCGATACCGCACAGCGGATGTAACAGCTTACCCGCGCGGTCGAAATGCGCCGCGCAGCGGTCCCGGTTCACGCGGGGCACCACCGCGTCCCAGCCGGTGCCCCGCCAGGCCCAGGCGATGTCGATATGGGTCAGTGCCACGATGGCGGTCATATAAGGGTCGCCGCGCAGGTCGGTCAGCGCCTCCTCCAGCCCCAAAATCCCGTGGGTCAGGGGCGCGTCATTGGCAGGGCGCCCGTCGATCAGCGCATGTTCGGCGGCCTGCACCGCGTCGGCGCGCGCGCCATAGGCCAGCAGGTCGGACAAGGGCATGCCCCCCGGCGTCGTCTCGCGCGCCTGATCGGCATCGCGTATTTCCCGCACGAGGTCGTCCCAGCGGTCCTGACGGGCCAGAAACAGGCCGCGCTGCTGCGCGGTCTGACAGGCCAGGTCGTCCTCGCTCTGGGCGCAGACCGGTATGCTCAGCACCTCCTCGGGTCGAGGCAACGGCGCCGGACGGTCCGAGGCGGGCAGCGCCAG
>JBFHMM010000259.1:0-5128 GCA_041594355.1 Paracoccaceae bacterium | reverse complement strand
TATCCCAGGGAGTTTGAGGGACAGCGTCCCTCATCAAATCGGAGGTGTGCGCCGAAGGCGCTCCATTGGGTCGCGAAAGGATTGCTACGGCAGCCATTCCGCGGACCAGGGCGCGGGACAGCGCGTTGGTGCCGGGTTCCGTGGCGTGGATCTTGACGGGGGCCCCGGCCAGGGTTTCGTGCCAGATCAGTTTGCCCCGGCGCCCTGCTCCACCAGATAGGCCCGGTTGGCCAGTTGGTTGTCCAATCCCTGCCCGGCCGCTTGGGACAGCCAGAGACTTTTGATCAGAAACTCCATTTCGCTGTTCAGCCGGGCCAAGCGCGGCTCGAAGCTGAACGAACCCACGAAGAGATTTTCACGTTTGAGCACGAAGGTCCTGGCGTGCAGGCGGGAGTTTGTCGAACCGATCAGTCCGAATTGTTCCGCCAGGTCGCGGCGGTCCTGCTGGGCCTTCAGTTCGAAGGCGCTGACCCCAGCCCCGACGAGCTGATCGCGGTAGCTGCGGTACCCCAAGTGGACCGGCAGCACGTCGGTGGCCTCTTGCGCATTGGGCAGGGTGCGCACGTCGACCCCCGAGGCGGCCCGGTAAAGGTCGAAAACCTCCGGCACGTCCTGCGCCGCCTGTCCGAGCACCACCACGTCCGGATCGAAGTCGTTCACCTGTTGATCGCGCAAGAATTAGATGTCGCCGATGTTGCGACCGCCGACCAGGGCGACCTGCCCGTCCACGGTGAAGGAGTTGTTGTGCATCCGCCGGTTGATGCGGCGGAAAATTCAGCAGGTAGGTCGCCATGCGCGGGCCGCGCAGGACGACGGGGTTGAACAGCCGGACCTCGATATTGGGATGCAGGTTCAGCTCGGCCAGTTCCGGTTCGATATCGGGCACGCCGTTGTCGTCGAGCAGCAGGCGCACGCGCACGCCACGGTCGGCCGCCCGTTTCACCGCGTCCAACAGCAGCATCCCGGTGAGGGCCTTCGGCCAGACGTAATAGCGCGGATCGAGGCTGTCTTCGGCCATGTCGGCCAGCTGCAGCAGCCCGGCAAAGGCGCTGAAGCCGTTTTGCAGGTTGGTCACGCCCGACAGGCCCGGATGCGCGGCGGCAAGCGCCAGGATCAGCGCCCCCAGCGCGCTGCCCTCGCGCGGCGCGATTGCCTGAGTGTTGACCCGGTTTTCCGCCTCGGGCACCCCGAAGATCGGCCGAAAGTTGCCCTTGGCGATCAGATAAACGGCCAGCAGCGCCGCCAGATAACGAAAGACGGTACGCAAGTGGAATTCGCTGCCCTTGGCCCTTTCCCCTCAGACGACAGCGTCCGGCCTTTTACCTGACTCATAACGTGACACGAATATCCCGAGAACGCCGAAGGACTGGCAGGGTGTTCGTGTCTCAAGTTTAAGACCGGGCGCTTTAGGTGCGCCTTGCGCTCGGTGCAACACGCTTCGCCCGCCGGATCGGAACCGGGCGCGCGGGGAGGCCCGCCCCCGGGTCCGAGTCCCCTGGCGATGTCACCTCGGAGGAGGTGCCGATGGCGCCGTGATCGGCGGCGGATGGGGCCGGATCAGGCCGCGTCCATGTCCATCTGCTGGCGGTTCCACAGGTTCGCATAGCGTCCGTTCTGCGCCAGCAGATCGTCATGGGTGCCGCGTTCGATGATCTCGCCGGCCTCGAGCACGATGATCTGGTCGGCCTCGGCCACGGTGGACAGCCGGTGCGCGATGGTGATCACCGTGCGCCCCTGACCGGCGCGGGCCAGCGCGTCCTTGATCTCCTGTTCGGTATCTGTGTCGAGCGCGCTAGTGGCCTCGTCCAGAAGCAGGATCGGCGGGTTCTTGAGCAGGGTGCGGGCAATGCCGACCCGCTGCTTTTCGCCACCCGAGAGCTTGAGCCCGCGTTCGCCGACCTTGGTGTCGTAGCCATCGGGCAGCGAGGCGATGAAGTCGTGAATCTGGGCGTCGCGGGCGGCCTGCTCGATCTCGTCCTGCGTGGCGCCGTCACGGCCATAGGCGATGTTGTAGCGGATAGTGTCGTTGAACAGCACGGTGTCCTGGGGCACCACGCCGATGGCCTCGTGCAGGCTGTCCTGGGTGACGTCGCGCAGATCCTGGCCGTCGATCCGCAGCGCGCCACCGGTCACGTCGTAAAAGCGGAACAGCAGCCGCCCGATAGTCGACTTGCCCGACCCGGTGGCCCCGACGATGGCCACGGTCCTGCCTGCGGGCACGCTCAGGCTGATGCCCTTGAGGATCTCGCGGTTGGCCTCGTAGCCAAAGCTGACATCATCGAGGTCGATCCGGCCCCCGTCGACCCGCAGCGGGGCCGCACCGGGTTTGTCTGCCACTTCCTGCGGCTGCTCCAGCAGGTCAAACATGTCGCCCATGTCCACGAGGCTCTGGCGGATCTCACGATAAACGGTGCCGAGGAAGTTCAGCGGCACGGTAATCTGGACCATGTAGGCGTTGACCATGACGAAATCGCCGACCGTCAGCGAGCCGTTCTGCACCCCGATGGCCGCCAGCACCATCACCCCGATCAGCCCCATGGTGATAAAGAAAGACTGGCCGAAATTCAGGAAGGCCAGCGAATAGGCGGTCTTGAGCGCGGCCTGCGCATAGGCCCGCATGGCCCCGTCATAACGGGTCGCCTCGCGCTCCTCTGCCCCGAAATACTTGACGGTTTCATAGTTCAGCAGACTGTCGATCGCCTTCTGGTTGGCGTCGGTGTCCTGATCGTTCATCTCGCGGCGCAGCTTTACCCGCCATTCCGTGACCTTGAAGGTAAACCAGACGTAAAGTGCGATGGTGACTGCGACAATAACCAGATACCAGACGTCGAAGAGCACGGTTAGGATCACCGCGACCATGGTCAGTTCCAGAATCAGCGGCCCGACCGAGAACAGCATGAAGCGCAGCAGGAATTCGACGCCCTTCACCCCGCGCTCGACAATACGGCTGAGCGCGCCGGTCTTGCGGGTAATGTGATAGCGCAGCGACAACCGGTGAATGTGGCGAAAGGTTTCCAGCGCCAGCCGCCTGAGCGCGCGCTGCGCCACCGGGGCGAACAAGGCGTCCCGCAATTGCTGAAAGCCCACCGTCATCAGCCGCGCCACGCCATAGGCGACGGTCAGGCCGATCGCCCCCAGCGCCAGATCCGGCACGCCTTCGCCGGCCAGCGCATCCACTGCGTTCTTGTAGACGATCGGGGTGTAGACCGCGATCACCTTGGCCAGCACCAGCGTCACCATGGCCAGCACCACCCGGCGCTTCACCCAGGGCTGGTCGCGCGGCCAGAGATATGGCGCCACCTTGCGCAGCGTGCGCAGGTTGGATCTGCGTTCGGAGCGGGGGGAAACATCGGGTGTGGCGGTCATGAGAAATCCTTGTCTGACACGTCACATAATCGGCCCGGTCGGGCATGACCAGTGCGTCAACTGCGACCATACTGTGCGTCCACGTCACACAAGCGGCGCGCCTTCGGCGCAATCCATGCTGTGATGAGGGACGCTGTCCCTCAGACTCCCGGGGGAGGCGCCCTCGGACGTCGGGGGCAGCGCCCCCGTTTTGTGGATACCGGGCCAGGTCAGTCGGGAATGGTAAATACCTGTCCGGGGTAGATCAGATCGGGGTTGCGGATGCGTTCGCGGTTGGCTTCGAACACGCGGACGTAGAGCACGCCCTCGCCGTAGCGTTCGCGGGAAATCGCCCAGAGCGTATCGCCTTTCTGTACCGTGACGGCCTGGATCAGCGGGGTTTCCTCAAGCTTGAGCCCCTGCGGGTTCTGCGGCGGGCGCAACGCATCCGGGGATTCGCGTTTGAACAGGGTTTCCAGCCGGCTGATCACGTCGCCCTGATCGTTCAACTCGTCGAGGCGCAGGGTATAGACGCCGGGCGCGACGCCGGGCAGCTCGCCGGCCCAGCGACCTTCGGAACTGGCGTACAGGTCGGTGACGACCTGGTTGTCGAGATAGACCCGCACGGTCGATAGCCCCTGCGAGCGGCCCGATAGCTGCACCTCTCCGGCTTCGGAATAGCTGATGGTATCAAGCGCGATCTTGTCCATCACCTCGGGCGGGATCGGGTTGGCGGGCTGTAGCAGTTCCACCCCTCCGGCACCGGCGCGCAGGACCGCGACCGGGGCCGGATCCGGGCGCGGATGCGGCGCGGCGCTGATCGGGGGGGCGGCCGGCGTTTCGGTAGGGGGGGCGGGGCGTGACAGCGTGGCGGCGACGGCGGTCGCAGCAGGGGTCGGATCCTGCGGTTCCGCCGGGGTTTCCGTGGCTTGCGTTGCGGAGGTATCCTGAGACGCTGTCGGCTCGGCCTGCGCGGCGGGTTCGGGCGGGCGCGTTTCGCCCGGCCGGGTTTCGGTCTCGGGCTGGGCCAGGGCCAGCTGACTGTCTTTGGGGGCCTCGGATGCGGGCGGGCTGGTCTGTGCCTCCTGGCTGGCTTTGGAATCGGCGTTGCTCCCGCTGTCAGAAGCGGGCGCGGCCGGGGTGCTGGCCAGCTGCGGATCGGCCTTGGGGCTGGGGGCGAGGATGATCTGGTCGGGCGAGATCATCTTCTGTCCTGCCAGTTCCGCCAGCAGCGTCAACAGGCGCGGCTTGTCGCTGAGCGGCAGGTGCAGGAAAGCAACAAAAGTGCCGCTGGTGTCGACTTCGAAGGCATCCAGTTCGGCTGCGTCCAGCAGCACCGTGACCCGGCTGCCGGCAGTGCTCTTGCCCGCGATCACCGTGGTGCCGTCGGCTTCGACCCGGACCAGGTCGAACACCGGCGCATCGAGGATCGGCGTGGCGGAGGTCTCTGCGGGGGCGGCCCTGGCCTCTGGTTCGGGTGCGGCCTGCGGATCCGACGCCGGGGCTTGCGACGCGGATTGCGGGGCCGGCTCCGTCGTGTCAGGGGGCGGCGCGGCGGCGGCTGGATCTTGGGCGGGCAGCGGTGCGCCAAAGGGTTGCGGCTCCGGGGTCTGAGCCGCCTGTTCGGCCGGTTCGGAGGTCGGTTCGGGGGCAGGTTCGGGAGCAGGTTCGGGGGCAGGTTCGGCCGGGGTGGCGGCAGCCTCTGCGGACGTTTCCGGTGCAGATCCGGCGGGGGTGGCCACCGGTTCGGACGCTGCGGGTTCGGACGCTGCAGGTTCCGGGG
>JBFHMM010000258.1:0-5132 GCA_041594355.1 Paracoccaceae bacterium | reverse complement strand
GGCGCTGGTGGCGCTGTGCGACATCTCCGGCTCCATGAGCGCCTATTCGCGCATGCTGCTGCATTTCCTGCACGCCCTGAGCAATGACCGTGATCGTGTGCACAGCTTCCTGTTCGGGACGCGGCTGACCAACATCACCCGTCATCTGAACCAGCGGGATGTCGATGCGGCGCTGGCCGCCGCCGGGGGAGAGGCGCAGGACTGGGAGGGCGGCACAAGGATCGGGCAATGCCTGCACGCCTTCAATCGCGACTGGTCGCGGCGGGTGATGGGGCAGGGTGCGGTGGTGCTGCTGATCACCGACGGGCTGGATCGGGACGATCCCGATGAACTGGCCCGCGAGATGGAGCGGCTGCATCTGTCGGCGCGCCGGGTGATCTGGCTGAACCCCTTGCTGCGCTGGGACGGGTTCGCGCCCAAGGCGCGCGGCATCGCCGCGATGCTGCCGCATGTGGACAGCTTCCGTGCTGGTCATTCCGTCGATTCGCTGGCCGAGCTGGCGCAGGTGATCTCGCGTCCGGAGGATGTCGGCGAAAAAGCACGGCTGATGACGCTGGCGCGCGACTGAGGCCGGGGCGTGAGAACCGGTCGGAGTTTGATTGGAGTTATTCCAAAAGCAGAATGTCTATTGCATTCTCGTTCGCGAATGTAACAATACTCTTGGCCGAGTCGCATGGCCTCCGTCGAGAGGCGCCCGTTGGATGGAATGGACTTGCGCGGCTCGCATCAGACAGGGGTTCCCCAACCTCTGGGCGTGGTTCATGTGGGTACCACGCCAGGCGGTCCGGTATTTTCGTGTTCCTACCGGGCCGCCTTACGACTTTTGGCTTAGTGACAGTCTGCACGCGCGGCCTGATACTTGGGTCGCTTGCCCTGCGCTCGCCGAAGGATCAATGCGCAAGAACCGGTTCGCCGTCCGGGGGCGCGGCGCCCGAATCCTGTCCGGCCGCCCTGGCCCGGCATGCAACCGGAGCACATTGTCATGATCCTGCAGTTTCATCCCCTGGACAGCGATTTCGTCGCCGCTATCCGCGCCGGGGGCCCCGATGCCTGTGGCAACCCCGCCGAATATGCGGAGTCGGACGGGGCGGGCAGCCCGTGCCGCCATTGCCTGCGCCCGATCCCAACGGGCGCGGGGATGCTGATCCTGGCGGCGCGCCCGTTTCCGTCGCTACAAACTTGCGCCGAAACCGGGCCGATCTTTCTGTGTGCCGAGGATTGCGTGCTGTGGCAGGGCAACGAGGTGCCGGAGATCGCCATCAAGGCCGCCGATTGCCTGCTCAAGGGCTACAACGGGGAGCATCGGATCGTCTATGGTAGCGGGAAAGTGGTTCCGGCGGGCGAAGTCAGCGCCTTTGCCGCTGAATTATTGCGCGATCCGCGCATTGCCTGTGTTGACCTTCGCTCGGCGCGGAACAATTGTTTCCAGACCCGGATCACGGAGGTCCCATGACAGACGTCTTTGACGATATCCCCGAAACTGCGCTGGCCTGGCACCGGGACGGCACCGGCGCGGCGCTGGCCACGGTGGTGGAGACCTGGGGCAGCGCCCCGCGGCGGGTCGGCGCGCAGCTGGTGATTGGCGGCGATGGTCGGATCGAGGGGTCTGTATCGGGGGGATGTGTCGAAAGCGCGGTGATTATGGAGGCGCTGGAGGCGCTGGCGGACGGCGAACACCGACTGCTGGAGTTCGGGGTCAGCGACGAGGATGCCTTTGCCGTCGGGCTGGCCTGTGGCGGCACCATTCGCGTGCTGGTCGAACCGGTCGGGCCGGTGATGCCGGTCGATCTGCTGGAGGAACTGGTGGCGGCGCGGGCCGCCCGGCAGCCTTTGACCTATGAGGTGAGGTTGGACAGCGGCGCGCGGCGATTGTTGCATGACGGCTATCCCGACCGGATGCGCATGGACCGGTCCGGCTTTGAGGGCGACGGCCAGACCTTTGTCGCGGTGCACAACCCGCCGCTACGGCTGATCGTAGTAGGGGCGGTGCATATCGCACAGGCGCTGGTGCCGATGGCGCGGATCGCGGGCTATGACCCGGTGCTGATCGACCCGCGCGATGCCTTTGGATCGGCGGAACGGTTTCCAGGCGAGACCATTTTACAGGATTGGCCGGACGAGGCGGTGGCCCGACTGGGACTGGATACGCGCACGGCGCTGGTGCTGCTGACCCATGATCCCAAGCTGGACGATCCGGCGCTGCAGGCGGCGCTGGGCGCAAAATGTTTCTATATCGGTGCGCTGGGGTCGACGCGCACCCATGCCAAGCGGGTGGACCGGATGCGGGCCGCCGGGTTCACCGACGACCAGATCGGCCGTATTCACGGGCCGATCGGGCTGGATATCGGGGCGGCGGGACCGTCGGAAATCGCGGTGGCGATCCTGGCCGAGATGACGGCGGTGCTGCGCGGCCGGCGGCCATGAAGTTCGGCCCGGTCGACATCGACCAGGCTGAAGGCGCGATCCTGGCGCATTCGGTCAAGCTGGATCGGGGGCGGTTGCGCAAGGGTGTGACGCTGGCCGCAGAGGACATCGCGGCGTTGAAACGGGCGGGCCTGCGCGAGGTCATCGTGGCGCGCCCCGATGCGCGGGATTGCCACGAAAACGAAGCCGCCGCGCAGCTGGCGGCGGCCCTGGTGCCGGACCCGGCGGCGGTCGGGCTGCGGGTCACGGCGCCATTCACGGGGCGGGTCAACATTCTGGCCGACGGGCCGGGGGTGGTGCGGCTGGACGTGGCCGCGCTGGAGCGGTTCAACCAGGTGCACCCGATGATCACCGTCGCGACGGTGCCGCAGTATCAGCAGATGGGGCCGGGCGGCATGGTGGCGACGATCAAGGTGATTGCATTCGCGGTGCCGCAGGCCGATGTCGAGACGGCCGCCGCCGCGGCGCCGGCATCGCTGGCGCTGGCCGGGCCGGCCCATGCGAGCGCCGGGCTGGTGATCACCGATATTCCGGGCGCGCCGAACGAGGCCAAAGGCCGCGCCGCCATCGCCGCACGGGTCGAGGCGCTGGGGATGACCTTGTCGGAGACCCGCGTGGTGCCGCACCGGTTGGCGGAGCTGACGGCGGCGCTGCGCGAGGTGGCAGGCGACATGGTGCTGATTCTGACGGCCTCGGCGACGATGGACGTGGATGATGTGGCGCCCGGCGCGGTGCGGGCGGCGGGAGGGCGGGTGGACCGTTTTGGCATGCCGGTTGATCCGGGCAACCTGCTGTTTCTTGGGGCGCTGGACGGGCGTCCGGTGATCGGCCTGCCGGGCTGCGCACGTTCGCCGGCGCTGAATGGCGCGGACTGGGTTCTGAGCCGGATCTCCTGCGGGGTTTCGGTCAGCGGCGATGACATCGCGGCGATGGGCGTGGGGGGGTTGCTGAAGGAGATCCCGACGCGTCCGCAGCCGCGTGCGGGTCGCGGGAGCTGAGGGCATCTGCCGAATGCTGCCCCGCAGCATCGCGAGGCCGGGCAAATCGCCAGATTATTGTGCGAAAATGGGCGGTTACTCTGTGATGCGCGGTGTCCTACTTTGGTCGTATGATCGCGGGCGATGGTCCATATTTCTCAAAGGGTTGCGGGGCCGTGGGGGGGATCTGGCCGCTTAGATCTCGGGAATCACCGAGATTTTTGTTCTCAAGTCAAACGGTGCGTGTTTAACTTCAACTCAATGAAAAGAACCATACGGGAGGATCCCATGACACAGGTCTCAATGACCGTGAACGGAAAGGCTGTGAACGGCGATGTGGAAGGTCGCACGCTGCTGTCGTCTTTCCTGCGCGACAAGCTGGGGATGACCGGCACCCATGTGGGCTGTGACACCAGCCAATGCGGTGCCTGCGTGGTGCATGTCGATGGTGCGGCGGTGAAATCCTGCACCATGCTGGCGCTGGAAGCCGAAGGCGCATCGGTGGATACCATCGAGGGCCAGGCCGCAGCGGACGGAACGCTGAACGCGATCCAGCAGGCGTTTCAGGATCACCACGGGCTGCAGTGCGGGTTTTGCACACCGGGCATGGTGATGAGCGCGGCGGCGCTGCTGAAGGAGAACCCCAGGCCGAGCGAGAGCGACGTGCGGGAGTACCTGGAAGGCAACATCTGCCGCTGCACTGGCTACCACAATATCGTCAAGGCGATCATGGCCGCGTCCGGTCAGGACGTCAGCGCCATCGCGGCGGAATAATCCGAGCACAGGTGGGTTGATAACCCACCCTACGGCAATTTCGCCCGTGGGGTGGTCCGCGACCCGCCGATCCAGGGAGGAGACAGAACATGCCCAAAGACAGCGGCATCGGCGCCAGCCCCAAGCGGCGCGAAGACGTGCGGTTCCTGACAGGAGCCGGGAACTATACTGACGACATCAATGTGAACGGTCAGGCCTATGTGCATTTCCTGCGCTCGGACGTGGCCCATGCAAAGATCAACGGGCTGGATACCAGTGCCGCCGAGGCGATGCCGGGCGTGGTGCGGATCTTTACCGGCGCCGATTTCGAAGGCGTCGGCGGGATTCCCTGCGGCTGGCAGGTGACGGACCGCCACGGCCAGCCGATGCAGGAGCCGCCGCACCCGATCCTGGCGCAGGGCAAGGTGCGCCACGTTGGCGATCCGATTGCCGCTGTGGTGGCCGACAGCCCTGAACAAGCCCGCGACGCCGCCGAGGCGATCGAGGTGGAGCTGGAGGAGCTGCCCGCCGTGGTCAACATGAAGGCCGCGCTGGAGGAGGGCGCGACCAAGGTGCATGACGATCTGACCTCGAACCTGTGTTACGACTGGGTTCTGGGCGAAACCGACGACGCGGCGGTGCAAAAGGCGTTTGACGAGGCCGCGCATGTCACCACGCTTGAGCTGACCAACCAGCGGCTGGTGGCCAATCCGATGGAGCCGCGCGTGGCGGTGGGCGATTACAGCCGCTCGACCGATGAATCGACGCTCTACACCACCTCGCAGAACCCGCATGTGATCCGCCTTCTGATGGGCGCCTTCGTGCTGGGCATCCCCGAGCACAAGCTGCGCGTGGTCGCGCCCGACGTGGGTGGCGGCTTTGGTTCCAAGATCTATCACTACGCCGAAGAGGCGTTCTGCACCTTCGCCGCCAAGCAGCTGGAGCGGCCGGTGAAGTGGACCTCAAGCCGCAGCGAGG
>JBFHMM010000257.1:0-5140 GCA_041594355.1 Paracoccaceae bacterium | reverse complement strand
GTCAGACAGCTCTGGATGGCCTCATACCTGAACTCCCGCCGTCGGCCCCGCTTACCAGTCGGCGGCGGGATCCAAACCATATCCGCGTCAAGCCAGATTGAAACCGGACCGCGTTATTTCAGGGCTGCGTTATATAAAGGCCGGTTCCTTGCCTGGTCGTTCGCAGGGGGCCAACCGCTTAAGCCTGCCAGCTATCACGCTGGACTCACGAGGGGAATCCCCAGCGTGAGTTATGGAACAAGGCCGGTCTTGGCGCTGCCGTGACAAACTTCTCCTATAATGCTTCCTTCCATTCCAACGAAAGGATCATACCATCAAACCCCGGGATCAAACCCCCAGGTCGCGTTGGATGCCGCGCGCCTCTGGCCACTTCCCCTGACCGCCCCCTCTGGTTGGCCACCGGGCCACGACTCGCATTCACCCCGAAGACAACGACAGGCTGTCAAGGACGGCCTGCGCCGCGCGCCTGTCGAGATCGCAAAAGGCCGCCGCGTCTGGCTGCACCTTTTTTAGCGCCGACAAACGTTCAGAAAAATCCGCGTCCGACATGCTGGCAATAGCGTTTTGGACCTCTTGGGCGGACTGGCAACGTATGATGGCCGAGGTGTCCAAGAAATCTTCGAGGTTGGGACAGCCCCAGTAGATTGGTACCGTATTGCACAGAATCGCGTCGATCAGCTTCTCCGAAAAATAGTTCCGTTCCTGAACGTTTTCGATGACGATCGAGTACCGATATGGCGCCAGCCCGTCGGATTTCTCTTCGAACGGCGTATAGCCGCGCCCCATCACATCGACCGGCTGACCGGTTTGACGCGCCCAATCGACAATAAGGTGGCGCAGCTTGTGGCCGACCGTGTCGCGTTTGGCCGAAGCAATCAGCGAGCACATCCGAGTTTTCCGCAGCGGCAGGTCTCGCCACCCCGGCACCCAGGTCGTGCCATAGGGCAAGAACAGGGCATTCGGCAGCCGGTCCAGCAAAGTCTGATTAAATGTCATGACCTTGTAGAACCGCCCGTGCGACAGACGCAGCAAGCGGTGATGCTTGGCGTGGATCACCGCTGGCTCCCCCAGAATCAATGAGATCTGGGCGGCCGTGCCGCGCCGCAGACGGAAATGTGTATCGGTTCGGGGATAGACGATGAGGTGATCGCTTTGGTCCAGATCGCCGACCTGGCCGCCTTGCAGCCGCTCAGGGCGGCCCAGAGGCCAATGCAACGAGTCAAGAGAGCAACCGGCCAGATCCGGCCCCAAGCCCATGCCATAGGGAAGAACGGCGATTGCCGCGGAAGTGTGCATAGGTTGCGACACCCTCAACTGCCCGGCAGGTCCAGCGTACCGCGCATCAGGACATAGCCCTGACCACCCACGCGAACGCCCTTGGGCACTTTGCGCGATCCCAGCAGCCTGACATCCGCCCGGCCCGGACGCCCCATCCAGTGCCCCTGCTCTGCGACAAATTCGGCATCAATCAGGCCATGGTGCCACAGGTAGGCCGCCATGCAGCCGGTGGCCGATCCGGTAAAGGGATCCTCGGGCGGCATGGGGGGCGGCAGCAGCAACCGGGAAAACGTATCCCCCTCGACCGTCTCGCCACCAAGCGTCACCAGAAACGGTTCGATCAGGTCATCGCGCGCGGTGCCCGCTGGGTTCATTTCGGCGAATAGATCGAGGTTTAGCCGCGCCCGTTTCAGCGCCGCCTTGTCCTTGATCACCGCGACGCAAAAGGGGGTTCCGGTGGTAACCACCTGCGGCGTCCCGACGATATCGCCAGCATCAAGCGACACCAGCGCGGCAATCCGCTCCGGCGCGACTGTGCGCCCGAATTGCGGCGCCGGTTGCGTCATGGTCACCATGACACCGTCGGCCTGCTTCACGACCTCGATCGGCAGCACGCCTGCCCCGACCTCCAGCGTAAAGCTTGCACCGCCGGTCGACAGATCGACCATGCCGCGATCGACCAGAGACGCGACCGTGGCCACGGTCGGGTGGCCAGCCATCAGGATTTCTCCATCCGCCAGGTAATAACGCGCGCCGAATTCGGCGACGTCGGATGCCACCACATAGGCGCATTCTGAAAGCGAGGTTTCACGGACCAGAGCCAACCTGTCCGAAACACACAGCCCCTCTGCGCCATGCACGACAACGCAACCGTTACCGCCAAATGCGCGGGTTGTGAATGCATCCACCCAGTCGAAGGGGTAGCGGCTCAATGGACAGCGACCGGGGACAGATCATTCTGCCGAGCGAGAACAAAGGCCATCTTGCGGTCGGCGACCAGCGCCAACTGCTGTCCGGCAGCATCATGCACAGCATAAAGATGCTGGCGGTCTCCCGCGCCGGCGCGCACGTCTTCGGGCAGGTCGGCCACGTCGACGGTTTTGACATAGACGATCCGGCGGTCATCATCGCTGAAATCAAACGGCGTGTGCATCTTGCTTACCCCTTCTTAATATTGATGGTTTGCACCACGGTTTCGGGTCGCGCACGGGTCAGGTCCACATGCAGCAACCCGTTCTCCATGATTGCATCACCGACCTCGACGCCATCGGCCAGCACGAACATGCGCTGGAACTGCCGACCGGCGATGCCCCGATGCAAATAAACCCTGCCGTCGCCATCGTCAGTCTGACGACCGCGAATCACCAGTTGCCGATCTTCAACCGTGATCGACAGATCCGCCTCGCCAAACCCGGCCACGGCCAGGGTGATGCGATAGGAGTGATCGGATGTTTGTTCAATGTTGTAGGGTGGATACCCTTCGTTGCCCGATTTCGCCGAGCGCTCCAGAAGGCGTTCCAGTTGCTCAAATCCCAACATGTGAGGATATGAGCCGAGGGTAAGTTTCGACACGTCTAGTCGTCCTTTATTGTCAAAGCGACGGGTGGCGCCGTCCCTGACGGCAACGGCGCTGATCTGAATATGGGTAGAAAATGACGGTTTAACAAGGGCTAGGCGAAGACAGTTTGACCGCGTATCGTTGCCGTTGCCTGCCACAACGCCCGAGTCGCCAATGAACGCCGAATCCGACATCTCGATGAAGACCGATGACGTGCTGCGGGTGGAGCTGGAAGTGTTCCGCCGCCAGCATCGCGATCTGGACGAAGCAATTGCGGCATTGGTGGAAAAGGGAACCGGCGATCAGCTGACCATCAAACGGCTGAAAAAGCAGAAACTTCTGCTCAAGGACAAAATTGCGTTGATCGAAGACCGCCTGACCCCGGACATCATCGCCTGATCCGGGCGCTTTGACCACCGCGCCGCATTGCCCAACCGCTTGATTTGGCTATAGTGCGCGCTCTTTCATGGCGGAGGGGCGTATTGCATGGCCGGGATTAAAGTGGGCATCATCATGGGCAGCCAGTCTGACTGGCCGACGATGAAAGAGGCCGCCAATGTGCTGGACGACCTGGGTCTGAGCTACGAGGCACGTATCGTGTCCGCCCACCGCACACCCGATCGCTTGTGGGATTATGGCAAGACTGCCGTGGATCGCGGCCTGCAAGTGATCATTGCCGGGGCCGGGGGCGCGGCGCACCTGCCGGGCATGATGGCATCCAAGACCCGCGTGCCGGTGATCGGTGTGCCGGTGCAGACCCGGGCGCTGTCGGGCGTCGACTCTCTCTATTCGATTGTGCAAATGCCCAAGGGGTTTCCCGTCGCCACCATGGCGATCGGCGCGGCGGGTGCGGCCAATGCGGGCCTGATGGCGGCCGGAATTCTGGCCTTGCAGGACCCGGAGCTGGCACTGCGCCTGGACGATTGGCGCGACGCGCTTTCGGCCTCCATTCCCGAGGAGCCAGCGGATGACTGAGCCACTCGCCCCCGGATCGGTGATCGGAATTCTTGGCGGTGGGCAGCTTGGTCGTATGCTGTCTGTCGCAGCGGCCCGGCTGGGGTTGCGGTGCCATGTCTTTGAACCCGGCGCGAGCGCGCCCGCGGCCCAGGTGGCCGAACGGGTAACGACCGCCGCCTATGACGACCACGCGGCTCTGCTGGCATTTGCCGAAGAGGTCGACGTGATAACTTACGAGT
Source organism: Paracoccaceae bacterium (assembly GCA_041594355.1). Lineage (GTDB taxonomy): Bacteria > Pseudomonadota > Alphaproteobacteria > Rhodobacterales > Rhodobacteraceae > JAIUZI01. Next base: position 1,108 of record JBFHMM010000257.1, on the reverse strand, counting down.
TCGAGAACATCCCGACCGGGGCTCTCGACTTGCTGGAGGCGCACCGCCCAATCCGCCCGGGGCGCGAAGCCCTGCGGATCAGTCAGGACCGGCTGACCGAAAAGACCTTTCTTCAGGGCCTGGATCTGAAGACAGCGCCATTTGCCGATATCACCGATGCCGCCAGCCTGGCCGCTGCTTTGGAGGATATCGGCACACCCGCGATCCTGAAAACCCGCCGTTTCGGCTATGACGGCAAGGGACAGGCGCGAATCAAGGCGGCCGCCGATGCCGATGCCGCGCTTGCGGACATGGCCGCCGCGCCGGCGATCCTGGAAGGTTTTGTCGACTTCACTCACGAAGTTTCGATCATTGCGGCGCGCGGTCTGAATGGCGAGATCGCCTGTTTCGACCCCGGCGAGAACGTCCACAAGAACGGCATCTTGCGCACCACCACCGTACCCGCCCGGCTGAACGCATCACAGCGCAGCGATGCCATTCTGCTGTCAGCCAATATTCTGAACGCACTGGATTATGTCGGGGTACTGGGGGTCGAATTGTTCGTGACCCCACAGGGGCTGGTGGTCAACGAGATTGCCCCGCGCGTGCACAATTCCGGCCACTGGACCCAGAACGGCTGCGCCGTCGACCAGTTCGAACAGCACATTCGCGCGGTCGCAGGCTGGCCGCTGGGCGACGGGAAACGCCATTCAGACGTGGTGATGGAGAACCTGATCGGCAACGACATGGATCGCGTCCCGGACCTGGCCCGTGCACCGGACACCGCACTGCATCTGTATGGCAAGGCCGAAACCAAGCCCGGCCGCAAGATGGGCCATGTCAACCGGATCATAAGAAGCCGACCGGCGGCATTGCGCCCGTCCCCATCATCTCTTTAGTGTTCCAAAATTGGGCGACTGTATATCTGGCAGGCTCTGTTGCGCAAGGCGCGTGACGCCCGGACTTCCCCTTTTTCAGGACAGACTTGTCCCACGGCTTCCGTGACAGGGATGCCGAGCGCGGTGCAGGCGTTCAGGACGGCGGTGCGGACCTGGAGTTCGGCGACCTGACGGTCGAAGTCCCGAGCCATGAGGGATTGGCCGCGCAGGTGCCGCGGCCCTTTGGAGCC
>JBFHMM010000256.1:0-5194 GCA_041594355.1 Paracoccaceae bacterium | reverse complement strand
TCAACGAAAGCAATAATCCGCTCGCGCAGTTCTATAGGATGTGGTTTGCCCATCTGTGACCTCCATATCTGCCCAAAGGCACGGAATCACAGATCAACTAATTGGGGAATCCTGAATCTGGATAAGATGGACGTGCTCTAGAAGCCGCGCGTAGTGCGCTGGTTTTGTCCAAACCGGGCCAGTCTTCGTTTTGCAGCATCACGCAGGTGTGGCAATCCGAAACAATTTCAAGCACCTCGCTGACCGGGATCGTAACCCTTGTAACCAAAGGAAAGCCCTGCAATACAAATGGGATATCGCCCAGAGTATTCGCGACGTTGCGGAAAAGTCCACGATCTGCGCATCACCTTTCAACGTCCAGGGCGGCGCTACGATAACACCCGCAGCGCCCAGATCCATGGCCACTTTCGCCAGTGCGCCGACACACCGACACACCGACACACCGACAACCATGGGCAGTTCGGTCGGTTTCACAACCTGCCGGATGACCTTTTCTGACTCTTCGGCAGCCAGTTTGCCAGCCTCGCCCATTATGCCGAGTATGGTCAGCCCTGTAGCGCCCTTCACGACGCGAAAATCAACGATGCGGTCGACTGCCATGGTCCAAACCGCCATCCGGCGCAAAAGGCGTCACCGCAATTGTGAACACCCGATGCGCGTTCATCTAATCGCGACACCGGAGTCAGGACCGAACAACAAAAACTGAAACCGCCGAATGGCGCACCACGCGCGCGGCGTTTGGACCCAGCAGATAGTCCTTCAAATCCGGTTTGTGGGCACCGATCACGATCAAATCGGACCCCGCCTGTTTCGCCGTGTTCAGAATCTCTCGATACGCGGCCCCCGTGGCGACGACATGCCGAATACTGGTATTGCGTTCAGCTCCCAGCGTCTGTACGCACAGCGTCTTCAGCTTTTCCAGCGCTTCGGCCTCAATCTTTTCATGGTGATGTGCCTCGAAAAATGTCGACACCCAGGTTTCACCGTAATCAGGTAAAACAGACACCACGTCTAGTTGCGCCCCATCCATGTCCGCAAGCCGCGCGGCCTGCATCAAGACCGGATTGTCTATATCGCCATTACTAAGATCAATGGCACACAGAACCGATTTACTCATGCCGGTACTCCTTCTCTGGCTGCGCGCACCCTCTGCAGCATAGCGACCAGAGCCAGCAAGAACAGCGCGGGAATGAACACCAGTTCCTTTGGCAACTGGCTGGCCGGAGCCTGGATCGACACGATTTGCACCGGGTCGTCCGCGTAGAAATCAAAACTCTCAAGGCTGGGCGCAACCGGCGTGCCGAACATCGGTTCCTCCAGCCTCACGATCCCGTCCTCGGGCAGAAGCATCAAGCCGAAGGAGGCGAGCCGAGCCTGACCATCCGATTTCTCTCCGATCGGCATAATTAGCGTCGTTTCTTTGGTCTCGCCCGTGTCGAAATCCGGACCACTTACGACAATTCGCAATTCGCCACCTGAAGGAGCGCCGTCTAATTTCTGCACCAGATCTGCAGGTTCAACCACACTAAAGGGCGGTTGGATACGGTTCATGAAGAAATCCGGCCGGAAAAGCGCAAAGGCGATCAGGATCAGCGCTGCGCTTTCATAAATCCGATTGCGAGTAATGAAGTAGCCCATGGTGCCGGCGGTAAAGATCAGGATCGCGATTGTCGCCGATATGGCCACGATGATACCGCCAACCCAGCCCACGTCGATCAGCAGCAGGTCGGTGTTAAAGATGAAGACGAATGGCAACGCCACGGTCCGCAAACTGTAGAAGAAGGCGATGAAGCCGGTGCGGATCGCGTCGCCCCCCGACACCGCAGCGGCGGCGAAACTGGCCAACCCCACGGGCGGGGTCACGTCGGCCATAATACCGAAGTAGAACACAAACAGATGCACCGCGATCAGCGGCACGATCAACCCTGACTGCGCGCCCAGTTCCACCACGACCCCCGCCATCAGTGAACTGACCACGATATAGTTTGCCGTCGTCGGTAGCCCCATGCCCAGAACCAGGGACAAAAGACCGACCATGATCAGCATCAGGATCAGGTTGCCACCCGACATGAACTCGACCAGATCTGCCATCACTTGACCAACGCCTGTCAGCGTCACCGTACCAACAATGACACCGGCCGTGGCCGTAGCCAATGCGATGCCGATCATATTGCGAGCGCCGTCAATCATGCCCTGCCGCAAATCGCTCACACCGGACACAAAAGCATGCGCGGTGTCATTCTCTCCTCGGAAAATGGACTTGAGCGGCTTTTGCGTCAGTAGAATTATGAACAGCAGCGCCGTTGCCCAGAATGCAGACAAGCCCGGCGATTTCTGCTCGATCATCAGGAAGTAGACCAACACGATGATTGGCAGCAGGTAATGCAGTCCGGCCTTGTAGATCTCGCCGACTACCGGCAACTCGACCTCCGTGGCATTGGGGTCGTCAGGCACAAGATCCTCAACCCCCGACGCCAGCCAAAGCAGGATCACATAGGCGAACACCACGAGCGCAGACAGCGTCAGCCCCGACGCGTCGGGCATCATAGCGATGATCCATTCTACGGGGTATTGCACGCCGTAACACAGCGCCGCGAACCCGGCGAAGAACAGCGCCATGCCGCCGATTGTCTTACCCATCGACACCACGCGGTTGCCCAGGGTCGGCATGTTCCGCTTCACCGCTTCGAGATGCACGATATAGACCAAAGCGATGTAGGAAATCGCCGCCGGCAGGAACGCGTGGGTGATCACTTCAACATAAGAGATCCCGACATACTCCACCATTAGAAATGCCGCCGCACCCATAACAGGGGGCATGATCTGACCGTTGACCGACGAGGCGACCTCGACCGAACCGGCTTGTTCCGAACTGAATCCGACACGCTTCATCAACGGGATGGTAAAGGTGCCCGTTGTCACCACGTTGGCAATTGACGAGCCAGAGATGAGGCCAGTTGCCGCAGAGCCAACGACAGCAGCTTTGGCCGGCCCCCCCCGTAGGTGACCCAACGCGCCAAAGGCCATCTTAATAAAGTAATTGCCGGCACCGGCCTTGTCCAAAAGCGCGCCGAACAACACGAACAAAAAGACGAATTTCGTCGAAACGCCCAGTGCAATACCAAAGACGCCCTCGGAGGTGATCCACATGTGGCTCATCGCCTTTTTCAGGCTGGCCCCCTTCCAGCGGATAACCTCGGGAACCCAGTCGGAGGCGCCGAAGAACACGTAAAACAGAAAAATCACCGCGATGATCGCCATGGCTGGCCCCAAAGCGCGACGCGCGGCCTCGAACAGCAACAGCAACCCGACAAGAGCGACCCATTTGTCGGTGTCATCGGCCAACCCACCCGAGGCGACGATTTTGTCGTAAAAAATGTACCCGTAGAGCGCGATAAACGTGCCGGCAATCGCCATGATCCAGTCCTGAATGGGAATGTAATGGCGAGGGCTGGATTTCAGCGCGGGATAGGCCATAAAGGCCAAAAAAATGGCAAAGGCCAAGTGGATCTGACGCGAGTTGTTGACGACGCTACCGGGTAGAAGAACATTGGCCATGGGCGAGGCCAGAACCACCTGAAACACAGACCAGATTACGGCCACGATGGCTAGGAACAGGCCGATGGAGCCAGCGGGATCGCGGGCGCCTGCATCCGAAGAAGCGACCAGTTCCTGTAGTTCTTCTTCACTTAGCGGGCGGTTGCCCGATGCGTCAGTCGACATCACGATTTCTCCCTGTTGGCCGCGGAATATTTTTGATGCGGCTCTTGATCGCCCGGTTTTCCGGATCGGAACGGGGCACGTGTTCACGCGCCCCGCCTATGGTCAGTTTGGGATTATTCCATCCAACCTTTTTCTTTGTAGTATTTTGCCGCGCCCGGGTGGAGCGGTGCGGACAGTCCGTCCTTGATCATTTCCTCGGGCTTGAGATTTGAGAACGCCGGATGAAGCTTCTTGAACGCATCAAAGTTCTCGAACACTGCCGACACCAGCGCATAGACCGCGTCTTCGGACACATCGGCCGATGTAACCAAGGTCGCCCCAACGCCAAAGGTGTGAGTGTCATCCGGGTTACCGCGGTACACACCGCCGACAATGGTTGCCTTGCGGTAAAAAGAGTTTTCGGCCACGAGCCGGTCAATGCCGGGACCGGACACGTCGACCAGCACACTGTCACATGCGGTCGTGGCTTCCTGGATCGAACCCGAGGGATGACCGACGGTGTAAACCATGGCGTCGATCTGGTTATCACACAGAGCCGCAGACTGCTCGGCCGCTTTCAATTCTGTCGCGAGGGCAAAATCTTTGACCGACATTTCCTTTGCTTCCAGCACAACTTCCATAGTGCCGCGCTGACCGGACCCCGGGTTGCCGATGTTGACGCGCTTGCCTTTCAGATCGTCAAAGCTGTTGATGCCGGCATCCGCACGCGCCACAAGCGTGAACGGCTCCGGGTGGACCGAGAACACCGCCCGCAGCTTTTCGAATTTGCCCGCGTCTTGGAACTTCGAACTTCCGTTATAGGCATGAAACTGCCAGTCCGACTGCGCCACTCCAAAGTCCAGCTCGCCCTCGCGGATCGTGTTGATGTTATAAACAGAACCACCCGTGGATTCGACGGCACATTTGAACCCGTGTTCTTTGCGCCCCTTGTTGACCAGACGGCAGATCGCACCGCCCGTGGGGTAATAGACCCCGGTCACGCCACCAGTCCCGATCGTAATGTATTCCTGAGCAAGCGCCGCGGGTGCCATCATGGCCGAAACGACCAGTGCCCCTAGGCTCAGCTTGATGCGAGATGTCATAAGAGTTCTCCCGTTGTGTCTTTTTGTGAAGTCTTTCAACGCATCCCCAAGGGCAAGACTTCGCTCCTGGTCGCCCCACTTGCCGTGGCGCATCCCAAACTTCGGCGCCCCTTGCTAGCGTCGTCAAGACAGGGTCAGCGTTTCATCGCCTTGATCAACCTGTCAAGACTGGCGTCTGGGATAGCAGGCGCGTTTTTATTGTTTTTGTCACCTGTGACGTCAGCTTTAAAATTTTCCCCACAGATACGAAAATCGTTAAGTCAAAGGCTCATCAGAATACGCGGCAAGGTGTCGCACTCTTCCATAAGTTCCTTACGGGCAGAGAGAAAAATGCAAAACTCGATCTCGTGCTGGTGTGTCAAAACCGGGAGTGATCCGGTGTCTGCTAC
>JBFHMM010000255.1:0-5226 GCA_041594355.1 Paracoccaceae bacterium | reverse complement strand
CCAGCAGACCCGCGCCCAGAACCAGAACGGCCAGCGCCGCGCCGCCGCGCAGGCGGCGCCCCGCCCCGTGGTTCAGGACCCGGTCCAGCGCCGCCACCGCCCGCCCCATCAGCACCGCCGGATGCGGCAGCCGCGACCACAGCCAGCGCGGCTCGCCCAGCGCCGCGTCCAGCAGCAGCGCCAGCACCAGAACGGCGGCGTGATTCACAACGCAGCCTCCAGCCGCGACCAGCCCTCGGGCGGCGGCAGACCCAGCCGCAGCAGCTGACCGGAGTAGGGGAACACCCGGCTCCAGATGTGATGCCGCGCCAGCCGAACTTGCCATTCCGCTGCATCGTCGACGTGATAGAGCCGGAACAGGTCGGTGCCGCCCGCCACCCGCGCCCCCGCCGCCGTCATCAGTCGGTCCAGCCGGGCGCTGTCACGGCTCAGCCGCGTGCGTGTCCGATCTGCCCAGGCCGGATCGCTCAGCGCGACGGCCCCGGTGCGCAGCGCCGGGCCCGACACCGCCCAGGGGCCGGTCAGATCGCTCAGCCGCGCGATGGTGTTCGGCGCGGCGATGGCAAAGCCCAGCCGCAGCCCCGCCAGCCCCCAGAACTTGCCAAAGCTCTTCAGCACAACCACACCGGGCCTCTGCGCAAGGTGGATCAGGCTGCGCGACGGCATGACGTCGCAGAAACTCTCATCGATCACGGTCAGCGCCGCGTCGGCATCGGCTTTGCCCCAGATCCGACCGTCCGGGTTATTGGGGTGCACCAGAACACGTGCCTCGGCGGGACCCTCCGGTACCATCTGCCAGCCCTGTGCGGCAAAGGCGGCGGCGTGTTCGTTATAGGTGGGCATCGTGATCCTGACCCGTCCCGGCGGGGCCAGCGCCGGGATCCGCGCGATCGGCGCCGAGGCCCCCGGCGTCGGCAGGATCCGCGCGCCCTCGGGCACGTCCCAGAAGGACCGCGCCGAATCGATCAGCGCGGCAACCGCGTCCCGGTCCGGCAGATCCGCCCAGTCGCGCGCGCAAAAGGCGGGCAGCGGGTAGGGCACCGGGTTAATTCCGGTGGACAGGTCGATCCACCCGTCCCGCGCGCCGCCAAACCGGGCAACCGCCGCGTCGACGCCGCCGCCGTGGTCCCGCGCCGGAGCGGGCGAATAGCCGTCACTGGTGCTCATCTCTGCCGCATCTGCCAAAATTTCCGCACGTCTGGCGGTGTTCAAGCGAAAAACCGCCGCGGACACAAGCGTGCATTGGCCGCGCTCGGCCAGATTGACACCCGTTAAGTATTTGTTAACGGATAAGGCAGATCACCAGAAATGGGGAGAGGCACAGGAATACGCTAAGAAACGGTGCCCGGATAGTGTGATGAATGTTCTGATTGTTGAAAGCGATCCGAATCTGGGTCGGCTGTGGAAACGCCACATGCAGCGCCAAGGCTGGGATGTGCGGCTGGCCGCAAGCCAGGAACAGGCGATCCTCGCACTATATGGCTCTGAGTATGAAATCATCCTGCTCGATCTGGTGCTGGAGCAGGGCAGCGCCCTCGCGGTCGCCGATTTCGCCAGCTACCGCCGCCCCAGGGCTCGCATAATCTTCGTGACCAACACCAGTTTCTTTTCAGACGGCTCGATCTTTGCACATAGCCCGAACGCTTGCGCCTATGTCCAGAGTGCGACCCCGCCCGAAGACCTGACCGCGATGGTGGAGCATTACGCCGCCCTTGGCTGACCACGACCGTGCGGTTCGAGGTAATCCAGAACCGGGTTGATCGGAATGATCCGGTGCGGATTGATGCTCTCGTGGCTGTAGTGATAGTGGCGCACGATATGGGCCATGTTGACCGTCTCTGACACGCCCGGCCACTGGTACAGTTCTCGAGTATAGGCCCACAGGTTGGGATAATCGACGATTCGGGCGCGGTTGCATTTAAAATGTAGGTGATAGACCGGGTCGAACCGGATCAGCGTGGTGAACAGCCGCCAGTCGGCCTCGGTCACCCGGTCGCCGATCAGGTAGCGATGGTGCGACAGCCGGTCTTCCAGCCAGTCCAGTGTGTCGAACAGCGGCCCCACGGCGGCGTCATAGGCCGCCTGCGTGGTGGCGAACCCGCTCTTGTAGACCCCGTTGTTCAGCGTGTCGTAGATCCGGGCATTGACCTCTTCGATGGCGTCCCGCATCGGCTCGGGTCGGAAATCGGCGGTGTTGCCGGTGATCCCGTCAAAGGCCGAATTGAACATGCGGATGATCTCGGCGCTTTCGTTCGACACGATGGTGTCTTGCGCCTTGTCCCACAGGACCGGCACCGTGGCGCGACCGGAATAGGCCGGATCAGCGCGGGTATAGATCTGGTGGACAAAATCGGACCCGAACAGCGTGTCGCCGGTGGCGCCGTGGTCGTCGGTCTCAAAGGCCCAGCCCCGGTCCAGCATGTCGGGATGCACCACCGAGACGGAAACGTGGTCCTCGAGCCCCTTGAGCTGGCGAAAGATCAGCGTGCGGTGGGCCCAGGGACAGGCGGCGCTGACATAAAGATGATAGCGCCCCGATTCGGCGGCGAACCCGCCACGCCCCGAAGGCCCCGGCGCGCCGTCGGGGGTGATCCAGTTGCGGAACTGCGATTCAGAGCGGATGAATTTCCCGCCCGATGTTTTTGTGTCATACCAGACGTCATGCCAGACGCCGTCCACCAACATACCCATTGTGAATCCCCCGTAGCTAAATCTTTACATAGGCGATCGGCGCTGCGCAGCCAGAGGAGCGGCCGCGCAGCTGGCCTGCATCAATGCACAAGACCGGGCGCCGACAGGTGGCACCATTTCGCAACGTCAGGTGCACGGTGGCGATTGTTACCAAATCTTCGCTTGAAATCTTATAGGCTTGCGGCTCCATTGTTCGTGCCGGACCTGGGAGGGAAAGCTTCGTGACCACATATATGCCGCAAGAAGTCCGCGACGGGCTGGACGCCGCGCGCCTCGCCGCGCTGAAGAAATCGAGCCGCCTGCGGGTGCTGGCCGGAGAACGGTTTTTTCCCGTGCTCAGGCTGTGGCGCGGCGGCTTTGCCGTGGAATCGGAGACAACTCCGGGATTGCGCGGGCTGGTCGACCTCTACGACGGCGGCAACCACCTTTACCAGTGCCTGATCGTTGCCTCCGAAGAGGAAGCCGGCGAGATGCGCTACGATTTCAAGCGCAACACGGCCACCGCCGACCGCGCGCCGCTCGACTACACCCGCGACCCCGACGCGCCCGTCGCCCTGTTGCCGCGCTAGGCCGCGTGCGCCCTGTCGCCGTGCGTGCCATGGCGCGCGGCGCCTGACCCGGGATGGCCGCCTTCCGCACGAACCCGCGACCCGGCGCGCTCCCGCCAGGTCTTTCGGCATCAAAGATGCCTGGCGCCCTGTTGGGCCCGGCAGCGCGCGGGTAAACCCATGCGCTGCGCCCGCGTGCGCTTTCATCGCTTTGGCAAATATTCCGGGGGTGAGGCCGCAAGGCCGAGGGGGGCTGCGCTCCCTTCTCTCTCCTGCTTCTGTTACTGAAGGTCGGCGAAGGCCCGTCGCAGCCGGTCACAGGCCTCTTCCACCAGCGCCCGCCGCATGGCGATATTGAATCGCAGGTAGCTGTCGCCGCCAGAGCCGAAGACCGGTCCGTGGTTGGTGGCGATCTTCGCCTCCTGCTCGACACGGCGGGTGAACTCTGCGCGCTCCATGCCGGTGCCGGCGAAATCGACCCAGGACAGATAGGTCGCCTCCAACCGTCCCGCCGATAGCCCGGGGATCTCCTTGATGGTCGCTTCGAAAAGCGCCCGGTTCCCGTCCAGGTATTGCATCAGAGCATCGACCCATTCCGCCCCTTCGGGCGAATAGGCGGCGGCGGTGACCGCCTGGCCCATCGAGTTGCCGGCCAGGCTCAGTTCCCGCAGCCGGGTGCCGAACCGCTTGCGCAGTTCGGGGTCCTCGATGGTGACATGACCGGTGTGCAACCCCGCCACGTTAAACGTCTTGGACGGTGCGGTCAGCATGATCAGCCGCTCCACCACCGCCGGCTCGGCCAGCGGCATCGGGATATGCTGGTAGCCGGGATAAACCAGGTCGTGGTGGATCTCATCCGAGATCAGCAGCAGATCGTGCCGCCTGGCGAATTCGGCAACGCCCCGCAGTTCGTCCAGGGTCCAGAGCCGGCCGCCCGGGTTGTGTGGAGAACACAGGATCAGCGCTTTCTCGGTACCGGTCATCCGCGCGTCCCAGGCTTCGAAATCCATCCGGTACTGGCCGTCTTGGCGGGCCAGCGGGCATTCCACCACCTCGCGTCCCGCCGCCCGGATCGCCCGCGCAAAAGCGTGGTAGACCGGTGTGAACAGCACCACGCCATCGCCCTTTTCGGTAAAGGTGTCCAGGCACAGCCCTACCGCATTGACCAGCCCGGCGGTGGTGAACACCCAGTCGGGTTCGATCTGCCAGCCGTGGCGCGCCTGCATCCACCAAGTGATCGCGCCGATGTATTCATCGCCGTTGTCGTAATAGGTAAAAGCCCCCTGCTCGACCAGCCGGCGGGCGCGGTCCTGCACCGCCGGCACGGTGCGGAAATCCATATCCGCCACCCACATCGCCAACCCCTCGTCAGCGGGGATGCCATAGACCTGTTCCAGCTTGTCCCACTTGGAACTGAAAGTGCCGCGCCATTCCACCGGGGCGTCGAAATCGAAAGTCATGCCTGTCGTCTCCGTCGTTCGCCGCGCAGGCTACCCCTCTGCACAGCAGGCGCAAGGGGCAACGCAGGGTTATTGCAGCGCGACGGTCAATCGCCTAAATCACCCCCATGAAACGCCCTATCCTGATCCACCCTGATCCCCGCCTGAAAAAGGTCTGTGCGCCGGTGGCCGATATCTCGGACGACCTGCGCAAACTGGCCGACGACATGCTGGAAACCATGTATGACGCGCCCGGCATCGGCCTGGCCGCGCCCCAGGTCGGCGTGCTGGACCGGCTGATCGTGCTGGACTGCGTCAAGGAAGAGGGCGAGCGGCCGAAACCCACGGTGATGTTCAACCCCGAGATCGTGTCCGCCTCCGAGGAAACCAACACCTACGAGGAAGGCTGCCTGTCGATTCCCGAACAATTCGCCGAGGTGACCCGCCCCAAAGAGGTCGAGGTCAGCTGGATCGACCGCGACGGTAATCTGCAGAAACAGGGGTTCGACGGGCTCTGGGCGACCTGCGTCCAGCACGAGATCGACCAT
>JBFHMM010000254.1:0-5336 GCA_041594355.1 Paracoccaceae bacterium | reverse complement strand
GGCCTGCTGCCACCACCCGGTCCGGGGGGCGGCGGTGGCGTCTTCTGCAGCTTACGCAGCAACTCTTCTGGGCTGGGCAGATCGGCGACATGGGTCAGTCGAATAACGGCCATTTCGGCGGCCATCATCGAGTTGGGCGCGGCGGCGACCTCTTCCAGCGCCTTCAGCAGCATCTGCCACATGCGGGTCAGCACCCGCATGGGCAGCGCCTCGGCCATCTGGCTGCCGCGGGCGCGTTCGTCGGGTGAGATGGTGGGATCCTCGGCGGCATCGGGCGTGATCTTGACGACGCTGATCCAATGGGTGATCTCGGCCAGATCGCGCAGCACGGCGAGCGGGTCGGCGCCCTCGGCATATTGCGCGCCAAGCTCGGTCAGGGCGCCCGCCGCGTCGCCGCGCAGGATCATGTCCATCAGGTCGAGCACGCGGCCCCGATCGGCCAGACCCAGCATGGCGCGGACCTGATCGGCGGTGGTTTCGCCCGCGCCGTGGCTGATCGCCTGGTCCAGGAGCGAGGTTGCATCGCGGGCCGATCCTTCGGCGGCGCGCGTAATCAGTGCCAGCGCGTCGTCGGCGATGGCGGCGTTTTCCGACCCGGCGATCCGGCGCAGCATCCCGATCATGTCTTCGGGTTCGATCCGGCGCAGGTCGAAGCGCTGGCAGCGCGACAGGACGGTGACCGGCACCTTGCGGATCTCGGTGGTCGCAAAGATGAACTTGACGTGCGCGGGGGGTTCTTCCAGCGTCTTCAGCAGGGCGTTGAAGGCGCTTGTCGAGAGCATGTGCACCTCGTCGATGATGTAGATCTTGTAGCGGGCGCTGGCGGCGCGGTAGCGCACCGAATCGATGATCTCGCGGATGTCGCTCACGCCGGTCCGGCTGGCTGCGTCCATTTCCATCACGTCGACATGGCGGCCTTCCATGATCGCCACGCAATGTTCGCACTGGCCGCAGGGTTCGGTGGTCGGCGTGCCAGTTCCGTCGGGGCCGATGCAGTTCATCCCCTTGGCGATGATCCGGGCCGTCGTGGTTTTTCCGGTGCCGCGAATCCCGGTCATGATGAAGGCCTGGGCGATGCGGTCGGCGGCAAAGGCGTTCTTGAGCGTGCGCACCATGGCGTCCTGCCCGACCAGATCCGCGAAGGTTTCCGGGCGGTATTTGCGGGCGAGAACCTGATAGGCGGTGTCGGTGGGTGTGCTCATCGGAAGCCTTCGTGACTGGTGCGGTGCCACGTTATGCGGGCAGCGGCGGCGCGTCCACCGGATTGCGCGTTGCGCGGTTCCGTTCGCGTCGCGCGGCGGGCCTGTCGTTGCCTTGCCGGCGGCGCCCTGGGGCTGGCGGTGGGCGTGGGGCCGGGAGCCGGCCGCGCGCGTGGCCCGGGGCGCCCGCGCCGTTTGCGGTTCCTGCAGATCTGTTTTGACCTCGGCGTCAAACGTGTGGCCAGGCGGTTGGTTTTGGCCTATTCAAATGCGGCATGATCGGTTGGGAGGCCATGACATGATCCAGTGCGGCGCGGATGGCTGTCTGTCCCAGAGAGCAGGGCGGAGCCAGAGGTCCGGTCATGTCGCCGGGGTGGGCCGGGCATGTCCGGGCTGGTGATCTTTGCGTTGGGTGTCGGCGACGGGATTCTGGCCCTGACCGGGCTTCCCGGCGGCGGTGGAGACTATGCCGAAGACCTGAGCCATATTCACGATTGGCGGCCTGCACTGGTGATCAGCATGACAACCGGTTCCGAGATGGCCGTTGCGGGGGCGGCGGATCTGGGGGCGGACCTGCAGGCGATGGGGTGCCGGTGGGTCCATCTGCCGGTGCCCGATTTCGATGCCCCGACCGAGGCGATCAATGCGAAGTGGCCACCGGTCAGCCAGTCCGCCCTGCAGGCGCTCGCCGGTGGCGGCCGGGTTCTGGTGCATTGCCGGGGCGGGTGCGGGCGATCGGGCATGGTAGCGTTGCGGCTGATGCTCGAGAGTGGAGAGGCGCCGGATGCGGCCCTGGCCCGGCTGCGCACGGTGCGGCCCTGTGCGGTTGAGACGGATGCGCAGATGCGCTGGGCGCGGGCCGGGGCTATCGTCAGATGGCCTGGATTGACCGGGTCCGCGTAGGTAGGGAGTCGCCGCGGTCGTTTTCCGATGGCGCGACAGACTGTCTTTGCCCGAATCCGGGTTATCTGTTGACTAACTGAACATATTCAATTTTTTAGTGTCATATTTGGTTTCAGGTGATTGCGATGGTCGGACTTCTCTTACTTCTCGGATTGGGGCTGGCGGCGGCCTTTGTCAGCACCTCGAACGATAATGACGCCGTCGCGGTGGAAGAGACCGAGCTGCCGGAGCAGTCGTTTGCCGAGGGCGACGATCGAGTGTATGACGAAAGTCACCGGGACGCGGTCGGGCTGACATTGATGGACTACGTCGACAGCGGAGAGATGTCCGGGGCAGAGGCCGACGACATCCTCGCAGCCGCTTTTCATCACGGGCCATTCAACGTTGCCACCGGCGGTGGAGACGATTCGGTGCTGGGCAGCGCCGGCGATGACAGGATCGACGCCGGGGCGGATGCCGACGTGGTGCATGGCGGTCTGGGAGACGATGTGGTGCAACTGGGCGACGGGTCCGACACCTATGGGTTCGATGAGCGGGCCGGCAGTTTTCCCGATGATGTCCGGCCATTTCCCTTGTCCAACGAATTCGGCATCAATGAGGCGGTTCTGGAAGGCGGTGACGATTTCGTGCGCGGCGGGGCCGGTGACGACAACATCGCCGACGGCCATGGCGCGAACACGCTGCTGGGCAACGAGGGGCAGGATTTGCTGATCGCGATTGATCAGGACGGGTTGAGCCCGGATTCGGTGTCCGGCGGATACGGTCAGGATTCGATTTTTGTCGATCAGGGGGACCGGGTGACAACCGGGGCCGGGGATGATCGCGTGAGTGTAAACATCGTATCCGGTGTGACGGATGGGTATCGGGCCGTCACGATCACCGACTTCGTCCTCGGGCAGGATCGTGTCGAGCTTGAGGGCTGGGACGGGTTGCTGGACGGTGACACCGATCCGGTCACGGTGACGGACAGCGACGACGGGCTGGCCGCCGTGATCGCGGTCAATGGCATCCCGGTGGTCGAGGTGATCGGTGGCCACGGCCTGACACGCGCGGACGTGAGCGTGAGCGGCTAGGACCGGTCCTTTGTCACTGGCGCTGGTCGGTGTTCAGCTGCGCGGGCAGGTGACGTAAAACGTCCGATTGTTGCCGCGCCTTGGCCAGTTGCCAGCCGCCCTGGACCAGCATGTAGAGATGTTCCGCCGTCGCGGCCGCCTGGGTCGCGGGTACGCCCAGCCGGCGGGCGTGGTGTTCGACCTCGGCGATCCAGCCGTCGACCAGGCAGCGGGCATGGGCGCGGAAATTCTCGGTTGCGGGACCTTCAAACACGACCGAAGTGATCGGGCAGCCGTCCCACATATCCTTGCTGTCCAAGAACTTGGCCAGTTTGTGACACAACGTCACGACGCCGTCGTCAAAGCTGTCGGCCGGCACGAAAGAGGCCGCGATCAGCCGCAGCATACCGTCCGATGCCCAGGTCGAGGCGGCCAGGGCCAGATCCGACTTACCGTTGGGAAAATGGTGATAAAGCGAGCCTTTGGGCGCCTTGGCACGGCTCAGGACTTCGCTGACGCCGACACCATTGTAGCCTCGGCTGCGGAACAGTTCAGCGGCGGCGCGTATCAGCCGGTTTTTGGTGGGACGGGGCGGCGGGTTCGACATGACGCAGTCTAGACAGGTCTGGACCATCTGGTCCAGTGAGGGATGTGGACCGATTGGTTTAGGTCTGGCAAGGGAACGATCATGCTGGATGGATTGTCAGGGGAGGGGTGACCGACGAGCGACTGCGAATCGACGCGGAGGGCCACGAATTGGCGGAGCTACAACGTCCGGCCTTTTACCTGATTCATATCGTGACATGAATATCCCGAGAACGCCGAAATCGTGGCAGGGTGTTCGTGTCTCAAGTTTAAGGCCGGGCGCTTTATTGTTCCGGCCGGCCAGTGCGCCGCGCGCGGCCGTTGTCATCAACGGCGCCACCGGTGTGCCTCAGTCCTACTCCGCGCATTTCGCCCGGTGGCTGATGGCGGAACGGGGTGTGGCCTGCCTGACCTTTGATTGTCGCGACTTCGGGGCCGCGGCAAAAGCTGCGATGCGCGAGTCACCGGCGAGGATGTCGCAATGGGGCGCTGCGGGATCAGGCTCTGCGCGACTTCGCAGCACAGCCCGGCCCCTATCATGGCATCCGCCATGTGCGGCTGATCGAAACCCTGCAACCTTCGGCGCGGATCTATATCCCCGGGCCTGACGGCATGCCGATGAAGGCCTACAAGGGCGGCAGCAACCAGTGTTTCGAGTTCTGGCGCGGCCCGGACGGCAACATCCTGTCGCAGACCATCACCACCTGGGAATGCCACAACCTCACCACCCCAAAACGACCGCACCCCGCCGCAAGGCGTCTGGTGCGGCTGTTCAAGAACGACATGGTCGCCATCGAAAAGGACGGCACGCTGATCATCTGCTATGTGCAGAAAACCGATCCGGCCAACGGTGCCTTCCTCGTCCCCCATAACGAGGCGTAGCTGGCCCGATGTG
The DNA here is from genome assembly GCA_041594355.1 of Paracoccaceae bacterium. Classification (GTDB taxonomy): domain Bacteria; phylum Pseudomonadota; class Alphaproteobacteria; order Rhodobacterales; family Rhodobacteraceae; genus JAIUZI01. The sequence goes on along the minus strand of JBFHMM010000254.1, from coordinate 702 downwards.
GTGGAGGGCGTCTTGTGGCCGGTTTGCAGGCTGCCCTGCCCATGATTGGCTCGGTGCGAGACGATGATCTTGCCCAGCTGGGTGCCGATATCCGTGCAGAAGTGCTCTCATGGCGCAGGGGTCGAACGGGCCACGTCTTCGGCGCTGTTGCCGTCTTCTTCGTCGTGTTTCGCGCTGTCGGAGATATGCTTGATCAGACTACGGCTGGTGGCGGCGACAACGGCAGCGTCGATGGCGTGGTGGCGGTGATCGCTGCGCTTCTTGGCCTTGACGGCGCCCTCCTTGTCGGGCAGCAGGGAATTCAGCCACCCAGTGGCGGCGCAACTTTTCGGTCAGGCGCGCGCGCCTCGTCGATCTGCGTGAGAACGTGATTGATAATCCCGATCGCGAGTCGTTCACGCGACCGGGGGTCGGGTGGCAAATCACTTTCCGATAGCTCTGTCTTGCCAATGATCGGGACCAGTTCATCCGGAACCTTGATCCTGACTCGCCACTTCCCGCGTATAAGCTGAACGTATTTCATGCCCATCTCGAAGCCCTGTTTTGTAGCGGGGTTTGTAGCGGAGCTTGTAGCGCATGCCCATGAAAACTATGAGTTTTGTGCGTTTTCAATGGGCTGAGAGGGGATTGGGTGAGAGGCTGGACAACGACCCAAGCGGGGCTCGTTACGGCTGCTTCCTTCCGGACCTGACCGGGTTGGCG
>JBFHMM010000253.1:0-5342 GCA_041594355.1 Paracoccaceae bacterium | reverse complement strand
GGCGGGCTGGCGCAGCAGCTGACCACCGCCTGGGATACCGAGGCCTGTATCACCCATGCCCAGGCCCGGTTCACCAAAATCGGCAGCGCCATCCCCCAGGTCCTGCCCCGCGACGACGCCTTCTTTGCCACCGCCCGCACCGCGCAGGGGCTGCTGCGCGCCGAAGAGGCGCAGTTCATCACGTCGTCCTGGTCCAGCCTCTATGCCCGCGACTTCCTGATCGGCAACGATCTCTGGTTCGACCCCGAACAGACCAAGTTCGAGGACCGGTTGTTCGTGCTGCAATCGGTCTGCCGGGCGCGCAAGCTGGCCTTTACCGGCCAACCAGCGCGGATCTGGCGCGGCCGGGCAGGGTCGATCTCGGCCACCGGCACCACCCCCGACACGCACCGACTGCAGGTGCAGCTGCTGGAAAAATGCATGGCCGTGATCCGGGCCGAGGTCGCCGCCGGCCACCTGCCGCCCCGCTTCGAGAAACGCGAATTGTTCAACACCGTGTCACGGCTGATCTGGGACATGGACGTGGTCGCCGCCATCGTCACCGCCGACGCCCCCCTCTATGCTGACCTCGCGCCGCGCATCACCGCGCTGCTCAGCGACGACAGCTTCGGCCACGCGATCTTCGACGACCCGGTGCTCGCCCCGATCAGCCGCGTCGGCATGACCACCCGCAAGGGGCGCATCACCCGGACCGATTTCTTTGCCGTCCACAAGGCGCTGCGCGGCGGCGACTTCGCCCAGGCCCACGACATCCTGCAGGCCCGCCGCCCCCGGCCCGCCACGCCGGCAAAGGTGAACCGCCGCCTGGCCCGCCGGCTGGTGCTGCACCTGGGCCTGCACAAGACCGGCACCACCCATATCCAGCACCACCTGCTGCACCACGGCGCCCGGCTGGCCGCGCAGGGCGTGCTGGTGCCGGCGACCGGCTTTGACGAACCCGGCCAGCACCCCCGCCCCGGCGCCACGCCCGGCCACCAGGGGCTGGCCGCGGCCCTGCGCCGCAACCAGACCGGCCTGTTCGACCAGCTGCGAGAGGAAATCCGCCGCAACCGCGCCGACACCGTGGTGCTGTCCTGCGAAAACCTCGCCTTTCCCGCCCTCGACAACCGTGACGAGCTTGTCGCGCGTCTCGCCGCCCAGCTGGGCCGGTTCGACCGGGTCGACCTGCTGGCGCTGGCCCGCCGCCCCGACAGCTACGCCGAGGCGTTCTACCGCGAACGGGTCTGCGGCGGCATGCGCCGCACACCGGGCGGCATCGGTGCCTTTCTCGTCGACAACGCCGCCGCGCTGACCGATTGGGACCGGCTGTTCCGCCCCTTCGAACAGGCCTTTGAAACTTGTGTGAAACTGGCGGATTTCGACGCCCTGCGCGGCGACGCGCTCTGGCCCGGCTTCACCGAACTGGCCGACCTGCCACCCGATATTCCGGGCCTCGATGTGCCGCGCTACCCGACGCCGGACACCGAAACCGTCATGTTGGTCGAACTGATGAACGCGCTGGTTCCTGACCAGTCCCGCCGCCGCGAACTGCTGCAGGCCTGGTTCACCCTCAACCCCGACCCCGCCCCGACGGACCAGAGCCTGCTGCCGCCCGACGCCCGTGCCGCGCTGCTGGATCAGTGGCAGGACCGCTCCGCCGCGTTTGCCGCCAAACGCGGCTACGCCCCGGATCTGGCGGAGGCCCGCGCCGCGCTGGCGCGGGAACACTGGCAGCCCCCCTGCCCGGTCGACCCGGACAAACTGCGCGACCTGATCGACGCCGCCGCCCAGGCCGCCCCGACAGCACCGCGCCGGATGCAGTATCCCGGCCAGGCGCGCGCGCCGGACGAGATGTCGCTGACCATCCGCCTGCGGCCCTGGGCTGCCGGGCTGGTGCGCCGCGCCCGCGGTCTGGCCCAAAGACCCTGAATTCCCTTCGCCCGCGCCCAGGTCCTGCCCTAGGCTCAGGCCTCATAGCCAGTAAATGGCGATAGCTGCCAACGCGATTGCCGACCGGAAGGTCTTCAGGCACCTGTCGTATAAGGTTGCCACGCGCCGCCAGTCCTTCAGTCTTGCGAACATGATCTCGATCCGGTTGCGTCGTTTGTAACGTCGCTTGTCGTATCGGATTGCCGTCTTTCCTTTCTTTCGATCTGGGATGCAGGCGCGTATCGCTTTGTCTTGCAACGCATCTCGGAACCAGTCCGCATCATAGCCACAATCTCCAAGCAGCCAATCTACCTTTGGCAAGCTGCCAACGAGAGCCCGTGCACCGATGTAATCGCTGACCTGACCCGCAGTCACAAAGAGGTTCAAAGGGCGCCCTTGGCTGTCGCAGATGGCGTGCAGCTTTGTGTTCATTCCGCCCTTGGTTCGACCGATCAGACGACCACGTCCCCCTTTTTCACCGCAAGGCTGGACGCCGTGCGATGGGCTTTGCGATATGTTGCGTCGATCATGACGGTCTTCTCCTCACCATGATCAGCGGCCAAACCAATCAGCATCTGGGCGAAGATGCCCCTGTCGCTCCACCGCTTCCAGCGATTGTAGAGCGTCTTGCGCAGGCCGTATTCCCTGGGCGCATCGCGCCACCTTAAGCTATTGCGATTGATGAAAATAATTCCACTCAATACCCGTCGGTCGTCGACGCGGGGTTTACCGTGGGACTTCGGAAAGAAGGGCTCGAGGCGCGCCATCTGCGCATCCGGCAACCAAAAAAAATCAGACATGTTCACCGCTTTTTGACGCGATGAATCACGCTGCACGGCGAAAATCAATGGGTCCTGAGCCTAAACTTGAGACACGAACACCCTGCCACACCTTCGGCGTTCTCGGGATGTTCATGGCACGATTTCATTCGAATAAGAGGCCGGACGCTGTTAACAGACGAATATCCCGGCACCCGACCCGCGCATACCGCAACGGGACGGTGGGCGGGGCGCCTTGGCCGCAGGCCAACAGCGCCGCTCACCCGTCCCATCCGTCACAGCGGCTCGATATCCCCCTGCACCCGACCCGCATGGAACGCCGCCTCCCAGGCCGCAAACCGTCCCTCGGCAATCGCCCCGCGCATTCCCGCCATCAGGTCCTGGTAATACTGCAGGTTGTGCCAGGTCAGCAGCATGCCGGAAATCATCTCCTGGCTGCGGAACACGTGGTGCAGATAGGCGCGGCTATAGCTCCGGCACGCCGGGCAGGTGCACTCCTCGTCCAAGGGTCGCGGATCGTCCGCATGGCGCGCGTTCTTGATGTTGACCACGCCGTGCCGGGTGAACACCTGGCCCGTCCGCCCCGACCGCGACGGCAGCACGCAATCCATCATGTCGATGCCACGCTTGACCGCGCCGACGATGTCGTCGGGCTTGCCCACCCCCATCAGGTAACGCGGCTTGTCCTCGGGCAGCATACCCGCCGCGAAATCGAGGCAGCCGAACATCGCCTCCTGCCCCTCGCCCACCGCCAGGCCACCCACCGCATAGCCGTCGAAACCGATGCCCTTCAGCGCCTGGGCCGATTCCTCGCGGAAATCCTGCTCCAGCCCGCCCTGCTGGATACCAAAGAGCGCATGACCCGGCCGGTCGCCAAAAGCCTCCCGCGACCGCGCCGCCCAGCGCATCGACAGCCGCATCGACTCCGCGATCCGGTCGCGGTCGGCCGGCAGCGCCGGGCATTCGTCGAAACACATCACGATGTCGCTGCCCAGCAGCCGCTGGATCTCCATCGACCGCTCCGGCGTCAGCGCGTGCTTCGACCCGTCGATGTGGGATTTGAACGTCACCCCCACCTCGGTCAGCTTGCGCAGCCCGGCCAGCGACATCACCTGGAACCCGCCGCTGTCGGTCAGGATCGGCTTCGACCAATTCATGAACTTGTGCAAGCCGCCCAGCCGGTCGATGCGCTCGGCGGTGGGCCGCAGCATCAGGTGATAGGTATTGCCCAGCAGGATGTCGGCCCCCGTCGCCGCCACGCTTTCCGGCAGCATCGCCTTGACCGTGGCCGCCGTGCCCACCGGCATGAAGGCCGGTGTGCGAATCTCCCCGCGCGGTGTATGGATCACCCCGGTCCGGGCCGTTCCGTCGGTTTTTTGCAGGTCGAATGAGAATGCGCTAGGCATGGCGGGCCCTCGTGTTGTATCGCCGCTTTCTGCGCCAAAACGCGCCAATTGCCAAGGAGCCGCCATGACAGAGCCACAGCCCCTCACATTCGGGTGGGAAGAATGGGTCGCCCTGCCCGGCCTCGGCCTGCCCGCGATCAGCGCCAAGGTCGACACCGGTGCGCGCACATCGGCGCTGCATGCCTCCGAAATCGAGCTGTTTGGCCCCTCCTCCGCCCCAAAGGTGCGCTTTTCCGTGCACCCGATCCCGGGCCGCGACGACCTGACGATCCCCTGCTCGGCGGTTGTCACCGACCGGCGCGAGGTCACCTCCTCGAACGGTGAATCGGAACTGCGCTACGTGATCTCGACCCTGCTCGAGGTCGCCGACCAGAGCTGGCCGATCGACATCACGCTCACCAACCGCTCCGGCATGGCCAGCCGCATGCTGCTGGGCCGGCAGGCGCTGACCGACCATATCTCGATCTCGCCCACCGAACGTCACATGCAACCGGAACTCAGCTATGACGTCTACCACACCGCCCGCATGCGTCAGGTGCAGCCGAAACGCGCGCTTCGCATCGCCGTGCTCAGCCGCGAGAACAACTACTCCACCCGCCGCCTGGTCGAGGCCGGCGAAGCGCGCGGCCACACGGTCGAGGTGATCGACACCACCCGCTGTTACATGGCGATCAACTCGCTGGCACCCGAGGTCCACTATGACGGCAAACGCCTGCCCCGCTATGACGCGGTGATCCCGCGCATCGGCGCCTCGATCACCCCCTACGGCACCGCTGTGATCCGCCAGTTCGAAACCACCGGAACCTATTGCGTCAACGGCTCCGCCGGCATCACCGCCAGCCGCGACAAGCTGCACGCCCATCAGGTGCTGGCACGTCACAAGATCGGTATGCCCTCCACCGCCTTCGCCGCCTCGCCCAAGGACACCGCCAACCTGATCGGGCTGGTCGGCAACGCGCCGCTGATCGTGAAACTGTTGGAAAGCACCCAGGGCAAAGGCGTGGTGCTGGCCGAAACCAAGAAGGCCGCCGAATCCGTGATCTCCGCTTTTCGGGGGCTCAAAGCCAACTTCCTTGTGCAGCATTTCGTCAAGGAAGCGGCGGGCGAGGACATCCGCTGCCTGGTGATCGGCGGCAAGGTCGTGGCCGCGATGAAACGCACCGGCGCCGATGGCGACTTCCGCTCTAACCTGCACCAGGGCGGCAGCGCCGCCGTTACCCGCATCAGCCGCGAAGAACGCGACATCGCC
>JBFHMM010000252.1:0-5383 GCA_041594355.1 Paracoccaceae bacterium | reverse complement strand
CTCACGTCGTCGGGCAGGCGAACCGGCAGGTTCTCTTTTTTTTCGGGCACCACACCGCAGGCGTCGCAATGCACCACCGGGATCGGGCAGCCCCAGTAACGCTGCCGCGACAGCCCCCAGTCGCGCAGCCGGTACTTGGTCACGCCCTCGCCCCAGCCCTGCGCCTCGGCGAAATCCACCGTCGCGTCGATGGCCTCTTGGCCTGTCGCCTCGTCCAGACCGGCGAAATGGTTGATCCACTTCACCTTTTCCGTCTTGGGCGGCACAAATGCCTCGGTCTCCACCGGCTTCGGATTATCCAAAGCGACAAAGGTATCTACCACCGGCAAATCGTATTTGCGGCAAAAATCGAGGTCGCGCTGGTCATGCGCCGGGCAGCCGAAAATGGCCCCGGTGCCATAGTCCATCAGGATGAAATTCGCGATCCAGACCGGCAGCTCCCAGTCCGGGTTCAGCGGGTGTTTCACCCGGATGCCGGTGTCATATCCCAGCTTCGGCGCGGTCTCGATGGCCTCTTCGGTGGTGCCGCCCTTGCGGCATTCGGCGACAAATTCGGCGACCTCAGGCGACTCCGCCTCCAGCGTCTTGGCAATCGGGTGATCGGGCGAAATCCCGACGAAAGACGCCCCCATCAGCGTGTCGGGCCGGGTGGTGTAAACGGTGATCGTGTCGCCCCCGTCCACCCGGTCAAAGTCAAACTGCAATCCGCGCGACTTGCCGATCCAGTTCTCCTGCATCAGCCGCACCTTGGCCGGCCAGTTGTCCAGCCCGTCCAGCGCCTCCAGCAGCTCCTCGGACATCGACGAGATGTTAAAGAACCATTGCGTCAGCTCGCGCCGCTCCACCTCGGCGCCCGACCGCCAGCCCTTGCCGTCGATCACCTGTTCGTTGGCCAGAACCGTCATGTCGACCGGGTCCCAGTTGACCACCGCGTTCTTGCGGTAAACCAGCCCGGCCTTGAGCATGTCGAGGAACAGCGCCTGCTGCTGACCGTAATACTCCGGGTCGCAGGTGGCGAATTCGCGCGACCAGTCGATCGACAGGCCCAGCGGCTTCATCTGGTCGCGCATGTCGGCGATGTTGTCATAGGTCCATGTCTTGGGGTGGCCGCCGATGGCCATGGCGGCGTTTTCGGCGGGCATGCCAAAGGCGTCCCAGCCCATCGGGTGCAGCACGTTGTGCCCGGTGGCCAGCTTGTGCCGCGCGATCACGTCGCCCATCGTATAGTTGCGCACATGGCCCATATGGATGCGCCCGGACGGGTAGGGGAACATCTCCAACACATAATACTTCGGCTTGTCGGCGCTGCGCGTGGCCCGGAAAATGCCGGCCTTGTCCCAGGCGTCCTGCCATTTGGCTTCGATGTCAGAGGCGGAATAGCGCGACATATCTGCGGTCCTTCGAATTGAAAACGCCGGGTCGGAACCCGGCGCTGTGATAGTGTGCTTTGGTTCTGGTTTCCAGAGGCAGCTTGATCAGAGTTTCTTGTCGCTGATCCGCATCTGACGGGCGCGCGACAGGATCGCATCCTCCACCGCACGCGTGGTCGAGGCACTGACCGGACCGCCCTTGGACTGCAACGCCACCGACAGCGACCGCGCCTCCAGCGCCGGATCCTTGATATGCACCGTGGCGCGATACGACCGGCCGCCGCCCGGCGGGGTGCCATAGCCGGTAACGATCACGCCGGTAAACGGATCGACAGTCTGCACCGGCAGAAAGCTCAGCACATCCAGCGAGGCCGCCCAGAGATAGCGGTTCACGTTGACGGTCTGTTCGGTCTTGTTCGGGCCGAAGACATCCCAGATCGAGGATTTGTCGTAATTTGTCGGCGCGGCGTCGCGCGTATGGAACTCGGTTCCGCCCGGCGGCGAATCGCCCCCGACGGTGATCGCCGGTCCATTGCGGCGCGACCCACAGGCCGCAACCATCAGGCAGACCGCCAGGAGTACGGACAATTTCAACGGCTTGTGCAAGGACATGCTGGTATCCAGTGAATTCTGCTCTGGCCTGTCCTACCCAAGCGGGCCGAGTGGAGCAAGGGTTTAGTGCCCCCGCAGGCGCCCGCGGAGACGGCGTGACGCATGATGCGCGGGTCAATACCACGCGTTCGGCCTGATTCCCCCGTGCCTCGCACAGCCGGGTCCCGGATCGGACCACGCCAGAGGAAAACCGCCCGGCGGCGTCCGAATTGCGCAAGTCTTAGGTGTTTGCGGGGCAAGTTGGCGGGTATCGTTCGGCTGCGAGTACACCTTGCCGATAACTACTGTGGCAAAGCTGCACCATCCGCCACGACTTTGCCACGCTTCCCGCTGCAAGTCTTGCCAACTCTACCCCGAAAGAGCGAAACCCCTGTCCATACCCACACCGGATTCCCCGGTTTGGGCGTATGATTTGAAAACCGAGGGAAAAACTATGAAAAAGGTTCTCTTCGCAACGACCGCGCTGATCGCGACCGCTAGCGTCGCAGCCGCGGACGTCCGCCTGTCCGGCTACGGCCGCTTCGGCCTGGACTACAACGATGGCAACGACAGCGCTGTGAACGGTGTCTCGTCGACCACCATCACCAGCCGTCTGCGTCTGCAGTTCGACATGTCGGCCGAAACCGACTCCGGTGTGGCATTCGGCGCACGTTTCCGTGCCCAGGCTGAAAGCCGTGATAACAACCCGGGTGGTGCTGGATTCAACGGTCCACGCTTCTTCGCAACCTACGAAGGCTTCACCGTCGGCGTCGGCAACATCATCGGCGCAATCGAAAACATGCCCGGCACCTACCTCGAAACCCGTACCGCAGGTACCGGTATCGACGGCGCCGGCTTTGTGTCGCACGTTGGTAACGTCAACGCTGAATACTTCAACTGGGATGCATACTCCTCCGGCGGTACCGGCGTGAACGGTGTGGAAGCACTGTACACCGCAGGCGGCTTCACCGGCCACATCTCCTACTCGCAGCGTAACGTTGCTGGTTCGGGCGCACCGAACTCCGGCACCGGTGTCTACGCTCTGCCCGCAGGCGAAACCCGCCTGTCGCGCACCGCGATCATGCTGTCCTACGCCTTCGGCGACTGGCGTGCCTCGATCGGTGCTCAGGACTCCTCGGGCGCGTTTGAAGACAAAGTCGTTGCATCGATCTACGGCGACATCGGCCAGTTCGGCGTTCGTCTGGCCTATGCCGACAACGACGGCATCGGCAAATGGGGCCTCTATGGCAACATGGACATCGGCGCAGCGTCGAACATCCTGATCTGGGTCACCGACGAAGACGCGGTTTCCGCGGCTGACGTTGCTGCCGGTCGTCGCGACAACCGCGATTCGACCACCGCAGCAACTTGTGCCGGCTACGTTGCTCCTCAGGCATGTACCCGGAGCGAAGGTACCTCCTACGGTATCCACTACTCCTACGACCTGGGTGGCGGCGCTTCCTTCGAAGCCGGTGCACGTGAGACATCGAGCGAGAACACCACCGTTCAGGCTGGTGTGTACTTCAGCTTCTAAGCTGAACCACGCTTAGTCGTGATCTTGGGCGGGTCTTCGGACCCGCCCTTTTCTTTTGCCGCCTCTTTTCTTTTCGCCGCATCTGGTGTTTCTCTGCCCGCAAACGCAGGAGACCCACCAGACATGGCGCTCGACGACATCAAAACCCGCATCGCACAGGCCGAAGCCGCCGCCGGCCGCGCGCCCGGCGCGACCACCCTGATCGCCGTCTCCAAGGTACAGCCCAATGAGCGGGTGCAAGCGGCGCTGGATCAGGGCCACCGCTGTTTCGGTGAAAACCGGGTCCAAGAGGCGCAGGGCAAATGGCCCGGCTTCATAGAACGATATGACGGTATCGACCTGCACCTGATTGGCCCGCTGCAAACCAACAAGGCGCGTCAGGCGATGGAACTGTTCAATACCATCCACACGCTCGACCGCCCGAAACTGGCCACAACCCTGGCCCGGCTGGCGCAGGAACGCGGCGACTGCCCCGACCTCTTCATTCAGGTCAACACCGGGGAAGAGCCGCAAAAGGCCGGTGTCCTGCCCGATGACGCCGACGGTTTTGTCGCCGAGGCCCGCGCGCTGGACCTGCCGGTGCGCGGCCTGATGTGCATCCCCCCCGTGGACGAAGAACCGTCGCTGCATTTTGCTCTGCTGGCCAAGATCGCCGCGCGCAACGGGTTGACCGGTCTGTCGATGGGGATGAGCAGCGACTTTGAACGTGCCATTGCGCTGGGCGCTACCCATGTGCGGGTTGGCTCCGCTATTTTTGGCGCCCGCGCCTATGCTCAGGGCTGACGCGATCTAGCTGAGCTTGGGCACAATCACCCGGCTGCCTGGCTCTACCCGGGCGGCCAGCCAATGCAGATCTTGGTGGGCAAAAGCGATGCAGCCTTCGGTTGGATAGCCCGGACGCCGCCATTGATGGATAAAGATGGCGGAGCCCCTGCCGGGGGTGGCCTTGGGCCAGTTCCAGTCCAGGATCAGCACCAGATCATACAAGGGGTCTGCCCGGCGCAGGCGTTCGTGGCTATAGGCGTAGGGGGCGGTGACCTGCCTGTTGTACCGGCTGTCTCGGCCGTCATCGGACCACAGATCGCGAGGGCCGATGGGCTGCGCCCAGGCATTGGGCGGGGCCATACGATCGGGGCGATAGAGCATTCCGACGATGTGATGCATGCCGGTGGGTGTTGCCCCGTCGCCTTCGCGTTTGTGATCGGAAATCCCACCCTTGCCAATGCTGCAGGGCAATAGGCGTCCGGCAAAGCGCAGCCCCTGCCGGGTCAGCACCAGGTCGGCGGGGGAATAAGGCAGGCTGCTCACAGCAAATGCCCGGATTTGGCCGCCTTGGTGGCTAGGTACTGGGCGTTAAAGGCGTTTTCTCCGACCTTAAGTTTAACCCGCTCGGCCACCGCGATGCCGGTCTTCTCCATCATCGCGATCTTGGCGGGGTTGTTGGTCAGCAGCCGGACCGAGCGGAAACCCATGCGTTTCAAAATGTCCGACCCCAGCCGGAAATCGCGCTCGTCGTCCTCGAACCCCAGCCGGTGGTTGGCCTCGACGGTGTCAAACCCCTGATCCTGCAGGGAGTAGGCGCGCATCTTGTTGGCCAGCCCGATGCCGCGTCCCTCCTGGTTGAGATACAGCAAGACACCGCTGCCCAGCGCCCCCATCTGCGCCAGCGCCCCGCGCAGCTGCGGCCCGCAATCACATTTGAGCGAGCCCAGAACGTCGCCGGTGAAGCAGGCCGAATGCAACCGCGCCAGCACCGGCTTGTCCCGGTCCGGGCGGCCGATTTCGATGGCGTAATGTTCCTCGCCGCCGTTCTCGGGGCGAAAGATATGAACCCGTCCGGCCTCGGCCGCGTCCATCGGCAGCCGGGCGTGGATGACCGGGTGCAGCG
>JBFHMM010000251.1:0-5535 GCA_041594355.1 Paracoccaceae bacterium | reverse complement strand
CGACATGCAGGCCGCCGTGCCCAACAAAAGCAGCTACGCCACCCGCAGGGTGATCCGAAATGGCCAGTTGGTGGCTGTGGGTTCCTCGGTGTGGAACACGGACACGGTGACGTCGACGGCCACCTATACCACGAACGACTCGCGCAAGCTGACCAATGTGACGAACATCGCGAATGTGCCGGTGGGGGCGCTGGTCGAAGGGGTCGGGGTCGGCCGCGAGATCTATGTCCGCTCCAAGGATGTCGCAGCGCAGGAGATCACCCTGAATGCACCGCTCTATGATGCGGCGGGCACCCAGACGTTCACCTTTCGTGACTTCAAGTACATGCTGGATTTCAAGGGTTTCAGCCAGCTGAACAAGTTCGCGATGTCCGAGATCGAGGTGCAGTGCGAAAGCCTGTGCAGCGGGATCCGGCTGGCGCCGACGGGCATTGCATTCAACCTGCGCGACAGTTTCATCAGCCGGCCCAAGGATCGGGGTATCACGTCCATCGGGGGCGGCTGCCAGGGGATGCTGATTGATCAGTGCCAGTTTCTCTCGGCTGAGGAGGCCGAGAACGTGTCCGACCGGGTGTCGATCGCGATCAACGCAAACGCCAATGACGTCAAGCTGCGGCACAACCGGGCAACCAGGTTCCGCCATTTCGCCGTGTTGGCGGGGCAGAACAGCATCGTGTTGGGCAACCACTTTTTCCAGGGCGATTCCGTGGCCCAGGGGGTTCGCACCGCAGGTCTGGTGATGATCGGTACCTTTACCAGTTCGACGGTGTCGGGGAACTACGTCGACAACTGCTTTGTTGAATGGACCAACGAGCAGAGCCCGGAGCCGGTTTTCTCGGGCGGTTTCTCCTTCAGTTCCTGCAGCATCACCGACAATATCTTTTTGTCTGGCGAGGTGGCGCCCTGGTTCAGTTACATTGTGATCAAACCGCACGGCAGTGGCCATTTCCTCAACGGTGTGGCCATCACCGGCAACAAGTTTCGCAGCATCAACGGGTCGATTGACCGGGCGGAACGGGTGGACACCAGCTTTGCCGATCTGGACTTTTCCAAATCCAAGAACGTGACTGTTCTGGGCAATACCTACCATTCGGTGTCCAAGCAGGTGTTCAACCCGTTGCGGGTGCGGCACGACCAGGTGACGGCGGCGCAGACCTGGACCATCGACCCTGATGGCGAACTGCCGTTCGGAGCGCGGGCGCGAGGTGTGGACGGAATCGTCGCGTTGGATCCGATCCGGAATGCGAGCGGAACGGCGGTTTATGCGTTGCCTTATGCGCAGCTGGAGCAGGGTAGCAATAAGGACCAGATCAAACTGGGTTGGCCCGAGGCGGTTGAGGGCCAGGTCGACGTTGTGTTGCGCATCGACAAATAATCAGGATGGCGGCACGCCGAGGTCGGATGGCGTCAGTTGGAAAGCCCGCCCAAAGCCGCCGTTCAACAACGCTTGCCGGGGGCTGATCCGGACAAAGGCGAAATCGGCAAACCCGATGTAGAGCTTGGCCTTGGGGTGGTCGCGCAGGTAATGCGCGGCCATTTCCGCGTGTCCCGGCGTACAGTGACGCAGGAATGCGGCGGTGCCCAGCAGCGTCATACGCGGGTGGGTCAGCGGATCGCCGCGTGGACCCGGTTCGCCGATCAGCAGCGAGCACGCGGGGTTGGCCTGCAGCGCCCGGCTGTGCGCGGAGAGGTCCGAGATCAGTGACAGCGGCCCGCCGTTCGGGTCCAGCCCGAAGGCCACCCGCGTGACCATCGGCGTGCCGTCATCCAACACGACACCCAGGGCGGCGAACCGGGCCTGCCGCATCAGGTTGCGCGCCAGCGCGCGGGCTTCGTCATCAGTTGGGCGGATCTGGCTGGTTTCGGGCATGGGGGATGTTTGCGGCAGTTGCCGGGGCGACGCAAGCGGTCAGAACCGGCGCCAGAGCCCGAGCTTGAGGCCGATGGTCTGCCGGATCACCGATTTTCGCTCGATGCCGATGACCCAGGTGGTCTCCTTGGGGCCCTTGACGGTGATGCCCGGTGTGACGGTCCACATCAGCGGCAGACCAGAGGTGCGTGCGGTTTCAATCTGCAGGATGGGCTGAATCCGCGCCGCGCCGGTCAGCCCAAGCGTCGCGTCCAGTTTCGCGGTTGGAGCCGGTGTGCCGATGCGCCGCTCGATGACGGCATCGACGGCCAGCCAGCCGGGGATGTCCTTTACAGTGATGACGCGCCCCAACGAGAGCGCGGTCTTGTACATCGGCTGCCACAGCCCTTGCCAGTGATATGCGCCGACGGAGGCCTCAAAGGCATAGCGGTTCCGGCCCGTGCCGGACCCGAGCGGCGTGCGAATGAACAGCAACGCATGTCCCACGATGTTGGAACGCTGGTTGATGTCGATTCCAAGGGTCAACCGTGCTGCGAGCCCGTATTCGCCGAAAATCGTGTTCTCGAACTGCGCCTGGGGGTCGCCGCGCCGCAGCGTAGCGGTGACCGCCAGAAACGCCTTTCCCGGCTCCTGCAGCCAAGCGCCGGCCCATGCTGCGGGACAGAGCCAAAGGCAGATGATCTGGACGGCAAGGACACTGCGCATCTCGCTCCCTCCGTTAACAGAATCCTCAAACTTGGTTAACGACCGGTTACTTCTGGTGCGATCCGGGCAAGAGATGCGGCTATTTGGATGTTGCAGAGGGTTTTGGGGTCGTTATGCTGCGCTGCAGCACGGCTTTGGGGGCATGTTTTGGGCTACGTCATCACAATTGCGCAGCAAAAGGGCGGGGCGGGCAAGACCACTCTGGCCGTCAATCTGGCGGTGGGCTTTGCCCGCGCCGACAAATCGGTGGCGCTAATGGATATCGATCCGCAGGGCAGCGCCGGACGCTGGTTCATGACGCGGTTGGAGGATCAGGGCGAACCGGGGCTGGAGTTTTCCACCGCTTCTGCCTGGGGTGTGACCTACGAGGTGCGCAAGCTGGCGCAGAGCCATGACATCGTGATCATCGACACGCCGCCCAAGGCCGACAGTGACCTGCGCCCGGCGCTGCGGGCCGCGGATCTGGTGCTGATCCCGGTGGCGACCTCGCATCTGGATCTCTGGGCAGTAGAGGTGGTCCTGTACCTGGCCAACCGCGAGGACAAGCCGGCGATGATCGTGATGACCCGCAATCGGGCTGGAACGCGGCTAGCGGCGGATGTGGCGGAAAAGGCGGCGGAATTGGAGGCAGAGGTCGCCAAGGCCCCCTTGGCCAACCGGGTGGTCTATGCCGAAACGCTGGGGCGCGGGCTTGCGGCGATGGAGGCGCCCAAGGGGCCTGCCCATGACGAGGTGACGCAATTGGTGCAGGAGATACAGACGACTCTCGATCAGCTGTGATAGTCTGGGCTCAGACAGGGAGGATTCCATGCTGAACATTACCAAAGACGCCGAAATTCAGACAGTTATCACCACGTTCGAGATGACCCCCGGCACCTGCCAGGATCTGTTGGAGGCCCTGACGGACGCCTACGCCGAGTTCATCTCGAAACAACCCGGTTTCGTCGCGGCGGGACTTCATGTCAACGATGCGCAGACGCGGATCGCGAACTATTCGCAATGGAAGCGGCGCGAAGATTTCCAGGCCATGCTGCGGACTCCGGAAATGCGGGAGCGCAACCGCAAGATCAACGAAATGTGCCGGAGTTTCGAACCTGTCATGTACGAGGTTACCGGCACGTTCTGACCCGGTGCTCAGATGAGAGGGGCAGAGCTCTGCCTGCCGCGATCCGGGTTCAGACCAGCCGGAGCATCGCCAGCAGATCGGTCCGGATGATCACCTTGTTCGACACCACTACGCTGGCAAAACGCTGGTATTGCACCTGTGTCTTGCCATCGGCACGCAACAGGTTGGTAACCGCTTCCTGACGGGCCTTGTTGAAAGCCGCTGTACTGGCGGCGACGATGCCGGGCTGGACCGCCTTGTAGGTGCGGCCATTCTGTTTCAGCGGCGGCCCGGCGCTGTCCCCGTTCTGCTTGACCACTGCCTTCAATGCGCGTTCGACCTGCTTGAGCGCCTTCTGCGCGTCGCGGTAATCGGGTTTGCCTCTCAAAGACCGGCCCACGGCACGGGAGGTCTGGCGATAGCAATCGAATCGGTAAACGGCGGCCACGGCCTGGCATTCGGAAATGCCGCCTTCCAGCTTGCCGACCCCCTGGCCAGTGAAACCGGAGGAAAAGGCGATCCTGTCACCTGTTCCCTGTCCGGTGTCGGCGTGCCGGCCTTGGCAGTTGCCGCCAGGAACGAAAGCGCAAGGCAGAGACCCGCCGCAATAAATAGCTTCATGCGAATATGACTCCATTTCTTGAAAATTGTGGTTAACTGTAAGCCTGCACCATCCGGTCCGACAGGAGGGCGAGCGAACAAAGCCCCTGATTGGCCCGGTTGGGAAAACATGATTTGAATCAAGGCCGCGCGGCGAGACTGGGTGCAGACTGTCGCTGGTTGCCAGGGGAGACACCAAATGTATCACAATATCCTAGTCCCGATTTCCTTTGACGCAGAACGGGATGTGACCGGACCGCTGAAACTGGCGCAGATGCTTGCCACGCCCGAGGCCCAGATCACCCTTCTGCACGTGGTGGAACATATTCCGGGCTACGCGATTTCCTACATGCCCACCGACTACCTGACCGAGGCCCGCGATGCGATCCAGAAGGAACTGGACGACATGGCGGCCAAGTTGCCGAACGCGATCGGCATCGTGATCGAAGGCCACTCTGGCCGATCGATCCTGGACTGGGCCGAGACCAACAAGCCGGACCTGATCATCATCGCGTCGCACCGTCCGGGCATGCAGGACCTGCTGCTCGGTTCGACCGCCGCGCAGGTGGTGCGCCACGCGGCATGTGCCGTCCACGTGGTCCGCTGAGACCGGGCGGATGAAACGCCCTTTGATAACGATGGCCGCGCTTGTTCTGGCAGGCGCCGGCAACGCCGAACCGGTGCAGATCACCCGCGATATGCCGCAGGCCACGGTTCAGACCCCTGATGGCCCCGCGGTTATCGCGCGTATTCAGGACAACGACAACCTGATCAGCGGCGACTGGGCGCTGACCTCGCGTTCCTGCCCGCCGTTCTGTGTTCAGCCGATGACACCGGTTCCAGAGGGCACAGCGATCGGCGAACCGGCTTGATGCGCTGGGCTGGGCGACCGATTACGACGGATTTGACTGCGGAGCCGCCAAACCGGTTGCGCTGTTCTGCAACGGACCATGGTGCGGGCAGTCCCCGACAGCGGCCCGGCGCATGGTCGAGGCGGGCTATCCGGCCGAGCGGATCTATTACTATCGTGGCGGCATGCAGGTCTGGCGCATGCTGGGGCTGACGGTCTCGGGCGGCTGAAAACCCTCCAGCGTCCAGGCTTTCACCTGACTCATATCGTGACATGAATATCCCGGGAACGCCGAAGGCGCGGCAGGGTGGTCGTGTCTCAAGTTCAAGGCCGGGCGCTTTAGCGTGCTTTCGCGACCTTGGTGCGTTCTGCAGCACAGGTCACTCAGGGCTCGTGGGCGGTAGT
>JBFHMM010000250.1:0-5560 GCA_041594355.1 Paracoccaceae bacterium | reverse complement strand
GGTGTCATACATCCACGCCGACGCGCTGGCCTCTGCCAGCGCCGCGCCGGACTGGCCGTGTCCCTGCAGGCGGGTAAAGACCAGATTGGCGCCCAACGCGTCGGCGATGCGGTCGGGAACCGGTCGGATTTCCTCGGACGTTGCCGTAAACCCGTGGATATAGAGAATCGACACCGGCGTGCGCCGCTCCTTGAACCCCTCCTGCCAAACCACCCGCTTTTCGGTGCCGGGCGTGATGGTTTCCTGACCGGATTCGATGGATTCGAAATAGACCTGGACGCCCTCGCCAAATTTGCGCGGCTCGAAATCGGCGCGCAACTCCACCTTCTCATAGGGGCCAAACCACCACAGCGCCGCCGCAACCACGGCCAGCACCAGCAGCAGTCGCCCCAGGAACCGACCAAATGCGCGCATCAGCGCCCCCCTTCCAGTACTTCCTCGATCGCCGCTTCGATCAGACCAAGGCAGGGCCCGTCCGAGAACCGGTGATCGGCGTCCTTGACCAACAGCAGGCGCATGTCGTCACACTCCGCATGGCTCAGCAGGCGCAGCGCGGTCTCGGTGCTGACGGCGGTATCCGCCGTCCCCTGCAGGCAACGCACCGGGAACGGCAACACCAGCGGGTCGCGCAACACCAGCCGGGTCCGCCCGTCCTCGATCATCCTCCTGGTGATCACATAGGGTTCCATGTAGTCCGACGGCAGTTCCACTTGACCCTCACGTTCCAGCGCCTGTTTCTGTTCCTCGGTAAACTTGGCCCAATAGCTGTCCTCGGTGAAATCCGGCGCCGCCGCGATGGTCACCATCCCGGCGATCCGACCGGCCCGGGCCCGGGCCAGCAGCAACGCCTGCCAGCCCCCCATCGACGAGCCCACGACCACCAGCGGCCCCTCGGTCAGCGCGTCGATGGCCGCCAGCGTGTCCTCGTGCCAGTCGCCGATACAACCTTCCTCGAAGGTGCCGCCGCTTTCACCGTGACCTGAATAATCGAACCGCAGGAACGCGCGGCCCCGGTCCTGGCACCAGGTTTCGAGATGCACCGCCTTGGTTCCCTCCATGTCGGACTTCAGCCCACCGAGGAAAACGACGCAGGGTCCCTGCCCCTCCGTCTTGTGATACGCGATGCGCCGCCCCTGTGCGGTCTCCAGAAATTGCGTCTGGTTCATGGTCGCCCTTCTCTGCCTGTGCTGACCTCCACCCTGCCTTGTTCGGCGCTGGCTGAAAACCCCCGACCCGCGAATGACACCGGGCTCCACACGGGGACCTCGGCCCCTGTCGCGGCAACGCTCAGTGTGATCCAATTCCCCCATCGCTCGGGGCAAAACTAGGAAAACCCCGCTTTCCCCCGCCACGGCGCCCTCTCGGCTTGACACATTCTCCGCCCCGCTCCACATAGCCTGCGAAACATAACCCGCAACCGGGCGTTCCGTGGGCGCCAAACTGACGAGGAGAGCCGATATGGCCCAAGTCACCCTTACCCTCCCCGATGGCAATGCACGATCCTACGAAGCCGGCGTCACGCCCGCGCAGGTGGCCGCGGATATCTCGACTTCGCTCGCCAAGAAAGCGATCAGCGCCACAGTCGATGACAAGCACTGGGATCTGCAGTGGCCGATCGACAGCGACGCCGACATCGCCATTCACACCCTCAAGGACGAGGCACAGGCCAACGAGCTGATCCGCCACGACCTGGCCCATGTCATGGCCCGCGCCGTACAGGAAATCTGGCCCGACACCAAGGTCACCATCGGCCCGGTGATCGAAAACGGCTGGTATTACGACTTTGACCGCGCCGAGCCCTTCACCCCCGAGGATCTGGGTGTGATCGAGAAAAAGATGAAGGAAATCATCAACAAACGCGACCCCGTGACCACCGAGGTCTGGGAACGCGACCGCGCGATCAAGCATTACACCGCCAATAACGAACCCTATAAGGTCGAGCTGATCGAGGCGATCCCCGGCGACGAACCGCTGCGCATGTACTGGCACGGCCACTGGCAGGACCTGTGCCGCGGCCCGCACCTGCAGCACACCGGCCAACTGCCCGGCGATTCTTTCAAGCTGATGTCGATCGCCGGCGCTTACTGGCGCGGCGACAGCGACCGCGCCATGCTGCAGCGGATCTATGGCGTGGCCTTCCAGAACAAGGAAAAGCTGAAAGCGCATCTTCACATGCTGGAAGAGGCCGCCAAGCGCGACCACCGCAAGCTCGGACGCGAGATGGATCTGTTCCACATGCAGGAAGAGGCGCCCGGTCAGGTGTTCTGGCATCCCAACGGCTGGACCGTCTACACCACCCTGCAGGACTACATGCGCCGCCAGCAGCGCCGTGGCGGCTATGTCGAAGTAAACACGCCGCAGGTCGTCGACCGCAAGCTCTGGGAACGCTCGGGCCACTGGGACAAGTACCAGGAGAACATGTTCATCGTCGAAGTCGACGAAGAGCACGCGCGGGAAAAAGCGGTAAATGCGCTGAAACCGATGAACTGCCCCTGCCATGTGGAAATCTTCAAGCAGGGCCTCAAGTCCTATCGCGACCTGCCGCTGCGCATGGCCGAATTCGGGTCCTGCAACCGCTATGAACCCTCCGGCGCGCTGCACGGTATCATGCGGGTGCGCGGCTTTACCCAGGACGACGCGCATATCTTCTGCTCAGAGGATCAGATCGAAAGCGAGACCGCCGAATTCATCCGCTTCCTGAGCGAAATCTACAAGGACCTCGGCTTTGAAAGCTTCAAGGTCAAGTTCTCGGACCGGCCTGACGTGCGGGCCGGATCGGACGAAGTCTGGGACAAGGCAGAGGCGGCCCTGTTGTCGGCCACCCGCGCCGCCGGGATCGAACCCGAACTGAACCCCGGCGAAGGCGCGTTCTATGGCCCCAAGCTGGAATTCGTGCTGACCGACGCTATCGGCCGCGACTGGCAATGCGGCACGCACCAGGTCGATTTCGTGCTGCCGGAACGGCTGGATGCCACTTATGTCGGCGCCGACGGCGCGAAACACCGTCCGGTCATGCTGCACCGCGCGACGCTGGGTTCCTTTGAACGCTTCATCGGCATTCTGATCGAGGAACACGCCGGCAAGCTGCCGTTCTGGCTGGCCCCGCGCCAGGTGGTCGTGGCCTCGATCACCTCCGAGGCGGATGAATACGTGCACGAGGTTGTCGCCAAACTCACCGCCGCCGGCATCCGCGCCGAGGCCGACACGCGCAATCAAAAGATCAACTACAAGGTCCGCGAACATTCGGTCGGCAAGGTGCCGGTGATCCTCGCCGTCGGCCACCGCGAAGTCGAAGAGCGCACCGTCACGGTGCGGCGGCTCGGCGAAAAACGCACCTCGGTGGAAAGCCTTGACGATGTAACAAGGGCGCTCGCGACCGAGGCCACCGCGCCCGATCTGTTGTAACATTTCGCGTCAAACGCCCCGCAATCGGGCCTCCAATCCGGGGCCGGGTCGCGGGGATTTATTATTTCTTACGCCATTTCAGCCAGTTAAACAAAAAAACCGCGTCACAATATCTGACGCGGGCGTGAGGCACGGCCTCGTGAGTTCAACAAACCTTTTGCAGGCGGTACATTTTTGATGTCTCCAAGACGACACCAAGTATCAACCAAAAGGATTTCCGAGATGTCAAACACCGCTAAGACCCTTGCCGTCGCTGGTGCCGTAGCCGCAGCTCTGGTCGCCTCAACCCAAAGCGTCAGCGCCCAGTCCAAGGAAAAATGTTACGGGGTTTCGCTGGCTGGCCAGAACGATTGCGCCGCCGGCCCCGGCACCACCTGCGCAGGCACCTCGACCGTCGATTATCAGGGCAACGCCTGGACACTGGTCGATGCCGGCACCTGCACCGACATTGAACTTCCGGCAATGGCCGATGGCACCGCGCGCAAGGGCTCGCTTGAGGCGCTGGAGCGTGATCTGCCCGCATGACCCCGTGGGCGCGGGGTGAAACATCTCCGCACCCGCCCCGCACCTGTGCCGTGCGCCCGCCGCCCCGGGCGCGACCAATCTTTGAACGCCGGTTTTCTCATGCAAATCGCCAGCCTCCGCCAGACCACCCTGCCCGATGCGCCGGGCGTGGGATACAAACCGCAGCATTTCGCCGATCTGACCGCGGACGCCGGTCCAGTGGGCTGGCTCGAGATCCATGCAGAGAACTACATGGGCGGTGGCGGACGGCCCCTTGCCCAGCTGCGCCACCTGTCGCGGCAATTCCCGATTTCGATTCATGGCGTCGGCCTGTCCATCGGCGGTGAGGCACCGCTGGACGCGGACCACCTCGCCCGGCTGCGGCACCTGGTCGCCTGGCTGAAACCGGCCAGCTTTTCGGAACACCTCGCCTGGTCCACCCACGACAGCCATTTCTTCAACGACCTGTTGCCCCTGCCCTACACCGACACCACGCTAAACCGGGTCGCCGCCCATATCGACCAGGTGCAGCAGGCCGTTGGCCGCCGGATGCTGCTGGAAAACCCCTCCAGCTATCTGGCCTTTGCCGACTCCACCTGGGCCGAGCCCGACTTCCTGGCCGCACTCGCCCAGCGCACCGGTTGCGGGCTGCTGCTGGATGTGAACAACGTCTTCGTTTCCGCCACCAACCTCGGCTTTTCGCCGCAGGGCTACATGGACGCCTTCCCGCTGGATCTGGTCGCCGAAATCCACCTCGGCGGCCATGACAAGGACACCGACGACCACGGCGCGCCGCTGCTCATCGACAGCCACGGCCGCGCGGTGGCCGACCCGGTCTGGGCGCTGCTGGACCACACCCTGCGCCAAAGCGGTCCGAAACCGCTGCTGATCGAATGGGACAATGACGTACCGGACTGGCCGGTACTGCGGTCCGAGGCCGCCCGCGCCGCAGCCGCGCTGTCGTCCATCGGCGAAAGCGCACCGGCATGAGCCAGCACACCTTCACCACGGCCCTGCTCGACCCCGGCCAACAGACGCCCGAGGGCCTGCTCGATGGCCAGGGCCGGCCGGCGGGCAAGCGGTTCAACGTTTACCGCAACAATGTCGCAGTCTCGCTGACCGAAGCCCTGCACAGCGCCTTTCCGGTTATCGCCAAACTTCTGGGCAAGGAAAACATGGACGGGCTGGCCGGGATCTACCTGCGCGCCCATCCGCCGTCCTCGCCGTTGATGATGTTCTACGGCGCGTCTTTCCCCGAGTTTCTGGCCGGAATGGCGCAGCTGTCGCACCTCGGCTACCTGCCCGACGTCGCCCGGCTCGAACTGGCGATGCGCCGCGCTTATCACGCCGCCGACGCGGACCCGATCGACCCCGACCTGCTGGCCCGGACCGACCCCGAGTCGCTGATGCAGTCCACCGTGACCCTTGCGCCGGCCGCAGCGCTGCTGCGCTCAGACTGGCCGGCCTACGACATCTGGCGCTTTAACACGGAGCCCGGTGCGCCGAAACCGGCCGCGATTGCACAGGATGTGCTGATCACGCGGCCCGATTTCGATCCGATGCCGCAGCCGCTTCCGCCCGGCGGAGCCGACTGGATCGCGGCGCTGCAGCGAGGGGTGCCCATCGGCTCTGCCCATGACGCGGCGCTGGC
>JBFHMM010000249.1:0-5562 GCA_041594355.1 Paracoccaceae bacterium | reverse complement strand
TCTATCAAGGTGTTCAGACCAACGACCGCTTCGGCCCATACCGAGCCTCCCTTGCCGCCGTCTCCACCATCAGGACCGCCGTATTCGATGAACTTTTCGCGCCGGAAACTGACACAGCCACCGCCACCGCCACCCGAGCGGATATAGACCTTTGCAAGATCGAGAAATTTCATGGTTGGTTCCCTATCGCAAAGGCCCGGTGGGGCCAATTAGAGTTTTCGGCTGTAAGTCCAGGTGGGGACAGCCGCATTTCGGGCCACCGAAAAATTTTCGGCATCACCCAGATATTCGAACCCGCAGTGCGTCAGGACCCGGGCCGAGGCCGGGTTGTCCTGAAACACCGAGGCAAACATGTTCCTATTGCCGAACGGGTTCGCATCGACCAGCGCACGGAGCGCATCGGACGCCAGACCGGTGTTCCAATATATCGGCGCAATCCAATACCCAACTTCGGATTGGTTCCGGTCCATCCGTTTCAGCGCAATCAGGCCTTTTAACTCTTCGCCGCCGGATTTGCTTCCATCGATCGCCCAGACATCCTCGTCACGGTTTTCGGACATGGCGCGGGCGACAAATGCTTCGGTTGCGCCGGGCGGCAAAGGGTGCGGAATTGACGTGGTCATCTGTGCCACCCGCCGGTCGCTGCCATACAGCTCGATCAGCCCCATGTCAGAGCGGCGCAGTGGACGCAGGTCGAACCGCTCTGCTTCTATCGTCGGCTGATTGATGATCTGATCCAATTTCATGTGCCTGCTCCTCCTCTGAACAGTACAAATCCCGTCTCAGGTTACTAGGGCGATATGAGTCTCCGCCGAACGCAGCACAAGCCTCGGAACGAAAAGGGGGGACCGGCCAGTCTGCCGATCCCCCCCGATTTTCAATCCAAACCTTTGGGTTACGGCTTACTCTGCGGCCTCCGCCACTGGCAGAACCGAAATAAAGGTGCGGCCTTTCAGGCCTTTGTGGAACTTTACGGCGCCTTCTTCAGTCGCGAAGATGGTGTGATCCTTGCCCATACCCACGCCTTCGCCCGGCCAGAACTTGGTGCCGCGCTGACGCACAATGATGTTGCCCGGAATAGCGGCTTGGCCGCCGTAGAGCTTTACACCAAGGCGACGGCCAGCAGAATCGCGTCCGTTCCGTGAGGAACCACCAGCTTTTTTATGTGCCATTGTGTCTCTCCTTAGCCCTTTGCCAGTTCTTTGGCCTGTTCGACCCAGCCTTCACGCTCGATCCGGCCCTTGAAGGACAGTTTCTCGTTGAAGTCTGCAATTTCGGCTTCGCCCCATGCCGCGATCTGGGCAAAGGAAGTCACGCCAGCGGCATGCAGTTTCTTTTCAAGTGCCGGACCAACACCCGACAGGTTCTTCAGATCGTCTGCACCATCGACAGCCACTTCAGCCTTGGGCGACGCCTTGGCAGCCTTTGAATGCGCAGCAGGAGCTGCCGCTGCAACCGCAGCACCCGACACCGAACCAGCACCGATTGCAGCCTTGACGCCGGATTTTTCCGCGCCATCGGACAGGATATCAGTGATCCGGACCAACGTCAGCTTCTGACGGTGCCCCTTGGTTCGCTTGGAAGAGTGTTTCCGACGGCGCTTGACGAAATGGATAACCTTTTCGCCCTTGATCTGGTCGATGACCTCGGCCTGCACGGCTGCGCCAGCCACAAATGGAGCACCCACAACAGGGGCATCGCCGCCCAGCATCAGGATATCGTTGAATTGAACTTTTTCACCGGCGTCTGCAGCAAGTTTCTCAACGCGGAGCGTATCGCCCGATTGAACCTTGTACTGTTTTCCGCCGGTCTTGAGGACCGCGAACATCGCATTTCCTTTTCTTTCCGCGTTCTGTGGCCCCCGGGACCCGGGCGTTTCGGGAAGATATCCCGCCGCGAACAGCGCGCCGTTTGGCGTCATGATTACAAAAAACCCGGCGCGGTTTTCCTGCCAGGTTGGGGGGGTATGACTGTAACCGCCGAAACTGTCAACCGGATTCGATCGGACGCTGGCAGTCTACAGATCCTGTGATGTCATCGCCCCGGCCAGCCCCATTCCAAGGGCATAGAAGATGTCCCGATAGGCCATCTCAAACCCCCTGAACAACGCAAGGTTAAGTGCTTGCCCCGCGTCGGACAATGAAAACGCCAGACTGGCCTCTAGTTCCTGATTGCTCAGCGGTCGATACGCCATGAGCAGGAACGAGTACAGCCAGGTTTCCGTTTCCAGGCGCGTCTCGGGCTCGTCGTATCGGATTTCGGCAAGGATACTGTCTTCGTCCATCTCCAGCGCGCCGCCGTCGACCATCCCGCGATAAAGAAAGTAGTTGAAGCTCACCGCGCCGGCCACGTTCTGTTCCAGCAGGTTATTGGCCTCGACGTACCTGTCGATCATCATCAATTGCGGATCATCGCCGTTTCGCGCACTGTCATAGAGTCTGCGGGCCGCGTCCTCCAGCTCCGGATCCCGCGGCGCGATCCGGGCTGAAAGTTCAAGCGAAACGATACTACGGCCCGCGTCAGAACGCAGGAATGCCGGCTGTTGTCGATCTGTCCCGGCGTCATCTCTGCGAGCAGCGCCATCGAGACCTTGTCGGCCATCCGCTTGGCGCCAAAGATATCCTCAACCAGGTCGGTCCAATAGGCTCCACCGCGCCCGTCCAGCACATCGCGGTCTAGTTCCGTACCATAGCCCTGCCCCTCGGATTGAAGAACCTGTGTAACCTCGTCGATCCGCAACGCCGCGCAAAGCTCAAGCACCCGGTCAATCGCATTCGGTTCGGTTTCTGATCCGGCGTCCGGGGCCTTGATGAGTGGTGGGTCAGAAACCGGTCGCACCTCAGATCCCGCCCAAATTTCCGTCGCCGATATTATCAGGGCGCTAAAGACGCCGCGAAACAACATCAGATATCCTGCCCTTGTTGGAGATCCGACATCCGATGCGCCAGCGCCTCGAACCGGTTGGCCATGATCTCGAACTGTACAGCATTGAGTAGCAGATAGACGTCTTGCATGACCGGATCCTCAAGCGCCTGCGCATATTCGGACAGATCTTCGTCCGAGAACATCTGGTAGGTATAGGCCGCCGAAGCCAATGCGGCTTCCTCCAGTTCCAACCGCAGACGGGCGTCATCCCGCGACAGCAGCGCACGCAATTCGTCACGATCCATCTTCAGTTCGATGAAACCTGCGTCGCTGGCGGCCATCAGAAACCGGAACTGGACCTCCTGCAAAGACTTCAGGCTTGTACCTGAGGCATCGATCGCCTTGTTCATCCGTTTCAGCAGTTTCAGGCGTGGTGCCCCATCCGCAACAAGATCCGCGACAATGCGTCTGCCTTCCTCTTGCTTATGCGCATCCTCACCCTTGTGGGACCGGTTTTCCTCGACGACCAACCGTTGCCCCAGATCCGTGGCATAAAACCCGACCGCATGCGCAAGCGGTTCGTCGCCCAAGGTTTTTTCCAGAATCTCCAAGGCCAACCCCCGCATGACGCTGATATCAAAAACGTCGGCGCTCAGCCGTTCCCATGCGGATCCGAAGGCACCGGGGTCCACGCCCAGCATCTGGGGGGCGTCCTTGGCCGACAGCGCGATACTGTCCAGCGCCACGTCGAATCCGGTCACCTCAAGGAACGCCTCGATTTTTTTTCGGTCTGCGGCCAAGCTAGACACGGGCCAACAGCAGGCCAGAATAAAAACCCAAGCCGCACTGCGGATCAGCCCCCGGAGTTGGTACATAGCTGCGTCACAATACGAATTCACCATAGTTTGAGCGTAAGCGATTTCCCCGTGCGGGCAACGGAAAATCAAACAAATGGAAAACAGTGGCCAAAACTGGCCTTGCATGCCCCATGCGAAGCAGTTAAACGCCACCTCCAGACCCCCGCGGAGAGGTGCCGGAGTGGTCGAACGGGGCGGTCTCGAAAACCGTTGACCCTTCACGGGGTCCCAGGGTTCGAATCCCTGTCTCTCCGCCACACCCCAAAGAGATACCAATGCCCCTTATTTGCAAGGCTTTATGTGACTATGGGTTGCATCGCGCCCATTTTTGATCCGCATTTTGATCCACAAAATGATCCACTTGGGGATTCGATGAAGCACGAGAACCTTAAATTGCGTGGACGCATATATTACCTGCGCCGCCGTGTGCCTGAACGGTATAAGACCGTCGAAAATCGCAACGAGGTGTTACTATCGCTCAGAACCGATAGCCTTGAAGTTGCGAAGAGTAAGCAAGGCGGGGTGTGGCGCAATCAGGTTGAGGCATGGGAAGCCAAGCTCGCGGGTGACACGGCTGACGCCGAAAAGAAGCACGCAGCCGCCATCGAATTAGCCGCCGTGCGCGGGCTGCGATACATGCCAATGCCGGAAGTCTTGGAGCTTCCAACAGACAAGCTTTTGGAGCGCGTAGAAACCGCCACAGACCGCCGTGAGGCGGTTGCGGTGTAGGCATAACGCCTGCCCCAGCAATTAAACTGTCAGCGGCACGTGATGCATTCTGGGGCTTTGCCAAAGACAAGACGCGCGGGAAGAGCGCAGACCAGATGCGCCGCTGGAAGAATCCGCGAATAAAGGCTGTGCGGAACTTCATCGAAGTCTGCGGTGACAAGCCGCTGAGAGACATCACTCGCGACGACTTGCTGGACTTCCGGGAATGGTGGTGGGATCGGATCGAAGCGGAAAACTTGACGCCAAACAGTGGTAACAAAGACCTTGGCCATCTAAGCCAAATCCTCAAAGTAGTGAATGAAAAGAAGCGTCTTGGCCTCGACCTTGGCAGCATCCTTGGGGACCTGACATTCGCGGACGATGAAAAGAGAAAACGCCCACCCTTCTCTTCGGAGTGGATAAGGACCAAGCCGCTTGCACCAACCGCATTGTCTGGCCTGAATACAGAGGCCCGCTGCGTCGTGCTGGCAATGGTCAACACTGGCGCGAGGCCCTCAGAGATCACGACGCTTAACGAGACTACCATCCACTTGGACTGCGACACACCGCATATTGAGATCAAGTCGGACGGAAGAAAGGTTAAGTCACGCCGCGCAAACCGGATTATTCCGCTTGTTGGCGTTTCTTTGGAGGCTTTAAAAGAGTGTCCGCAAGGCTTCGTGCGGTATTTCGACAACGCGGGCGTTTTTGGCACGATCAACGGATATTTTGACGAAAACAAGCTTCGGGAGACACCGGCGCATTCACTCTACTCGTTGCGCCATAGCTTCGAAGACAGAATGCTAAAGGCTGGTATAGATTACCGCATCCGTAAGGACCTGATGGGGCAGCGACTTAGCGGCGAAGACTACGGCGAAGGTGCCTCGCTCGATCAAGCGGCCAAGCTACTCAAGCCGATAACTTTCTGACCTGATGCAAGAAGGCGGGCGCGCGTTAGCGCGCTTTTTTGGGCGCGAAGCTCGCTGAGGTCTTTTTCCAAACGCTCCCATTGAACCGCGCCGGGTTTGCCGGAGGCTCCAACTCTTGAGTAGGATGGAGCATCATGAGCAAGACGACGAACAAGTATTCCCGCGAAGTGCGCGAGCGTGCCGTTCGCCTGGTTCTGGACAAT
>JBFHMM010000248.1:0-5619 GCA_041594355.1 Paracoccaceae bacterium | reverse complement strand
CTATCTCAGCTCGCTCAGCCGCTCAGACCTGGCGCGCACTCTGGACGTCTTGCACCGAATCGGCACGCTCGACGGCCAGGACCTCGCGATTCTGGGAAACATCGAAGGTCGGCTTGAGGAGATCCATCGACGCGGCTATGCGCTGTCGGTCGGGTTGGTTGAAGAGAACATCAGCGCCATCGCGCTGCCGTTGAAACTTGGGCGAAAATCGATCGGCGCGGTCAATATCGCCTTTTTCCGCACTGCGATGTCGCCCGCTGAAGCGGCCGCGACCTGTCTCCAACCCCTGCGCGAGTGCATCGCCCGATCCGAGGCGGCGCTCAAGGCACAAACGCGCTATTGAATCATCCAAATGGGGGAACCAAAGAAACGGGTGTTCACCAGGTAAACAATTTGGACTTTGCTCTGCAGGATTTCCCTGCCGGTCTCTAGCGTTAACGAAATGCGTGACGAGTCGGCGAAGGGGGTTTGCAGCCTCTTAAACCGTTCTTTGTCGCGTTAAAACGGGTGCTACGGCATCTCGACAAGGTAGGGAGGACCTTGATGTCCATTTCATCGATTTGGCGTCGTTTCACGGCGGTAACCCTTGGTATCGCTCTGGGGATCACCATTGTATCCACTGCAAACGCGCAGGAAGTCACGCTCCGGTTCGCAAGTTTCACCGGCCCCACGAACTTCCTGAATACCGATCTTTTCGGACCCTGGTTCAAGAAACTGGAAGAGGAATCGGGCGGCAAGCTCAAGGTGGAAATCCTGACCGGCGGCGCAGCGGCAGCTCCGACCGAGGTCTTCGATTCGGTCGAGGCCGGCCTGATTGACATCGGCTGGAGCATCACATCGTATAACCCTGGTCGGTTTCAGTCGGCGGGCGTCACAGAGCTCCCCCTGCTTGCCACCGGCTCGTCCGAGACATCTGCCGCTCTCGCAGCGCTCTATGAAGATGGCCTCATTGAAGGGTTCGAGACCGTGAAAGTGATCGGAATCGGCACCGCTGATATTGCGCGTTTGCACCATTCCGACGAGATCACCGGGTTGGACGATTTCCAGGGCGCCAAGGTGCGCGCCGCGGGCAGCGTTCTCTCGGCCATGATCACCGCCGTTGGCGCCACGCCGGTTGGGCTGCCGGCTCCGGCCATCGCCGAAGCACTGTCCAAGAACGTGGTCGATGCCGCCGCAGCCGACTGGTTTGCGGTCGAAGGATTCTCTCTTCTCGACGTCACCCTCGGCCACGTCGACATCCCTCTCGGTACAACGCCAATGTATATCGTCATGAACCAGAATACCTACGATCGCTTGCCGCCGGATATCCAGAAGGTCTTCGAAGACAACCCACCATCCGCCTTTGCCGCATTCTGGGGCCCGGGTCTTGAGGCCGAGAGCAATCGTGTCCGCGCCGTCGTGGAAGCAACGCCAGGCCATCACATCATCGTCCCAAGCGAAGCGGAGCTGGCCACATGGTTAGCGGCCGCAGAGACGGTAATCGCAGAGTGGGTCGAAGCGACACCCAACGGGGCAACCGTGCTGGACGCTTACCGCGCTGAAATCAAAGCCTGGCGCGAGAGCCAGTAACGCAGGGGAAGCGGATGTCTACCGCCACAACCAACGTTGCCGAGGTGGCTGGCGGTGGGCTGCGCGAGTTCGCGGCCCGCCTGCTGGCCAACGCGGCGGGCCTCATGCTGCTCGGCTTGTCGCTCGCTTTCACCCTGGATGTTCTGCTGCGCTGGAGCATTTCGGCACCGATCCTCGGGTTGTACGAGGTTGCAGAGCTTTGCTTTGCGGTCGTCATGGCGCTGGCGCTGGTGTGGACGAACACGCGACAATCGCATGTCGCAATGGGCATCCTGGCCCAGATCACAGGACGTGAGGCCGCACCGCGCTTGATCGCGGCGGGCCTCGGTCTTGTGGTGTCCTGCCTTTTCGCATGGTTTCTTGTCCGATACGCCATCGGAAAAGCGTTACATGGCGAGACGACGCTGGTTCTGGGTCTGCCCAAGGCCCCTTTCTGGGGCGCGACCGCTGTTATGATCGGGTTGGCCGCGCTGGCACAGCTTGCGGTCTTCGTGTCCGAACTTGCCTCTTATCTTCGGAACCCGGGCAAACGGCTGCCCGACATGATTCCGCCCACGCATATGGTCGCCGCCGCTTTCGCGGTGATGCTGGGCGCTGCGTATTTTGCACCGACGCTGGGGACCGGGCCAAAGATTCTGGCCTCCTTCGTTGTTCTTTACCTTCTGGCGCTTGCGCATGTCCCGATTGGCGCGGCGTTGGTGATATCCGGCCTTGGCGCTGTATTGCTTCAGATGGGATTTCGCCCGGCTCTGCTCATCGGTACGAACAACCTGACCGGCAGCCTGTCCAGTGTGGATCTGGCGGCGGTGCCACTGTTTCTGATGATGGGAAATCTCGCGGTGGCAGCAGGATTTGCCGACGACATCTTCGCTGCGGCAACCGCGATCTTAGGCCGTCTGCGCGGCGGCCATGCACTGGCTGCTGTCATGGGCTGCGCCGGGTTCGGCGCCATCAGCGGTTCCTCCGTGGCTACCACGGCCACGCTTGGAGGTGTTGCGTTTCGCGAAATGCAGTCGCGCGGCTATGCACCAGGGCTCTCGACCGGCAGTATCGCAGCCGGCGGCACCCTGGGCGCTCTGATCCCGCCTTCGGTGGTTCTGATCATCTACTGCGTCATTTCCGAGATTTCGATCGCCAAGGCATTCATGGCCGCTATTGTTCCGGGGATGCTGGCCCTGGCGCTTTACGTCGTGTCGGTCCTGATCCAGGTGCGGCTGCGTCCCGATCTGGCGCCAGCGCCCGACGGTTCGGAACCTTTCGCGCCAATCCGGGCGCTGCGCATCGCCTGGCGCCCGATCGCCCTGTTCCTGTCTGTCCTGGGGGGGCTTTATGGCGGCGTCTTCACAGTGCAGGAGGCCGCAGCGGTCGGCGCCGGCTTCTCTTTCGCGGCTTGGCTCATGTCGGGCCGCGCCTCGGTCGGTGGCCTGTTCAAGGCCCTGCGCGACGCTGCGGGCACCAGCGCCGGGCTTTACCTTCTGATCATCGGCGCCAATATCTTCGGCAGTCATCTCAACTTTGCGGGCATGGCCCAGGCTCTGGAAGCGGTCATCAACCCCGATACCCTGCCCGCCTGGGTTGTTCTGACTTTGTTGGCCATCATGTATCTGGTGCTGGGGAGCATCTTCGACACGGTGGCTGCTGTGGTCATAACCGTGCCCTTTGTGCTGCCAGTTATCCTGTCGATGGGTTTCGATCCGATCTGGTGGGGTGTCGTCACCCTCACACTGGTCGAGATCGGTATGATAACCCCGCCAATCGGAATGAACGTGTTCGTAATGAAGGCCGTCGTCGGGAATCACGTAAAGCTTTCCACCATCTTTAGCGGGGTTTTGCCGTTTCTGGCCGCCGACTTGTTCCGCATGGTGTTGCTTATTGCCTTTCCAGCAATCTCGCTCTGGCTTGGCGGCGTGTTGAATTGATCGACCCGACCGCCTTCTTCGGCTGGAACCTTACAATCACATCAGATATTCGAATGGAGCCTCCCCCATGACTAGCCTTCAGGAACGCGCGGCCCTTCTGGACGATGCCACCTTCGCCGCGCGATCCGTGCCGCAGCTCCCGCCGGACCAGGCCCTGTCCATCGAGGATGCCTATGCCATACAGGCGCTGGTGGTAGGACAACGACTGGCGCGGGGCCAACGGCTGGTCGGGTTGAAGCTAGGCCTCACCAGCAAAGCGAAGATGAAGCAGGTTGGCGTGACAGAGGTCATTCTCGGTCAACTCACCGACGCGATGCGCTATGAAGAAGGCGACAGTTTGAACCTCGGCCCGTTCATCCATCCCCGGGTCGAACCCGAGATCGCGTTTCTGCTGCGCAGCCCACTACCGCCGAACCCGACACCGGAGGAGGCGCTGACCTGCGTCGAAGCGGTAGCCCCGGCGCTGGAAATCATCGATTCCCGCTACGAAGGTTTCCGGTTCGACCTCGGCGATGTGATCGCCGATAACGCCTCTTCGGCAGGCTACGTTCTCGGTCGCGAATTCCCGCCTGAAATCGACATTGGCGATATCACCATCTCGATGGCGATGTCCGACGGACCGGAAGAAACCGGCTCCAGTGCCGCCATTCTCGGGCATCCGCTCAACGCGCTGGCAGCGGCCGGGCGCCTCGCCGCCGCGCGTGGTATCACCACATCGGCAGGTGACGTGGTTTTGGCCGGGGCCGCCACCGCCGCCATTTCGCTGTCTGCGGGTGCCGTTGTCAGCGCCGAATTTGGTCCGCTCGGCCAGATCGAACTTCGCCTCAGCCCGTCGCCAGCCTCTGAAACCTGAGCCGCACGTGAAGGAGAAATCCCTATGCCGATAGCCGAAATCCTGATCTTCGAAGGTCGAAGCGACGACCAGAAGCGCGCGATCATGCGCGAGGTCACCGACGCCCTGGCGCGGTCCATGGATGCCGAACCGGAGCGCATTCGCGTGATCCTGAAAGAGATCCCGACAAATCACTTTTCGGTTGCGGGCGTCTCCATCGCCGACAGCCGCGCCGCCGGAAACCCACCAGGAAAAAAATAGTTCGACTATGCCCCATTTTACCGCTTCGGACGGCGCCCGCCTGTTTTATCGCGATGGCGGCGACGGGCCGATCCTGATTTGCCTGCACGGCCTGACTAGGAACGGCAGCGATTTCGATCTGTTGCGTCCGCTTTTCCCGGACCACAGACTGGTCGCCCTCGACGCCCGCGGGCGCGGCCTCTCCGAACAAACCGGCGCGGAGACTTACACCGTGTCCCGCGAAAGCGAGGATGTCCTGAATTTGCTCGATCACCTAGGGATCGAGGCCGCGCCATTTCTGGGCACATCGCGCGGCGGCATGGTGACTATGGCGCTGGCCGCGCGTGTCTCGGAGCGCGTTCTGGGTTTGTGTTTAAATGATATCGGTCCGGAAATGGAACCAGGCGGGCGGATGCGGATCACCACCTATGTCGGGCTCCAGCCCGAGGAGCGCAATATTGACGCCCGCATTGCAGTAATGTCCACGCATCATCCGGGGTTTTACGGCGTGCCCGAAGCGCGGTGGCGCGAAGAGGTGCAGCACCATTTCGCCGAAACGCCGGACGGGTTACGTATTACCTACGACCCTGCTCTCCGAGACGCTTTCAAGGCCACGCTCGACCGCGCTCCGAACATGTGGCAGGGATTCGACGCACTAGCGGGGCGGCCGGCGGCGGTGATCCGTGGGGAGAATTCGGACATCCTGTCTATACGCATTGTCGAGGAGATGGCGCTGCGGCGGCCAGACCTGATCCGGACCGAAGTGCCCGACCGGGGTCACATGCCATTTCTGGACGAGCCGGAAAGCCTTGCGGTGTTACGGGCCTACCTCTCTGCGGTGGCGGCAGCGGAGGGCAACTCCTGACCCGATGACAAAGGGGGTGTGCCGATCATGGCATATGAGATGCCGCCGGGTGGGCGCATCCACCGCATCAGTTCAGCGCGCTGGGACACTCAGACCTTCATAGCAGGGGAGCGCCACGCCAGGATCGCCGCGACCGGGACCATCAACGGGGCAATGGACAAGAACATGTTCGACCTTTACGTCGAAGGCATCCT
>JBFHMM010000247.1:0-5708 GCA_041594355.1 Paracoccaceae bacterium | reverse complement strand
CGAATGGCCTGTCGCCGGAGCGGGTGCCGGCGGACAAGGCGTATGAGTCCAACGCTTTGCGTGGTTCGATCGCGCGTATGCAGGCTGAGCCAGTGATCCGCTGTGGCTTCGAAGCCTGCAAGGTCCGAAACACCGTGGAGGGATGTTTCAACAAGCTCAAGCCCTTCCGACGCATCGCGACCCGCTTCGACAGACGCGCCGTCTACTTACTCAGCTTCACACCTCGCATCAGCAATGCTTTGGATGCCATGAATGTCGATCCAACCTAGAGGTCGTCGTAATCGTCGGCGGTGGCCTTGAGCATGTCGCGCATCAGGTCGGGGTCGGCCGCGTGCACCCGGCTCCACGTGGCGATAAAGGGCGTTTCCGACGGGTTTGACAGGAACGCCTCGCCCGCGCGCATGATGTTGTTGGCAAACAGCTCGATCGACTGTTCCTCGCTGTGGCGGTCGATGCTGAGCCCGTTCATCGCGGCATCGTTGTAATAGCTTTCCAGCAGGTCCAGCGCCGAGCGGTAATAGGTCGCCTTGAGCGTGCGGAACACATGGGTGGTGAACACCGTGCCGTCGGCGGCCAGCTTGCGAAAGATCGACTTGCAGATGTCCGTGGACATCCGGTTCAGCCCGGCGGTGGCGTCCGCAGGGCTCAGCGTCTGGTGCTTGTGGTCATAGGCATCGGCGATTTCCACCTGGCAGACCGATTTCGGGGCCAGGTTGCGCCATGCCTCGCTGAGCACGCCGATTTCCAGACCCCAGTCCGACGGGATCCGCAGGTCGGGCAGCATGGCGGTGCGCATGGCGAATTCGCCCGAAAGCGGGTAGCGGAAGGCCCGCAGATAGTCGATGTAATCGCGGTCGCCGATCACCTTTTTCAGTGCGATCAGCAGCGGGCTGATCAGTAAACGCGTCACCCGGCCGTTGATCTTGCCGTCGCCGATGCGTGGGTAATAGCCCTTGGACAGCTGATAGGGAAAGTTCGGGTTGGCAACGGGGTAGACCAGCCGCGTCAGCATATCGCGGTGATAGGTGGTGATGTCGCAGTCGTGGATCGCCACCACGGCGCTGTCCTGACACGCCATCAGATACCCCAGGCAGCCCCAGACGTTCTTGCCCTTGCCCGGCTCGATCGGGCCCAGCCCCATCCCCTCAAGCCGCGCGCCGATCGCCTTCTGGCGCGGGCTGTCGTTCCAGATCACCACATGTTCCTGCGGCAGGCGGCTGAAATATTTCACCGCATGAGCGTATTGGTCGGCATCCGCCCGGTCCAGCCCGATGATGATACGATGCAGATAGGGCACCCGCGCCAGTTCATCGACGATATTCTCCAGCGCCGGCGCCTCCAGTTCCGAGTAGAGCGACGGCAGGATCAAAGAGATCTTGCGGAACTGCGCGAAGGTGGTCAGCGCATGGGTCATCGCCTCGGAGGAATTGGCCCGCAGGTTGTGCAGGGTTGCGATGTTTCCGTTCTGGTGAAAGTCGGCCACGGCGTGGTTCCTTGTCTTCAAAGATCGTGTGAATCGTCGACCCCCATGTCCGACAGTAAACCGGTCAGACCCTCGGTCCAACCGGCGGGACCGGGTTGTGATGTGCGGCGTATCCGCCCTGTGTCCTCGCCCGGCAGGGGCGGGATTGGCGGGCTGTGCGGATTGGCGATCAAAATGCCGAAATCGGCACTTTGCAGCATCTCCAGATCATTGGGCGCATCGCCCAGCGCGATGGTCGGCGGATTGTCATAGCGCGCGGCGATGCTGGCCATCCGGTCGGCCTTGGTGCCGCCGAAACTCAGCGTCAGGAACCGACCACCCATGCGCGCGGCGATGCCCATTGCGCGCAGCGCGGCGACAAACGCCTCCTGCCCTGCCGCCTCGCCATGCCACAGGCCCGGTTCGGAAAACCGCCGCCGCGCCGCCAGCCGCGCGTCGGGCACGGCCAGGCCGGTCACCGCCGCGATGCGCGTCGGGTCCATGTCGCCGAACCCCTCGAACCGGTCGCGCAGGGCACGGTCGATCCGGCCCAGAGTGGCGCGCAGCTGGTCGTAATCGGTCAGCCCGTCGTCGGTTGGCGCGGCATCCTCGACCACACCCGCGCCGTTTTCGCAGATCATCGGCACCGCGCCCAGACCCATCGCGGCGCGCAGCGGCACCATCTCGGCCGCCGTCTTGGAACTGGCCAGCACCACCGGCACCCCGGCCCGCGCCAGCCGCGCCAGCATCGCGCGCGCCGGATCCCAACCGTAGCTGTCGTGGTCCAGCAGCGTGCCGTCGAGGTCGGAAAAGATCAAAGCGGGGGGGCGGGTCATGCGGTGGTGCGTCGCGAACAGTCGGTCATGGCGCAATGTTGGCAGTTTGGCCCGGCAAGCGCACCCGGCAAAACGCCCAGACTCTGCTCATTTGACGCGAACCAAGGCGAAAACGCCGGCGAACCGCCTAATATATAGGCAGACGACCAGCCGGTCGCCGTGGACCTGCCCGTCGTCCTGTGGCATCACCCGCCCATGAAAACGCACAGGCCTGTCCCCTTGAACCGAATTACCTGCCCGGCCTGATCGCGGGCCGGGTGTTTGTTCTAGCACGTTCTTGACCGGCGCGTTGCGCCCTTGCCCGACACAGGTGTTTTCATGTCTTTCCTCTGCCCCACCCTGCACATGCTCTGCGGCAAGCCCGCATCCGGAAAATCGACGCTGACCGCGCGTCTGGGCCGTGCGCCCGGCACGGTCGTGGTGTCCGAAGACGACTGGCTCGCGGCGCTTTTCCCCGATCAGATGGCAACGCTCGCCGATTACGCGCGCTGCGCCGGACGGCTGCGCGCCGCCATGGGGCCGCATGTCAGCGCCCTGTTGAACGCGGGTCTGTCGGTGGTGCTGGATTTTCCGGCCAACACCATCGCTACACGCAACTGGATGCGCGGCATATTGCAGCCCACCGAGGCCGACCATTGCCTGCACCTGCTCGACACGCCCGACGCGGTCTGCCTGGACCGGCTGCGCGCCCGAAATGCCAGCGGCAACCACCCCTTTGCCGTGACCGAGGCACAGTTTGCGATCGTGTCACGGCATTTCGTGCCGCCAGCGGCGGAGGAAGGGTTCACCGTCCTGCGGCACCGCGTCGAGACGCCGCGCTGAGCGCGCCCGCGACCGGAAAACACGCCTTCGCCCCGGCGCGCGATGGCCTATACTGCGCGCAACGCAACCGAACAGACCAAGATCAGGGAGACTCCATTGGCCGACGCATTCGACGACACGCTCTTTCTCAAGGGGCTGGAACAGCGCAAGGCGACGCTTGGCGCGGAGTACGTGGACAAGAACCTCGCCGCCGCCGATGATTTCAACCGCCCCTTTCAGGAGGCGATGACCGCCTGGTGCTGGGGCTTTGGCTGGGGCGACGAGGTGATCGAGCCCAAGACCCGGTCGATGATGAACCTGGCGATGATCGGCGCGCTCGGCAAGATGACCGAATGGGAGATCCATTGCCGGGGCGCGCTGAACAACGGCGTCACCAAGGAGGAAATCCGCGCCATCATCCACGTGGTCGCGATCTATTGCGGGGTGCCGCAGGGGCTTGAATGTTTCCGCGTCGCCCGCAAGGTATTGCAGGAGGCCGGCCAGCTGTAGCGGCGGCGGCAGGCGACGGGCGACACGCGATGAAAGACGACGCCAGATCGGATCAGACAGGGGGCAGCGCCCCCCAGATGAAGACCAGCGAACTGCTGAGCCTGTCGATGCAGCTGAACGGGCGGATCGACACCCTTTGGCAGCGGGTCATCTACGCCCACGGGCTGATGGTCGGGGTGCTGATCTTTCTCGCCCAGGCCGATCATCCCTTTGCGATCCCGCGGTTGCTGGTAGTGTTTTTCTACACGATGAATTCGCTGGTGACCTTCATCGCCTTTCAGGAAGCCTATCGCGGCCTTCGCGCGGTGCTGCTGGACCTGCGCGCCCGGTCGTCGGACGGCGGCGGCCATGTGGTGGACTGGGCCGCGCGGCAGGATTACAGCACCCATGCCCTGCGCCGGGCGGTCATTCTTGGGGCGCTGTGGATGGTGATCACCTATCTGCTGGTCTACCCCCTGGTGCTGGACGCGCCGCTACTGTGACGCCCGGGGAACGCGGCGGCGCGATCAGTTTCCGACGATCGCCGTCACCACCTGTTCCAGCTTCTCGGCCAGCGCGGCATCGACCACCGTCCGGCCCAGCACGGCCCGCGCCTCGTCCAGCGACGACACATTCGCCTGCCGCAGATGCGCCAGCACGTCGATCAGCTGCCGGTCGGCGCAAATCCCGCGATCATAGTGCCAGACCGGCAGATCGGCGGCGTCGTCGCCCCGCCGGGTCAACCCGCAGCGCCCGACCGGGTCGGTGTTCTGCCAGAACAGCGTCATCATGTCCGCCAGCGCCGAGCTGTCGTCCGCGAAATAGCTGTGCGCCAGCATGTCGTCGCCCAGTTCCGACATGTCGATGCTGTCGATCGCCGGGTTGGTCAGTGTGAAATCACCCCCCATCCCCGCGCGCAGGGCGTTGCCGTGCAGCTTGCGCGAGGCCGCCAGCGCCCAGTCCTCCTCAGAGGCATAAAGCGTCAACCGCTGCGCCAGTGGCCGGATCGTCGGCAGCATCTCGGCAAACAGGCCCGCATCCACGTCCGGCGCGGCAAACAGCACCTGGCCAAAGACCGGCGGATCGCCGACACTCTGGCCCAGCCGCAGCGCCATCAGCTCCAGCGCGTCGGTCAGCGCGCGGTTGCCCATCGAATGAGCAACGATGTGGATAGTTTCCGCGCCCGAACGCTGAGCCAGCTCTTCGAGGAACCGTGACAGCCGCCGCCCGCTCAGCCGCACCACGGCGGTATCGGCGACATAGCCGACAGTAGACCCGCGCGACGGCCAGGAATAAAGGATCGGCACCCCGGCATAGTTCATGTCAAAGGCGATCTGCGCCGCCCGCCGCGCCGCC
Source organism: Paracoccaceae bacterium (assembly GCA_041594355.1). Taxonomy (GTDB): domain Bacteria; phylum Pseudomonadota; class Alphaproteobacteria; order Rhodobacterales; family Rhodobacteraceae; genus JAIUZI01. The sequence goes on along the minus strand of JBFHMM010000247.1, from coordinate 764 downwards.
TGGTCAAAGCGCACGTTGTAGCCGTGGATAAAGACAAAGGCCTCGCGCTCGGGCACCTCTTCGAATTCGCTTTGCAGCCGGCCATAGAAACTGTCGGGGTCCAGCGGCGTCACGCTTTGCAGCACCACATGGCGGGCTGGGTCGGCGCGGAACTCCAACCGCCAGATCGACGGCGCTTCGACCACGCCCGGCGTATGCTGCTCTGGGATGGTCACGGTGGCGACGCCCAGTTCCAGCTCGCCTCGCCCGCCGCCATAGAACTCTGCCGGTTCCGGTTTGCCGCTGCGCGCCCGGTCGGTGGCATAATAGACATCGACCTCGTGGAACCCGCCGGTCTCGCCGCGGGTCGGGTCGCCGATGTCCGGGGCCATCGCGGTCTCCGGCATCGGCTGACCCAGCTTGTCGGACACCCGCGCCAGATCGGCCAGGGTCCGTTCGGTCACTTCCGGCGGCCGCGCCCCGGCGCGCTGTTCGGCCAGCAGCTGTTGCAGCACGTCGCGGGCTTCGCGCAGCTGGCCGGTATCCTCCAGCAGCGCCGCCGCCTCGGCAAAGATCGGCGCCGGATCGATGTGCAGTACCGAACGGAACTGAGCGGCAAAACCCGCCAGCCGGGCAATGATCTGGGCGGCCTGTTCGACCTGGCCGCCTTCAATCATCAGGTCGGCGGCCAGCCGATACAGGTCGAACACCACGCGCGGATCGCCCGACGCGCCGGATTCGACCCCGTCGAGGATCTCACTGATCCGGTCCAGCGCCGCGTCCGG
>JBFHMM010000246.1:0-5708 GCA_041594355.1 Paracoccaceae bacterium | reverse complement strand
GGTGGTGATCGTCGCGCCCAGATCGGTGTCGTGGGATTTGACGTAATCGACGCCGTCGGCGGTGGTGACGTGTTCCATCACCACCCGCAGCCCCGGCGTCGCGCGGCGCACCGGATCGAGCACCCGGTCGATGAACACCGCCTCGCGGTCGAAGATGTCGATGTCGGCATCCGTCACCTCGCCGTGCACGCAGAGCGGCAGGCCGATTTCCGCCATCCGGTCCAGCACCGGGCGGACCTTGTCGAAATCGCGCACGCCGCTGGCGGAATTGGTGGTGGCGCCGGCGGGGTAGAGCTTGACCGCCTTGACCATCCCCGAGGCAGCGGCCTGCGCCACATCGTCGGGGTCGGTGTCCTCGGTCAGGTAGAGCGTCATCAGCGGCTCGAACGTCATGCCGTCGGGCAGGGCGGCCATGATCCTGGCGCGGTAGGCGGCGGCCTGCTCGCCGGTCACCACCGGGGGCACCAGATTCGGCATGATGATGGCGCGGGCGAAGTGGCGCGCGGTTTCCGGCAGGACGGCCTGCAGCATGGCGCCATCGCGCAGGTGCAGGTGCCAGTCGTCGGGACGGCGGAGAGTCAGGGTCTGGGTCATGATCCGGGGCTAGCACAGGCGGGGCGAACGGGCCAGAGCCCCGAGGCAATTTGCGCCGTTTCCATGCGTGCCGCAGCGCGGCATCCTTGCCCCCGGGAGAGAGGCATCATGCCGAAAGTTCTGAGATTCGAGCACGCGTACCCGGTCGGCGCGGACCGGCTGTTTCAGCTGGTCATCGACCTGGACACGCTGGATGCAGTAACCAAGCCTTGGGTGCAGTTTTACCACCTGCCGTCGGGGCCGGTGCACGAGGGGCAGTTGCTCGACGTGGCGCTGTCGGTGTTCGGAATTTTTCCGGTTCGGCCCTACCGGATGCGGGTGGTGCTGTGTAACGCGCAGGCGCGGCGCATGCGGTCGGAGGAGGAGGGCCTGGGCATCCACCGTCTGACCCATGAGCTGCAGGTGAAACCCGCCAAAGAGGGGGCGATTCTGTATGACCGCGTGGAGATCGACGCGGGCTGGATCACGCCGCTGGTCGCGTCGTGGGCCTGGGTGGTCTATCGTTGGCGTCACCGGATCCGGTTGCGACTGTTGCGGGAGACTCAGGCGGGAGGCGCCTGAAAGTCGCCCTTTTCGGCCAGCTTCTCCAGCTCGGTCAGGCGGCGGCGGAAGGCAGGGGCGCGCATGCGAGCGATCACGTTGCGGCACAGGATCATGTTCAGGTAGGGCCGCTCTTCGGCGTCCAAATGCGACATCAGGTTGCGCAGATAGCTCTTGGAATCGCGGCGGGCGCGGTAGAGCTTGTAGAAGGAAGTCGGTGTCAGCTTGCCCGTGCCGGCCAGCGCCAGCATCCGGTAGAGGATTCCCATCTGGATCAGGCGGGTCTGCAGGGTGGCGCCCATGAAGGGCATCCGCAGGCGAGTCACGTTGGGACGCTCGAACAGGGTGCCATGCATGGCGTCGAGCGTCTGGCGCGGATCGTAGATCACATAGGCATGGTCGGCGGCGTCCAGCATGTCGGGCGCATATCCGAAGCGGTCGTTGAAGGAGGTGCGGCGCATTTCGACAAAGCGGTCGTCCCATTCGGTCATGCGGGGCTCCAGAGTCGCCTGCGGCTGGATCGCGATCACGGTGGCGCCGGGCGCGGCGACGGAGAAGGCGGCGGCGGCATAGCCGCAGGGTCCGGCGCCGTAGAAGACCACGCGGTCGAAATCCTCGAAGAAGCCATCGTCGATCAGCTGGTCGAAGAAGCCGTAGAGCCGCTGGTCGCGGAACCAGGTGTCGCCGTCGGAAATCGCGCACAGGTGCGACCAGCCCTGCGCCTTGACCATGTCAAAGCCGAAGGGCTGCGCGGTTTCGGACAGGGCGCGGATGCCTTGAATGGTCTCGAACGTCACCAGCAGCGTGCTTTTCTGGTCGATGAATGTCGCAAAATGCTTGTCGCCCAGCTGCTGCGACATGCCGTTGTGGTCAGCCTGCGCGATCAGCGCGGCTTTCCAGTCGTCCTTGTCGAGATCGACCAGAGAGGCGTCAATACTGTGGTTTGCTTCCTGCATGATACTCGTCCTCGTTACCCCGGCCACTTCCCGGGCCGGTTTTGTCTGGATCCGTATCTATTGAGAGAATGCGGCTAAAATTGGAAAAACTCAGGCCGGTTTCTGGGTTTGGCGCCGCTCAGCCACCGGGTTTCATGCGCCCGACATTGGCGAACCCGGCGAGCGTACGGGCAGAGGTGGCCGACAACGGTCGCGACGGCGGGGTCATCATCAGGCGGGCAAAGAGCGCGCGGTAGGGCTCCTCTCCCATCAGGGCGCGGAACCGGTCCTTGCGCCATTGGACGGCCTTGGCGTGCAGCTCACCCAGCGCCGGATCGGCGGTCAGCTCGGCCTTGAGCGGCGCAGCGCGGTCGGCCATGCGGTGGATGCTGGTGTCGGTCGCGGTGTTGAAGTTGCGTTCGACCCAATAATCGACGTCGAGCATGTGGTCGGAGTGCACGGCGCGGCCCCGGTCGGCCTTGAGCAGGTAGCTTTCCATCGCGCCGAGCGCGTAGTGGTTCAGCTGGACCAGTTCGTAGTTGGGCCGGCCGTAATTGTTGAACAGGCGTTTGAGTTTGAACTGATCGCCCAGTTCGCGGCCCTGGCCATCGTACCAGCGTGCCTGGTCCAGCTTGCTGCGGTCGGGGTTGCGGGGGCGGTGCACGCCGAGCTTGGCATAGGTGCCGTCGTTGCGGAACAGCGTCTTGAACATGGCCGCGCGCCAGGGCCAGTACATGATGGCGGGGGCGCAGCGGGTGAAGGTTTCGGTGACGGGGCGGTCCTCGTAGCGGACGGTGTCGGCATTGCCGAACAGCCGCCATGTCAGGGTGATGGCGGTGGCCTCGGGCAGGGCATCGAGCAGCGCGGGCAGGGTATGGTCGCCGGTGTGGATGTTGACGTATTCGTCGATGTCCAGCGGCAGGATCCAGTCAGCCTTGCGGACCTGTTTCATCCGGTCGGCCATCTTGAGCGCGGTGAACTGGATGCCGCCCTTGTCATAGGGGCCGTCGTTGCGCACGTGGGACAGCCAGCCCAGATCCTGAAGCCGGTCCAGCATCAGGTCAGTGCCGTCCTGACAATCATTGGAAAACACGATGAAATCGGTAAAGCCCACGGCGCGGTGATGGGCCAGCCAATCGAGCAGAAAGGCGGCCTCGTTGCGGACGGTCAGGACCGCGAGAAAGCGCCTGGGTTTCACCATCCCTTCAGAAAGGTGACCACCTTTCCCTCGGATGCCCTGGGGAAATAGGTGAGCCCGGCGCGGTGCATGGCGTCGAACACCTTTTGCACGCCGTCCTGTCCGATCCATTGCGGGTGCAGTTCGATAACGGCGGCACGCAGGCAGGACAGGTCGGCGCCGGGCAGCAGACCGGCCTCGGCGCCTTCGATGTCGCAAACCAGCGCGGTTGGTTTGATCTGGTCCAGCACGGAGTTGATGTTGCGCACCTCGATCTTTTCGACCGAGACGATGCCATCGGCGTTGTCGCGCTCCATCGAGGAGGCGAGGAAATCCTCGCGCACGTAGAAATCGACCGGGTCGGCGTCCTGCGGGGCCAGCAGCGCGTTGTGCACGGTGACATTGGTGACGTTGTTGGCCTGGTGCAGGGTGGCGATATAGTCGAGCAGCGTCGGATTGGCCTCGAAGGCGTGCACCTCGCGGGCGCGGTTCTTGGTCGACATCAGGGTCGACATGTAGCCGATGCCGGCGCCCAGTTCGATCACCACGTCGTCCTTGTTCAGCACCCGCAGCACCGCTGCGCATTCCTTGCGTTCGTATTGATCGGTGCGCAACAGGCGGCGGATCTTGCCCTGGATCAGCTGCGGATGCGGCGGGATGCGGATGCCGCGCGATCTAAGGAACCGGGGCTTGGTCTGGGGGTCTGTATGTGTCTGGGCGTCCATCGTCAGCTTTCCAAATCGAGGGCCAGGGCGTAGGCGACCCGTTCTGCGCTGGTCAGCTTGACCCTGAGCGCCTGGTTGTAGAGGTCTTCGAATTCCGGCATGCCGTGTAATTCTTCGGCCTTGGCGCGGTGCCAGTCCAGCCCTTTTTGATGCCAGGCGCGCAGGCTGTCATCGGCCATTAGCCGGTCGTATTCGGCGCGCAGGCGGGGCAGGTTGCGCTTGATCGTGATGTCGCGATAATCGGACCAGTCCATGCGGATCCAGTAGTTCAGCCCGATCGAGCGGTCCACATGGAGCGCCCGCCCGCGCTGGCGTTTGATCAGGAAGCTTTCGGCCGAGCGCAGCGCGTAATGATTGAGCTGTAGCAGGTCGTAACCAATGGATTTTTTCGAACTGCGCCAGCCGTTTTCGGCGGCCTCGGCAGTCATGTCCCGGCCCGATCCGTTGACCCATTTCACCTGGTTGCGAAACTCTTCGTCGAGCTTGTTGGGGCGGTGGCAGGAGATCTTTTCATAGGCGCCGATGTTCTTGAACATCGTCTTGAAACCCCAGACCGTGTGCGGCTTGGGGCAGAATTTCGGGGCGCAGGTATCGAACTGGTCGATGACAAAGTCGTCGGCCAGCCGGGTCACGCCGTTGTGGCCGAAGAGCCGCCATGTCATCGCCACGTTGGTGGCGTCGGGCACCTGGTCGAAGAAATCCTGCAGCGTGCCGTTGCCGCAGCGCACGTTTATGAATTCGTCAACGTCGATGTGGATGATCCACGCGGCGTTTCGGATCACCGGTTCCTTGAGCGACTGGTTCAGCGCGTATTGCTGGGGCGAATTGCCTTTCCAGTTGTCGTTGTTGCGGTGCTGGAGGATGCCCATTTCCTGCAGCCGGTCGAGGATCTCGGTCGTGCCGTCGGAACAGTCGTTGGTGTAGATCAGGAAGTTGTCGACGCCCATGGCGCGGTGATAGGCGACCCATTCGACGATATAGGGGGCCTCGTTCTTCATGCAGCCGACGATCACGTTGCCCGAGCTGCCCTCTGGCAGATCGCGGGGGGGCAGAGGGGCATAGGCGGCGGCGAGTTCCTCTTCGTTGACCGCGCCCAGCCGGTTGTGGGGGGCAAAGGAGGAGGTGCGCAGGTGTTCGTATTTCTCCACCGCCAGCGGCGGCATCAGCGCGCGGGCGGTCTCGCTCAGTCGCGGCGTGTCGTTGGCGGTGTCCGGTTCGGGATCGGCAGCGGCAACAGGCACCCTGGGGGGCGTGGCGGCCCCGGCGCTGGCGGGCGCGGGCGCGGCGGTCGGGGGGGACATCGCGGCCAGCTGCGCGGCCTTCTCCTTGCGCGCGATGCGGGTCGCCTTGTCGATGCGGTACATGAAGGCCAGCAGGTATTGCGAGGCGCGGTAGCCGTTGCCGGGATCGGCCTCGCTCCAGTCCTTGCGCGGCGGGGCCTTGCGAAAGGTGCCCTTGTCCAGAGCCGGGTGCGCCTTGACCAGCGCCTTGGCCTGGCTGTCGAAATGGCGCGCGACCGGGGCCAGTGCGCCGGGCGCGATGGGGTCGCCGGCGATCTCGATCTCGGACATGAAGCTGTGCCAGAGCTGGCGGGGCAAGATTCGCTGGCGGCTGGCCAGCACCCGCAGGATAAGATCGTTCAGCTGGCGCCCGCGCGCCAGCCAGGCGGCCGAGGTTTGTTCGGGCAAAGGCATGTCATTGGCGCGCCCGATGGTGCCTGCGATGTCGAATGCCTCC
>JBFHMM010000245.1:0-5743 GCA_041594355.1 Paracoccaceae bacterium | reverse complement strand
TCAACCATCGCCGACTGCTGGAACCCATCGGAAACATCCCACCCGCAGAGGCCGAAGCAAACTACCACGCGGCTCTGGAAACTCAGACCATGGCCGCGTAACTTAAATCAACCAGCCTCCGGTGAAACCGGGGCGGTTCAACGGATAAGATCGTTGTCCACTTCTTCGAATTTTTCCGTTGCGTCGAGCAATCTTTGATCTACCCAGCGAAGTCGCGAATCCAAACCGTCTGTCATTTGTTCAGTGCGTGTTTGATCTGTGTTCAGATAATTTCCCGTCATTGCAACCTTGGCGGGCATTTTCCGCCAAGCCAATAGAAAAAGCCGGGCAACATTGCCCGGCCTGTCGTACAAGCCCATCTGACGTTGCGATCACGCCCGGCGGCGACGCCCACCCGCGCGACCACGGCGGCCACCGGCGGCCTCTTCGCCCGCAGGAGCAGGAGGTTTGTTGAAACGAATCCACTCACCGCCATGCGGGTCGTTGTTGGTCAGCAAGTTGGCGGCCCGGATCGCCTCCATCTCGGCACCCGGGCGCGGTTTGGTCGACCCGAGGCCAAACAGGGTAACAAAGGTTTCGTCATCCATGTCTTCCGGCACCAGAACACCCGCAGTCGCCAGTTCCGCCTTTTTCGCTTCTATCTTGGTTTGGGTGACGGGCAAGGCCACCGGGTTCATGATCGCACTGGTCATCCCAGCGCCCATCGCCATAGGCAGGAAGGCGTTGTTGATGCCATGCCGGTTCGGCAACCCGAAGGACACGTTGGAGGCGCCGCAGGTCGTGTTTACACCCAGCTCCTCGCGCAGGCGACGTACCAAGGCAAAGACCTGCAGCCCCGCCGTGGCCATGGCCCCAATCGGCATTACCAGCGGATCGACCACGATGTCGTGCGCCGGAATGCCGAAATCAGCCGCCCGTTCGACAATCTTCTTGGCCACCGCAAAACGCACGTCAGGGTCCTCGGAGATCCCCGTATCGTCGTTCGAGATCGCCACCACCGGCACGTTGTATTTTTTGACCAGCGGCAAAACCAGCTCCAGCCGATCTTCCTCGCCCGTGACTGAATTCAGCAGCGGTCGGCCCTCGGCTATTTCCAATCCGGCTTCCAGCGCGCCGGGAACCGAACTGTCGATGCACAAAGGAACGTCCACAAGCCCTTGAACCATCTCGATAACCTTGCGCATCAAAGGCGGTTCGGTTTCGTTTGGATTGGGGTTGGAATTGTAAACGACGCCGGCGTTGATATCCAGCACGGTTGCACCGGCCGCGACCTGCGCCAAGGCATCTTTTTCCACGGTCGAAAAATCGCCGGCTTCCAGCTCCGCCGCCAGCTTCTTGCGGCCCGTGGGGTTAATCCGTTCTCCAATGACGCAGAACGGCTGGTCAAAGCCGATGATTGCGGTCTTGGTCTTGGATTCAAGAATTGTGCGGGTCATGTCTGGCCTTTCAGGAGGGGTTTGCAGGCTGCGCCGCGGCACCGCCGTTGTCAGTTACCCATTGGGTGTTGGTCTTGATCCCGCCCAGCGGGAAGAAATGGACGTGTTCGATGTTGAAGTCCGGGTTCGCAGCCTTGTGCGCCGCCAATTCGGCGATGACGTCGGTCGGCTCGTAGGCGAGCAACAGTTTCGACACGTCCATCGCACGTTTTTGCAGGACTTTCAACGAAGGCCCGACACCACAGGCAATAGCGAACTTGATCAATGTTTGCAGTTTGGCAGGTCCCGCGATCCCGATATGCACAGGTATTGTGACGCCCGCTTCGTGCAGAGCATCAGCCCAGGCAATGATCGGTTTGGCATCGAAAGCAAACTGAGTGGCAATCGCCATCCGGGCATCGGTTCTCTCCGAGAACTTCTGTTTCCAAAGAAGCGCCTCCTCGACGTTCTTTGTGCCACCATCCGGATCGATGTCGCGGTTGCCTTCAGGGTGGCCCGCGACGTGCAACCGGTTGAAACCAGCCTTGTCGAACAGGCCGGTTTCCATCAGTTGCATGGAACAGTCGAATTCGCCAACCGGTTCGGCAACACCGCCAGCCAGCAGCAGGGCCTGGGTAACACCGGCCTCCCCCTGGTATCGTGCGATCCAGTCCGCCAACGTATCGCGGTCTCGGATGATCCGGGCCGGGAAATGCGGCATCACTGGGAATCCGTCTTTGGCAAGACGCCGCGCGGTCGCGACCATATTCTCGATCGGAGTGCCGTCGATATGGGCGATGTAGACGCGGGTCCCTTCCGGCAAAAGGGAGCGGAAATCCTCGATCTTGGCCGCCGTGCGCGGCATCACTTCGATCGAATAGCCTTTCAGAAACGCCTCGACCTGAGGTGAAACGGGCGCCACGCCCGGCGCTTCACGTTTCCTGAAATTCAACAATGCCATTGTGGCCTCCCAGATGGAGGTAAGGCTCATGCCCAACCGTCATTGCCGATCAAGATCTTCAGCCGATCCTGATCGTATTCCGCGTCCAGACGGGCCGCCTCCGCCTCGGCAATCTGCGCCGCCTCCCCCTCAACCGAATAGGGTTTGGCCTTGCGCCATTCGGCAAGATAGGCGTCCGTATCCTGCGCACCGACCTTCATCGCCGCCCTGTCGATGGCCTTTTCAAACCGTTCCGGCAGCGGGCACTTGGACCCACGCCGCCCTTTGCCTACAATAACTTGGGCTGGGATGTCGCGCCAGTAAACCACGGTTACGTCGGGCATGTCTGATTCCTTTTCCTTACATGGTTTGAATAATCCACGTTCCTCTACCTTAGAAGTCCGATTTCGACAGTACAGCATGCAGCAACGACGCAGGTACCATGAGCCGGTCAAATATTGAATCGCTTCATTGAAGGCCTGAAACTTTGCAGGTCCCACAGGAGAGCTTGCGTGGTGCAGCAATGCCGCCTATCTTGAACTCAACTCGAAATTGGAGGGCGTAAAATCATGGCGCCCAAGCGTCCCACAGGTGCGGGCGCGTTCCCCAAGGCGGTCGAAAGCCCCGCGCCAAAAGCGCCGGATCCGGATGCCCTTTATGCGGCTTTGGATCTGGGTACAAACAGCTGCCGTATGCTGATTGCCCAGCCAAAGGGCAGCGGTTTTCATGTGGTGGACAGTTTCTCGAAATCGGTTCAGCTCGGTTCCGGGCTTGAGCGTACCGGACGGCTGTCGCGGTCTTCGATGGCGCGAACGATTCAGGCGCTGCGGATCTGCCAGCAGAAGCTGAAACGCAACAAGGTGCGAAATATGCGTCTTGTCGCGACCGAAGCCTGCCGTCGGGCCCAGAATGCGCGCGAGTTCATTGCCCAGATAAAACGCGATACCGGTCTGGTTCTGGAAATCATCCAGCCAGAGGAGGAAGCGCGCCTCGCTGTAATCTCCTGTGCGCCTTTGGTCTCGACCAAGACGGAGCAGCTGCTTGTAGTCGATATCGGCGGTGGTTCCACGGAATTGGTCTGGATCGACATATCCTCGGTCCCGCGGCGCGACAGACCTGCCGCGATCATGCGTTTGCACGCCGGCTTCCACCCGCCCGAGAGCCCGTTTCCAGCGGCAAAGGTGGTCGATTGGATCAGCGTTCCGCTGGGTGTTGCAACTTTGCGGGATCAGTTCAACGACGTCGAGGACGACTCGGCGCGCTTTGCCCTTATGAGTTGGTTCTTCGAAGAAAATTTGGCCGAGTTCACTCCATATCACGGCGAACAGGCCCGCGAACGGTTCCAGATCGTTGGCACTTCAGGTACCGTGACGACCGTTGCAGCCAGTCATCTGGGGCTGAAACGGTATGACCGCACCAAGGTCGACGGATTGCGAATGACCTCGGACCAGATCGATAAAGTCATCCGGACCTATCTCGACCTCGGCCCTGCCGGCCGGCGCAGCGACCCGCGTATCGGTGAGGACCGGCAAGCGCTGATCATGTCCGGCAGCGCGATATTGCAGGCTTTGTTGCGTTGCTGGCCTACGGATCGGCTATCTGTTGCCGACCGTGGCCTGCGCGAGGGCCTGCTCTATGCTCAGATGAGCGCGGATGGCGTACTGGAGGACGGGCCGTTCTAATCTGGCTTGGGGTTACACCCCCTACCCTGGGGTATTTCCGAACAGAATGACGCCGAAGAACCTGCTTCCTTCTAGTGGAAAATGCTCATACCAACCCCATTTAGAAGTGACCCGAGGCTTGTGATTGGATACCGAAACCTTGCAGCTTGGTTGTGAATGCCGCTATGCGAGGCCAGAAGCGGAGAATGGACATGGCCAAGAACACATCAGGGCGCGGACAACGCGACCTCAAGGTCAAGGTGAAAACGGCGCGCGGTCGCAAGCTCAGCTCGACCCGGTGGCTGCAAAGACAGTTGAACGACCCCTATGTTAAGCGCGCTCAGGCCGATGGCTATCGCGGGCGTGCCGCCTACAAGATTCTCGAGTTGGACGACAAGTACCGCTTTCTGGTTCCTGGCGCACGGGTGGTAGATCTGGGCTGCGCTCCAGGTGGCTGGCTTCAGGTGGCGATAAAACGCATCAACGCTCTTGGTGAAAAACAGGGCAAGGCACAGGGCCGGATTATCGGGGTCGATCTCCAGGAGGTGGAACCCGTGCCCGGCGCTGAGATCCATCAGTTGGATTTCATGGCCGATGGGGCCGATGATCTGGCAAAGGGTTGGCTTGGGGGCAAGGCCGATGTGGTGATGTCTGACATGGCGGCGGCTTCCTCCGGGCACAAACAGACCGATCACCTGCGCATCATCTCGCTGTGCGAGGCGGCGGCATACTTCGCCTTTGACGTGCTCGAGGACGGCGGCACCTTCGTCGCCAAGGTTCTGGCGGGTGGCGCCGAGGGCGATCTTCAGAAGATTTTGAAGAAAAAGTTCTCAAAGGTGGCGAACGTGAAACCGCCAGCGTCCCGATCGGATAGCTCGGAGAAATTTGTCGTGGCGACGGGTTTCCGAGGCTAGCTCCGGTTCAATTGCAAGATCGCGCGGCGGGCGCCAGCTTTTCTTGGCCAGCTTCCGTATACGCTCGCAGCCCTGCGAATAGGCTGCAGCCGGTTGCGCGGCAAGCCGATCCACCACCCGGGCCGACAGGTTCTCTTGGCGTAACAGTTCGAATAGCCGCCAGCGGGTCTGTGCAAAATCGGTTTCTGGCTTCACGGCGGTCCTCTCCGGTGTTCGGACGGTTAGATCTAGCGTTCATTCGTAAAGACAAAGCTTGTGCTGAAGATGGATATTTGCGGGCATTTTCGGGAAAAACCGCAATAGTCTCGCCTATCGCTCGGATCCTACCTACAGAGCTCTGTAGGTAGGCGGATCAACTCCGGGTGGTTCGGCACATGTTCGAGTGCCCGGCGCAGAATCGCGCGCGCCGACGATGCGCTTTCGCGCGCCTGCGCTATACGCGCCAACATTACCCAGGCATTGGCGCGTTTCGGGTCCATCTGCACCACCTGAGCAAACGCGGCCTGCGCCGCTGTCGTGTTGCGCAATGGCAAGGCCGGGCGCTTTAGGTTGGATCGACATTCATGGCATCCAAAGCATTGCTGATGCGAGGTGTGAAGCTGAGTAAGTAGACGGCGCGTCTGTCGAAGCGGGTCGCGATGCGTCGGAAGGGCTTGAGCTTGTTGAAACATACCTCCACGGTGTTTCGGACCTTGCAGGCTTCGAAGCCACAGCGGATCACTGGCTCAGCCTGCATACGCGCGATCGAACCACGCAAAGCGTTGGACTCATACGCCTTGTCCGCCGGCACCCGCTCCGGCGACAGGCCATTCG
>JBFHMM010000244.1:0-5824 GCA_041594355.1 Paracoccaceae bacterium | reverse complement strand
TGGCGGTATTGCCCGCCAAATCCCAGGACCCGCGCGTCATTGACGGAAATCCGCGCGTCGAACCGGTCCTCGTAGAGCGCGTCGATCTTCCGCGTCGCTCCTGACCCCAGCCGCCAGCCCCGGTCGCCGATCAACCGCACAAAGCTGAAGCTGCGCGCGCTGCGGTTCCAGGATTCGCCATAGGCCAGCGCGACCGCGCCGGTGCCGCCGCTGCCTGGTTTTCCGGCCAGGAACGCGTGCCGTAGCGCCAACTCGCCATAGGTCGAGGCATAGTCGGAATTGGTCGCCGTGGGCGCCTGCGCGTTGGCGTCATCCGACAGCGCCACGCGCTGGATATAGATGCGTCCCGACACCGACGTGGCGCTGCGCTCGCCCCGGTTCAGGCGATAACTCGCAAACAGGTCCAGCGTGCCGATCAGCCCCGACAGCGCCTGCGCATTGCCGCTCAGCACACCGGTCACCGGCACCCCGTCGATGATCTGCAGCGCGGTGTCGGAGCCCTTGTTGACGTTGCTGGACGGGCGCAGGTCGGCCTGCACGCGGAACGCCCAGGGGTTGATCCGACGCAGGGTGGTATAGTCGCGGGCGACAACCTGCTCTGCCTTTTCATCAGGGGCGTGAATGGCGCTGCGCCGCAGCCAGAACTGCGACAGCGAATAGCGTTCCTCGGAATAGGCCATGCGCGCCGCCAGCTGCGCCGCGCTGAACTTGTCCACCGGCTTGGACGCGTGGCGAAAGGCTTTCGAGGCCGCCTTGCGGCTGGCCGTGGGGCGGTTTTGCTGCGCCTCGGCGCTGGCGATGATGTAGTAGGCAAAGCCGTCATCGGGACTTGCCTTCAGCAGACCCCGCGCCAGCTGCGCGGCCAGTCCGGGATTGCCGGTCTGCAAGGCATGCACGGCAATCTGCCGCGCCTCGCCCAGCGTCAGCGCAACATCGTCGTCCCCGGCGCGGGCCGGGGCGGGCAGAGCCAGCGTGGCCGCCAGCGCCAGGATCCGCGCGTGTTTACGGGTTCGGCTGATTACAGATCGGATCGGCATTCGGGGTGCCGCACTGGGCCAGAACAAACAGTCCAATTTCGCGTTCCCCATCGACGTCTTCGATGTGGTTTTCGACGTAGAGCGCTCCGGCAACGGCCGAGGAATCGTCGCCGGCGAAAATGCCGCCCCATTCACCGACAGTGCGATTTCCGTTGTACTGCTCGACCGGGCCGTCAAACGTCCCGGCGGAGGGGTCGATGCCAGCCGGGGCCAGTTCCAGATCGGCCAGTACGAGAGTCGGGAAATCCGGGGCCACGCGGTCATAAACAATGCCATCGGTGGTATTGTCGACAAAATCGGCGGCGATGAAGATATTGCCGACCACCTCGGCCGCCTGAGTGGGCAGCACTTCAGGATCGGTGCCGGGGGTCACCCGCAACAGGTCTCCACCGTCGCCGGGTCCGTTCAGCAGACCGACGTAACGCCCGGCATACTGCACAATACCGCCGGGCGCGGCGGTCGGCGGCGCGTCAAAGGCGCCGTCGCGTTCATAGTTGCCGCCCAGGAAGACATGGCCGAATTGCCCGCCCGCCATCACGATGCTGGCTCTGGCGCCGTCGCGTTCACGGGCATAGGCCGTGTGGTGCCGCCCCAGCGAGCTTTCCTGAGACGAGTAGGCCTCGTATCCGGGCCGGTCCAGCGCGGGCCGGCGGCGATAGGTGGTCTCGTAGGGGGTGTCATCCAGCGTCTGGCCGCGCACAACTAGCGTCTGGTTGACGGCGTCATAGGTGATGCTGTCGACGTCCCCGACGATATCCGTGGGGATGGTCGGGTCCGGTTCGATCGGGTTTTCGGGGTCCTCGCCGCCAGCGAATGGGTTGCCGCCACTGCACGCCGAAAGCGTGATGGCCGCTGCCACCGCAACGATAAATCTGCTCATGTCTGCCTGCCTCTGCTCTTGTTTCAAGAACATGTTTTTTCAGCAACATCCGGCGGCCATAGGTCAAAGTCAACAACCAAACTCCCGCATGGGTGGAATGCGGGAACAGCAGTGCCAAATTACCATACCTCATCTAGCGGTTTCTCAGGGAGCAAAGCCAAGATATAGTCGAGTGCGACTCATTTTGTGAAAGGACCCACCGATGTCGCTGTCGCCCGACCAACAGGCCGAAATCGAAGACCTGCGCGCCCGGCCGCAGCAGACGCTGCGCACCGTCGCGCCGGGGATCGAGACGCATCTGTATACCGCGCACCCGGTGCTGGACCACGGGTTCGTGCGGGTGATCGACTATATGGGCGACGATGCCGCGATCTGCCAGGCGGCGCGCGTCAGCTATGGCAAGGGCACCAAATCGGTGCAGAACGACGAAGGTCTGATCCGCTACCTGATGCGGCACTGGCACTCTACCCCCTTCGAGATGTGCGAGATCAAGCTGCACGTCAAACTGCCGGTCTTTGTCGCCCGCCAGTGGATCCGCCACCGCACCGCCAACGTCAACGAATACTCGGCCCGCTATTCGATCCTCGACCGCGAATTCTACATCCCCGCGCCGGAAAACGTCGCCGCGCAGTCGGTGGTCAATAACCAGGGCCGCGGCGATACACTGCAAGGCGAGGACGCCGCCCGCGTGCTGGAGATGCTCAAGGCGGATTCGACCCGCGCCTATGACCATTACCAGGAGATGATCGACGAAAACGGCATCGGCCTTGCGCGCGAACTGGCGCGGATGAACCTGCCCGCCAACGTCTATACCCAGTGGTACTGGAAGGTAGACCTGCACAACCTGTTCCATTTCCTGCGGCTGCGCGCCGATGCCCATGCGCAGTATGAAATCCGCGTCTATGCCGAAGAGATGTGTCGCATCGTCGCCGACTGGGTGCCCTTCGCCTACAAGGCGTTCGAGGACTACAGGCTCGGCTCGGTGTCGATGTCGGCGCAGATGGTCGCCTGCCTCCAGCGGATGCTCAGGGGCGAAGAGGTTACACAGGAAACCTCCGGTATGTCGGCCCGTGAATGGCGCGAGTTCAAATCCGTGATCGACGGCTGACCGCCCTCACGACGCCCCTCGAGACGACCGACACCAGCGGCTGGGACGTGAACCCGGTCGCCGGAGGCCACGGCCATTGGGGATGGGACTGTCGTGGTCCTTGCGTGGATCCTGGGAAGGATGGGACATGCAGACACAGCGCCGGGTTCACACCCACATCTTATCCCGTCTGCGTGAGCGGCGGGTCAGTGCAGCGCGCCCGCCCCGTTAAAACAGCGTTAAATCCGCCGGGCGTCAGCGGAATTCCTTGACCCGGGGTCGTTACAGCCTGCACTTTTCAGGCGGTCGGCCAGCGGTCGGGCGACGACAAACGGGCGGGGGACAGACATGGCAGGCACCAAGGCGCAAGGGTTCTTCTGGGACGGCTACATTCACTGGGCCCGCACCATTGACGAGGCCAGCCGGTCCGATATTGGCGGGTCGGCAACACCAAAGCTTTATGAGCCGGTCTTCGTGCAGCTGAACGCTTTGCCGCCATTGCTGACCCTGCAAAGCCTCAACACCGAAATCGACAGCATCCGGCAGAACGGCGGCAGCACCAAGAAGCTGCTCAAGGCGATCACCCGTCATCCCGAATTCGCCTTTCTTAAGAAAGAGGAACGCCTCGTGGCCGATGTCGAGGATTTTTGCATCGGCCTGCACCACAGCCTGTACCTGGGGGAGCCGTTCGAATTCTTCCTCTACCGCCCGGTTGCGCGCACGCAGGACCAGCACCACTGCCATGATGCCGTCTTCACCGTGATCGACGTTGGTGCGCCGGCGCTGGTTGAACAGCGCAAGTCGCCGGCGCTGCAACCGGCCAGCACCGACCCCGACGCTGGCAAGGCGGCTGTGGTGGGCGCGGTCATCGACAACGACATTGGCTTTCTCAACGACCGGTTCCGCCGCGCGGGTGCCCAGCGGCACAAGACGCGGTTCCAGGCGATCTGGCTGCAGGCCCGCGAACGCGCTCCGGCCAAGGGCGGGCATGGCAATCACGCGGAACTGGGCCGTATCCTGTCGCGCCGCGACATCAATCGCATCCTGTCCCGCGATACCCGTGACGAGGCGCTGATCTACCGCGAGATCAACACCCACCTTCACCTGCTCGAACGGTTCCACCGCGCGCCGCCGCGCGTGTCGCATGGCACCGCCGTGGCCGATCTGGCCTATGGCGCCGATCCCGAGGCCCACAGCGCCATGTCAAAGGTGCCGCTGCTGGGCGTGCAACTGCCGCCCGAGGCGGCGATGGACACCTCTGGCACCCACAGCGAAAGCTACATTGTGCAGGGGGTGCGCTGGCTCTGCGCCTATGCGCGGCACAGTTTTCCCAAGGCGCGGCTGGTGATCAACATCAGCTATGGCACGCTGGCCGGGCAGAAAAACGGCTCCAAGTTCATCGAGGCGCAGATCGCCCGCGAGGTCGCGCTGGCCCGGCGTTACCCGGTCAACGGCGGCAAGGGGCAGGAGGTGCATGTCGTCTATGCCTTCGGCAACAGCCGCAACGCCCGGCAGCTGGCGCAGCTGACCGTCGCGCCGGGGCAGGAAACCGCGCCGCTAGGCTGGATAATTCCGCCCGACAACGGCTTTGCCTCCTTCCTCGAAATCCGCGGGCTGGACACCACGCCGGGGCAAGAGGGGCTGACAGCGGTGCCCGAGGAGCTCAAGGTCACGCTGACCGCGCCCGACGGCACCCGCCATGTCTACTCCGGCGTGCCGCAGGCCAGCGCCGAACCGCCGCTTGGTCCTACGGCGGCGATGACCGCGACGCGGCTGTTCCACGTGCCCGCGCGCACCACCGGACCGCGTCCAGCCGCTGCCGCGTTCTATAACCTCGCCATCGCACCGACCCGCGCGCTGGGGCCGGGCATAGCGCGCGCCGATGCCGGAGACTGGCAGATCAGCTTTGAAAACACCGGGACCTCGTCCGTTGATCTGGTCCTGCAGATCCAGCGGGGCGACACCGCGCCGGGCTTTGAAACCGGGGGTCGCCAGTCGCGGTTCGACGGGGCGTTCGCATCGACCCGGACCAAGGGCTACCCGACATGGGATGTCGCGGCGCCGCTCACCAACACCGGCACCAACAGCGCCTATACCACCGCCATCGTCGCCGGTCAGATCCATACCGCGGGCGCGCTGCGCCAGGTGTTCGCAGACACGCTGCCGGCCGAATACTCGGGCGAGGGGGCGTCATGGGGCGCGGTGCAGACCCCGTCACAGGCCCGCGTGGTCGATCAGATCTTTACCTTTGGCGTGCAGGCCGCCGGCACCTATTCCGGCTCGCATTCGCGCCTGTCCGGCACCAGCGCCGCCGCGGCGCTGGTCAGCCGCGATTTGCTCTAGGCCGGGTCCGTCACTTCAAAAGATCGCTGACGATCCCCACGGCATCGACCACCGTGGACAGGTCGTCGGTGACCTCAAGGATCTCATCGTCCACCCGGATATAGCGGGTACCCTTGCCCGGCGGCCTCAGCTTCCATTTCGACAGATCGCCGATATCGGTGAACCGCAGATCGGTCGGCAGCTTGGTGCCGCGCGTATAGCGTTTGATCTGTCCGGGCGGCACCGCCTTTGGCCCCTGGCCGGGTTTCTTGTCGACCTTGACCGTGTTTCCCGTGTTGTCCTTGGCAAGGGAGACATCCGCGACGCCGATTGCCAGAGCCAGAGCCAGAGCCAGCGACAGGGCCGAGGTTGACCTGCCCCCCGAGGCTCCCTCATTCATAACGAGAGTCTGCGGGTTTGGTTTTCATATTCTTCGTTGTCGTTTTGGGCAAGCGCGCCGGGCGCGGATCCCTCAAATTTCTCAATCGCCCGTCGCGC
>JBFHMM010000243.1:0-5833 GCA_041594355.1 Paracoccaceae bacterium | reverse complement strand
CCCCGGCGACACCGATCTGATAGCCGCTGTCGACGCAGATCACGCCGATATCCTTGCAGGTGGCCTCGGCACAGTTGCGCGGGCACCCCGACACCGCCAGCTTGACCTTATGCGGCGTCCACGAGCCCCACAGCGCCTTTTCCAGCTGGATGCCCAGCCCGGTGCTGTCCTGAGTGCCAAAGCGGCAGTGATCTTTGCCGACACAGGTTTTCACCGTGCGCAGGCCCTTGGAATAGGCATGGCCTGAAACCATCCCCGCCGCGTTCAGATCGGCCCAGATCGCCGGCAGATCTTCGCCCTTGACGCCCAGAAGGTCGATGCGCTGACCGCCGGTAACGTGCACGGTGGGCACGTTGTACTTCTCGGCGGCATCCGCGATGGCGCGCAGTTCGTCGGGAGTGGTTATCCCGCCCCACATCCGCGGCACCACGGAATAAGTCCCATCTTTCTGAATGTTAGCATGTTTGCGTTCGTTGATGAACCGGCTTTGCGGGTCGTCTTGATACTCAACCGGCCAGTCGGCCAACAGGTAGAAGTTGAGCGCCGGACGGCAGACGTGGCAACCGCAGGAGGTTTTCCAGCCCAGCTCCTGGTGCACAGCGGCCATGCTCTTGAGCTCCTGGCTCTTGATCAGGCGGCGGACCTCTTCATGGGTCAGATCGGTGCAGCCACACATGCTCTGGGCTGCCGGGATAACAAAATCGTCGCCCAGGGTAACACCCAGCACCTGTTCCACCAGACCTGTGCAGGTGCCGCAGGATGCACTGGCTTTGGTGACGGCTTTGATCGCGGCCAGATCGGTCGCACCGCCTTGAATTGCCTCGACAATCTGCCCTTTGGAAACGCCGTTGCACCCGCAGATTTCCGCATCAAGCGGTAAGGCTGCAACGGCCGCCATAGGGTCCGCAGTGGCGCCCCCCTGAAAGCCCGGACCGAAGATGAGCGTTTCGCGCATCTCGGAGATGTCGGTACCGTCCTTGATCAGGCCAAAGAACCAGTTGCTATCGGCGGTGTCGCCATAGAACACCGCGCCGATGACCTTGTTGTCCTCGATCACCAGCCGCTTGTAGATACCGCGCGCCGGGTCGCGGAAGACGATGTCCTCGCGGCCTTCGCCATCGGCGAAATCACCCGCCGAGAAGAGGTCACAACCGGTAACCTTCAGTTTTGTACTCAGCTCCTTGGGCACAAATTCCGTTTTGTACTCTGTCAGAGTGGCTGCCACGACCTTGGCCTGATCGTAGAGCGGGGCGACGAGGCCGAAGAGCTGGCCGTCGAATTCGACGCATTCGCCGACCGAGAGAATGTCGGGGTCGGAGGTGACCATCTGGGCATCGACCTGGATGCCGCGACCGACCTCGACGCCGGCCGCCTTGGCGATCGTGGTTTCGGGACGGATGCCGACGGCCATGACCACCAGATCGGCGGGGATCACGGTGTCGTCGGTCAGCTTGACGCCTTCGACCTTGTCCGTGCCGAGGATCTCGGCGGTGGAGGCCTGGCATTTCACGTCGATGCCACGATTTTCCAGATCACGGCGCAGCAGAAAGCCGGCGCTTTCGTCGAGCTGCCGTTCCATCAGGTGGCCCATCAGGTGCAGCACGGTGACTTCCATGCCTTGCAGACGCAGGGCGGCGGCGGCTTCGAGGCCCAGCAGGCCACCGCCGATCACCACGGCGCGGCCGTTTCCAGCAGCGGCCTCTTTCATCTTGTCGACATCGTCGAGGTCGCGGAAGGCGACCACGCCGGGCAGGTCCTTGCCCGGTACCGGGATGATAAAGGGCGCAGAGCCGGTGGCGATCACCAGCTTGTCGTATGCAACCTCGCCATTGACGCCGATCACCACCTTGCGGTCGCGATCGATGCCGGTGACGGCCTCGCCAAAGCGGCAGGTGACATTGTTCTGCGCGTACCAGTCATCGTCATGGGTGACGATTTCCTCAAAGCTCTTTTCGCCCGACAGCACCGGAGAGAGCATGATGCGGTTGTAGTTACCGCGCGGTTCCGCATTGAACAGCGTGACGTCGTAGGCGGCGGGGTCGGCTTCGAACAGGTGTTCGAGAACCCGGCCAGAGGCCATGCCGGCCCCGATGACAACTAGTTTTTTCATGACGGACCTCTCAGCAGTACCATGCGACAACGTGGGAGAGTTCGTTGTCGGAGTGGATGGGAAGGGCGACGAGCGAGTCGTATCCGGCAAGGCCGGGAACATTGCCGCTTTCGACGACGGGAATACCGGTGCCCAGCACCCGGCCGATCAGACCCTGCCAGGCAGCGACCCGACGTTCCTTGTCCTCGTCCCAAAGGCGGCCTTCGCGGGCGCAGATGCCGTCGATCAACACCGCGCCGCCCGATCTGCCGACCTTGGCGGCGCGGGCGTCCCAGATCTCGAACCGGCGGGCGATGGGCGTGCCGCGCGCCGACAGCAGGGTCAGCACGAAGTCGTCATCACCCGGAACCGGTACCGGCAGGCCCAGACCGGTTGTCAGCCCGGCCTTGCCCGCACTTTCGGAGCGGATGAACTTGTACCCCGATCCCAGATCGCGCATCAGAATTGGCGTATCGGCGGCCAGCACACCGCCCGGCAGGCCCTGCCCGCGCGGGAAATGCGTGTGCTGCGACACCCACTCGAAATGCTTGGCGGCGCCGTAATAACCGTCGTCGAGCATCAGCAGGTCGTCTTTTTCCTTCCAGACCTCGATGGCGCCGATGCGTTCGTCGTCATCGGAACAGATCACCACCAGAACCGCCTTGAGATCGTCACCGGCAAACACCGGGATCGCCACGGCGGCGGTCAGGCCAACGGCCTTGGCGGCTTCGGTACGCTTGAAATAGGAGCCATCGAATTCCTTGAGCACCACCGGTCGGGCCTCGGCCCAGGCCTTGCCCGGAAGCCCCTCGCCCATGGCGAAGCTTTCCTTGCCCGAGGCCGCGGCGAATGCGTCGAGCCCGCCGTAGTTGCCGCTTTCGAGCACTAGCTTGTCACCGCTGGGGACCCAGACCTCGGCAACCGAGATAAACGTACGCTGTTGCGCATCCAACGCGAGATCCATCATGCGGCCTCCTGCTTGCCTGAATCCGCTGCCTCGGCCTCGGCTTTGGTTTCGGATTTTCCCTTGGCGCCGTGTTCGTATTCCTCGAGGAAGTTCAGTACCTGTTCGCGGTAGAGGTAGTAGTCGGGGTGTTCCAGCAGCGCCTTGCGCGAGCGCGGGCGCGGTAGGTCGACATCGACGATCTTGCCGATGGTGGCCTGCGGGCCGTTGGTCATCATCACCACGCGGTCGGCCAGCAGGATCGCCTCGTCCACGTCATGGGTGACGCAGACGGCGGTGACCTTGGTCCGGGACCAGACCTCCATCAGCACCTCTTGCAATTCCCAGCGCGTCAGGCTGTCGAGCATGCCAAAGGGTTCGTCGAGCAATAGCAGCTTGGGCGAGAGCGCAAAGGCGCGCGCGATGCCGACCCGCTGCTTCATGCCGTTCGACATGTCGGCGGCGGATTTGTCCATCGCATCGGCGAGACCGACCCGTTCGAGGTAGTATTCCACCACGTCCTGACGTTCGGCGATGCTGGCCTTGGGGTAGACCTTGTCGACGCCGATGGCGCAGTTTTCCCGTGCGGTCAGCCAAGGGAAGAGGTTGGGCGACTGGAACACCACGGCGCGTTCGGGGTCGGCGCCCTCGACGTGGCGGCCATCAAGCCGGATCGCGCCCTTGGAGATGGAGTTCAGCCCGGCGGCCATGGTCAGAACGGTGGATTTGCCGCAACCCGAATGCCCGATCAGCGAGATGAACTCGCCCCGGTTCATTTTCAGGTTGAAATCCTCGACTACGGTGAGCGGCCCTTTCGGCGTGGGGTAGACCTTGTGCAACTGGCTGAAGTCCAGGAAATTGCGGTCGATCATGCCCTTTTGCGCCTCGGCCACGGCAGTGGGGATGCCGCCGTGGATCGGGGTGACATCGGGCAGTTCGCGGTTGTTTTCGACCTTGGCCTCGATGCCCACGTCCATCAGGTAGTTGGTGACATCGGCGCGCAGTTTCTTGAATTCGTCGTTGTGGTTCATCTCGCCCCGGTCGCGCGGACGCGGGATGGTGACCTTGAATTCATCGCCAAGGGTGCCATCGGGGTTCAGCGGGATGATGCGGTCGGCGAGGATGATCGCCTCGTCCACGTCATTGGTGATCAGCACGCAGGTCTTCTTGTCCGCGTCCCAGATCGCCTCGATCTCGTCGGCAAGGTTGGCGCGCGTCAGCGCGTCGAGCGCGCTGAGCGGCTCGTCCAGCAGCAGCACCTCTGGGTTCATCGCCAGCGCACGGGCCACGTTGACCCGCTGGCGCATGCCGCCCGAAAGCTCTGCCGGGCGGCGGGTGGTGGCGTGGTCAAGGCCGACCATCTTGACGTAATGGGCGACCTTTTCGGCGCGCTCGGCCTTGGACAGGCCGGGAAACATGGTGTCCACCGCCAGGCCCACATTGCCGTTGACCGTAAGCCAGGGCATCAGCGAGTAGTTCTGGAAGATCACCCCGCGTTCCGGGCCGGGGCCGGTGATCGGCTGGCCCTTGAAGGTGACCGAGCCCTTTGCGGGGGTGGCGAGCCCCGCCATCAGGTTGATCAGGGTGGTCTTGCCGGTGCCGGAGAAGCCCAGCAGCACCAGGAATTCACCCTCTTCAACCTTCAGGTCGATGCCCTTGAGCACATCCACCTTGCCGGTGCCTTCGCCAAAGCTTTGCCAGACGTCGTTGAATTCAATCACAGCCATGGGGATCACCGGTTGTTCGTGAAGGTAAAGAGCGACTGGATGGCGTACATCAGGCGGTCCAGCAGGAAGCCGATGATGCCGATGGTGAAGACAGCCACCATGATCTTGGCAAGCGAGTTGGACGACCCGTTCTGGAATTCATCCCAGACGAATTTGCCCAGACCCGGGTTCTGCGCCAGCATCTCGGCGGCGATCAGAACCATCCAGCCGACACCGAGCGACAGGCGCAAGCCGGTAAAGATCAGCGGCAGAGCCGAAGGCAGCACCAGCTTGGTGATCTTGGACCAGGTGCCCATTTTCAGAACCTTGGAGACATTGACCAGGTCCTTGTCGATGCTCGCCACACCCAGCGAGGTGTTGATCAGCGTCGGCCACAGCGAACACAGCGTCACGGTGATCGCCGAGGTCAGGAACGACTTGGTGAACAGCCCGTCATTGACGGTATAGGCGGCGGAAACGACCATGGTCACGATCGGCAGCCAGGCCAGCGGCGACACCGGCTTGAAGATCTGGATCAAAGGGTTCATCGCGGCATTTGCGGTGGGCGACAGCCCGCCCAGGATGCCCAGCGGCACCGCCACAACGGTGGCCAGCAGGAAGCCGAAGAACACGGTTTTGATCGAGGTCCAGATCTGCTGGTAATAGGTCGGTTTGCCGGTATAGGCGCGAATTTTTACCCGGTCTTCCTTGCCCGCCTCGATCAGCTTGGCATTGCGCACGTCCTGACGCTCGTAAAACGCCGCCTCTTTAGCGCGCTCGCGAACGGCGTCGGCATGCAGGTTCTCGACCTGCTCCCAGACCTGGGCCGGACCGGGAATGGCGCCGAGCGAGGTTTGCACGGTGGGCGCCAGTGTCGCCCAGACGAACAGAAAACCCACGATGGCGACCAGCGGAACACCCAGCAGCCGCCAGATCTCCTTGACCTGCGCACGGGGGTTGTCGCCGGCCAGCGCCTTGAGCACGGGGGTCATCCAGCTCAGGCCCAGCACCTGAAACCAGGCATCGGCCTTGTTGATGCGCGAGAACAGCCGCGCCTTGCGGGCCTCGGCGGCCTCTCGGGTTGCGAAATCGGGG
>JBFHMM010000242.1:0-5834 GCA_041594355.1 Paracoccaceae bacterium | reverse complement strand
CTGACCTTCCGCGCGCGCTTCGGCGTCGAGCGTGACGGTCAGAACCTGCTGGCCGAAGGGGTGGCAAGCGTCGGATCGGAAATTCAGGACGGCTACCCCGAGTTCACCATGCAGATGCTGATGGACCTCGGATGGGACGGCGACCTGACCGACGACGAACGCGCCGCCATCGACGCCGTGGCGGGGCCCAAGACCAACTGGAAAACCGACCTCTCAGGCGGCATCCAGCGGGTCGCCATCGCCCACGGCTGCGCCCCCTTCGGCAACGCCAAGGCGCGCGCCGTGGTCTGGACCTTCCCCGACCCGGTGCCGGTCCACCGCGAGCCGCTCTACACCAACCGGCGCGACCTGGTGGCCGACTATCCGACCTACGAGGACCGCAAGTTTTACCGCTTGCCGACCATGTACGAGTCGATCCAGAAGCAGGACTTTTCAAGGGACTACCCGATGATCCTGACCTCTGGCCGGCTGGTCGAATACGAGGGCGGCGGCGACGAGACCCGGTCCAACCCATGGCTAGCCGAGCTTCAGCAGGACATGTTCGTCGAAATCAACCCGCGCGACGCCAACAACCTTGGTGTGCGGGACGGCGCACAGGTCTGGGTCGAAGGACCCGAAGGCGGCAAGGTCAAGGTGATGGCTATGGTGACCGAACGGGTGGGGTCCGGCGTGGCCTTCATGCCATTCCACTTCGGCGGCCATTTCCAGGGCGAGGACCGGCGGGACAAATATCCCAAGGGTGCCGATCCTTATGTCCTGGGCGAGGCGTCCAACACCGCCCAGACCTATGGCTACGATTCAGTGACCCAGATGCAGGAGACCAAGGCCACTCTCTGCAAAATCTGGGCAGCGTAAAGGAGAACCGACATGGCAAGAGCAAAGTTTCTCTGCGACTCTGAGCGCTGCATCGAATGCAATGCCTGCGTCACGGCGTGCAAGAACGAACATGAGGTGCCCTGGGGCATCAACCGCCGCCGGGTGGTGACCATCAACGATGGCAAACCCGGAGAACGGTCGATCTCTGTGGCCTGCATGCACTGTTCCGACGCGCCCTGCATGGCGGTGTGCCCGGTGGATTGCTTCTACCAGAACGAAGAAGGCGTCGTGCTGCACTCCAAGGACCTGTGCATCGGCTGCGGCTATTGCTTCTACGCGTGCCCCTTCGGCGCGCCGCAGTACCCGCAGGCGGGCAACTTCGGATCGCGCGGCAAGATGGACAAATGCACCTTCTGCGCCGGTGGCCCCGAAGAGACCCATTCCAACGCGGAATTCTCCAAATACGGCCGCAACCGGATCGCCGAGGGCAAGCTGCCGCTCTGCGCTGAAATGTGCGCAACCAAGGCGCTGCTCGCTGGCGACGGCGACGTGGTCTCGGCCATCTACCGCGAACGCGTGGTGGCCCGTGGCTTCGGCACCGGCGCCTGGGGCTGGGGCACCGCCTACGATCAGAAGGGCGGCTGAGACCGGCAACGTGTCGGTGGGCAATTTGCCCGCCTGACATGCCATGATCTACGGCCCGGCGGGACACCTTCCCGTCGGCATCGAACGCATCACCCGCAACAAGGACGCCAGCCGATGCGCCATATCCTTTCTTTTCTGGCGATCTGTCTGATTGTCGCCACCGGCGATCCGGCATCCGCCCAGGATTCCGGCATGCAGACCCGCGAAAGCATCATGGAGCGCCAGCGAGGCCTCGGCCTCAGCGGCGATTATTCCCTGCCCTTGGGTCAGCCCCCCAAACCCGAGACGGTGCCGCCCGGATCGGTGCCCCAGCTCGGCACGCGCGGCTATGCCTCCGACAGCGACATCTGGCGCGCTCTGCGCGACGGCTCCGCCAATGCCAGCCCCTCCTCCAGCACCGCCGCCAGCCAGCTGATGCAGGTGATCGGCGACGACTGGCGGATGATCCGCCACGACTACCTGATCAAATACGCCGGCTGGGTCCTGCTTGGCGCGATCTGCCTGATCGCCCTGTTCTACCTGATCCGGGGCCGGATCATGATCCGTGGCGGCCGCGCCGGTAAAACCATCCCGCGATTTTCCATGTCGCACCGCGTCGCCCACTGGTTCCTCGCCGCCACCTTCATCCTGATGGCGCTCTCGGGGCTCATCATCCTGCTTGGACGGCCCGTCCTCGTCAAAGGGCTGGGCGAATGGCTGATGGTCGGCAAGCTCGGTATGGACGACAGTGTCGTGACAACGCTTAAATCCTTCAACGGCGTGCTCAACAACGCCGCCCTTCAGGGCCACAACCTGTTCGGTCCCGTTTTCATCCTGTCGCTGCTGATCGTCATCGTCCGCTTCATGAAGGGCAACTTCTTCCAGAAAGCCGATTTCGGCTGGATCCTCAAGGGCGGCGGGCTGATCGGTGGCCACGCCTCCTCCAACCACTACAACTTCGGGGAAAAGACCTGGTACTGGGTCGTCGTCCTGGTCGGCCTCATGATCAGCGTTACCGGCCTCTTCCTGCTGTTCCCCTGGCTGTCGGACAACCTGCGGTTCCATCAGGCCGCCACCATCCTGCACGCCATCGGCGCGCTCGGTATGATCTGCTTTGCCATGGGGCACGCCTATGTCGGTTCCGTCGGCATGGAGGGCTCGCTCGATTCCATGCTGCGCGGCGAGGTCGACGTGAACTGGGCCAAGGAACACCATGACCTGTGGTACGAAGAGGTGACCGGCGAAAAGGTCACCCATGACCACGACGACACCGCCCCCACCGGCGCGGGCACGGCGGAGGGCACGGCATGAGCTTTCTCGAATTCGTCGAAGGCCCGATGTACTATGCCGCCGCCGCCATCTTTGTGACCGCCGGGCTGTGGCGGATCATCGGTATCCTGCGCTTCGGCAAGAAACCCGATCTCGCGCCGCCGCGCGGCTCTGCCACGGTCGGCAGGCGGAAGGGCAACCTGCGCCACTTCTTCCCGCGCGGCCTCTTCGCCGAACGCACCTGGATGGACATCCTCGGCGGCTTCGGCTTTCACCTTGGCTTTTTCGTGCTTCTGTTCTTTGCCGCCCCCCACATCGCCTTTGTCGAACGCTTCACCGGGCTCAGCTGGCCCGCCCTGCCACGCTGGGGCTTCATCATCGCTGCCGAGATCGCCTTCGCCGGGCTGATCGTGCTCTGGGCGCGCCGGTTCTCGGACCCGGCGATGCGCCAGATCAGCGACTGGGATAATCACATCGACACCTGGTTGACCTTCCTGACGATGCTCACCGGCTGCCTTGCCATGCAGGAATCCGTAGTCGCCCTGCGCGCCACCCACATGCTTTTCGTCAACATCTGGCTGATCTACTTCCCGTTCAGCCGCCTGATGCACGCTTTTACCGAATTCCTGTCGCGCGGCGCCGCCGGGGCCAGCTATGGCCGCAAGGGGATGAACCCATGACCAATGCTGCAATCACCACGCTGCTGAACCAGACCGATAGCAACATCGCCGCCGACATCGTGCCCGACGGGCTGAAACAGGCGCGTGCGAAAGTCGATAGAACCTCCAGCCCGATGGGTGTGCCCCCCAAGACGCTCCTGGCCCGGATCAGGCAACAGGAAGAAGACACCGGGGTGAAAATCCCCGTCGACGTGCAGCGCCCCGAAAAGCCGCGCACCAAGGCATTCGGCGTCAAACTCGATCAGATCGAAAAGCTGGCCAGCGTTGACGCGGTGGTGATCCCCTGCGCCAACGGCCTGGGTCTGTTCGAAAACGGTCTGTTTGACCTCAACCGCGAACTCGAAATCATCGGGCTGGGCGTACCGGTGGCCGAAACCCTGGCCGACGACCCGCCCAAAGCGGCCGAGTAGATCCTTGCGCCTGGCCGCGCTGTTCCTCGCTCTCTGGCCGTCGCTGGGTACGGCACAGGATTTCTTTACCCTCAAGGGCCACGGCGGTCCGGTCATGGACATCGCCACGGCCCCCGATGGCACCATCGCCACCGCCAGTTTCGACAATTCCGTCGGCCTCTGGCCCAACGGCGCGCCGCAATGGCTGGACGGGCACGAGGCCGCCGTCAACACCGTACTGTTCGATGGCGACATGGTGCTCTCGGGCAGCGACGATTTCACCGTGCGGCTCTGGTCCTCGCCCGGCCGCATCATCGGCCGGCATCAGGGCAAGGTGATGGGGCTGGCCGCCGCCCCCGGTCTGATCGCTTCCGCCAGCTGGGATGGCTCCATCGGCCTCTGGCCGCTGGACGGCGGCGCGCCCCGGCAGCTGACCGGGCATCAGGCCGGTGTCAACGCCGTGGCCTTCTCCGCCGACCACCGCACGCTCTATTCCGCCAGCACCGACGGCACCCTGCGCAGCTGGGACGTGGCCACCGGGCTCGAAACCGCCCAGATCCTGCGCCACGGCTTCGGCATCAACGAACTGGTGCTGAACCACGACGCCGGCTGGCTCGCCTATGGTGCGGTCGACGGGGTGACCCGCGTCATCGACGTCGCCACCGGAGCCGCGCTGCGCGATTTCACCCTGGACCGCCGCCCGATCCTCGCCCTCGCGCTCAGCCACGATGGCGGTCTGCTCGCCGTGGGCGACGGCGAAGGCTACATCATGGTGATCGACACCACGACATGGCGCATCGCCCACGATTTCCGCGCCACCCTGCGCGGCCCGGTCTGGGCGCTGGCCTTCTCCCCCGGCAGCCAGAACATCCACGCCGGCGGGCTCGACGACGCGATGTATTCATGGCCCGTCGCTTCGCTCGCCGAACACCGGCAGATGGCGGACACCGAACGCAGCTTTCTCCGGGACCCCGGCGAGATGGAGAACGGCGAACGGCAATTCGCCCGCAAATGCTCCATCTGCCACGCCCTCGGCGAAACCACCGCCCGCAAGGCCGGCCCGACGCTCTACCGGCTGTTCGGCCGCCGCGCCGGCACCGTCAGCGACTACAGCTACTCCGACACGCTGGCCGACGCCCAGATCATCTGGGACGCCGACAGCATAAACGCGCTTTTCGATCTGGGCCCGGACCATTACATTCCGGACACCAAGATGCCGATGCAGCGCATCACCAATCCCGCCGACCGCGCCGATCTGGTGGACTACCTGCGCCGGGCGACCCAATCGGAGTAAGGGCCAATGCCCGATTACCTGACCACCCGTGAACTGGCCGATCTGCTGCGCATCGGCGAACGCAAGGTCTATGATCTGGCCGCCACCGGCGAAGTGCCCCATGTGCGCGCCGTGGGCAAGCTGCTGTTCCCAAGGGCGGACGTGATCGCCTGGCTCAACGCCTCGCGCGAAGGGCCGGTGGTGGCCCAACCGCCGCTGCCCCCGATCCTCGCCGGCAGCCATGATCCGCTGCTGGATTGGGCCCTGCGCGAAAGCGGTTCGGGACTGGCGAGCTTCTATGATGGCTCCTTCGACGGGCTCGACCGGCTGGCGGCGCGCAGCGCCCAGGCCGCCGGGCTGCACATCCGCGAAGATAATGGCTGGAACCGCGACGCGCTCTGCGCCGCCCTTGGCGAGGCCCCCGTGGTGCTGGTCGAAATCGCCCGCCGCCAGCGCGGGTTGCTGCTCGCGCCCGGAGTCGAGGACATTGCCGGATTTGCAGATCTCAAGGGCCGTCGGGTAGTGATGCGGCAGGACAGCGCCGCAGGCCAGCGCCAGTTCATCGACCGGCTCGCCGCCGCCGGGCTCGACGCCTCCGACATCCGCCCCCTGCCCGCCCGCGCCCGCACCGAAGAAGAACTGGCCATCACCCTGCACGACGGCAAGGCCGACGCCGGGTTCGGGCTTGGGGCGCTGTCCGGCCTCTTCGGCCTGCGCTTCGTGCCGCTGCTCGGGGAACGCTTCGACCTCGCCATCTGGCGCCGCGCCTGGTTCGACCCGCCG
>JBFHMM010000241.1:0-5838 GCA_041594355.1 Paracoccaceae bacterium | reverse complement strand
GGCCGAGGCAAAAGCGGCATATCCATCGCCGCCCCGAAGAGAGGCGATGGCCCCAGTAAAAAAAGATGCTGCCGCGCTTGCGTGGAATCATGTACCGCGCCGCCTCGCGTCCGGCTAGGAACCCGCCATAACAGGCCATCAGCCAGACCTTGCGAAACACCCGTTCCGTTGTGTCCCGGATCGGGAACTGGACGTTGCCGCCAACGTTGAAGATCATCACCTCGATGGGGCCATGATCTTCAACGCGCGCAAAGAGGTCGATCACGTTTTCTTCTTTGCGCGCGTCCATAGAATATCCGTACGATTTTCCGCCGCTTAAGGTGATTTTTTCTACCAATGGCGCCAGTTTGTCGCCGTTTCGGCGCCCCATGCAGACGGTGAATCCGCTAGCTGCGAAACGTCGGGCGATGGTCGCGCCAATATAGTCGCCGGCCCCGACGATCAGCGCGACCGGCGCGGTCAAAGCGACATCGCGGTTTGCAGGGCAGGGCGTTGCAACAAATTGTCGGCATAGCGCGTCAAATTGGGAAAGGCGCTAAAGTCGGCCTTAACCAGATTTCGCGAAACAACCACGGAATGGCCAGTCATGATATCCGCACCGCTGAAGTCACCGGCCAGAAAATCGCGGCCTTCCATATGCGCCTCAACCGCGCTCAACATCTGGCCAAGCAGCTTGGTCGCGCGTTTCACGTTCAATTCGGTGCGCCGTTCCGGAGGGAGCAGGATGGTCTCGACCACGATCGTGTTGATCGGGGGCATGATCATACCTTCACAATAATGCAACCATTGTAGGTAGTTGGGGAATTCTTTTGACCCCGGCGCTGGGGCCATCCGGCCATCGGAGTGTAGGGCAAGAATATACTGAACGATCGCGCCGGATTCAAAAAGGGTCACGTCTCCGTCTTCCAGAGCGGGAACACGACCCATCGGGTGGATGGACTTGTATTGGTCTTCGCGCATTGCGCGTTCGCCGAGGGCGAATTTCTCGATCTCGTATTCCAGGCCCAACTCTTCGAGCAGCCATGCAATACGGACTGCGCGGCTGTTTTGTGCATAATAGAGTTTCATCTATCCTCCCGTTTTCGGGTCATATTCCGATTGACCCGCACTGGGAAAAAGGTAACTTCAGTATTTGAAGGATGTCAATATGAGCCGCGCCGATCTCGCCAACACCACCTGTGCCATTTCTCGGGCCGTCGAGCGGGTAGGCGACCCCTGGATACTGATGATACTGCGCGAGATTTTTTTGGGATCACGCCGGTTCGACGATTTCCAGCGCCATACTGGCGCCTCGCCCCACATCCTGAGCCAGCGGCTGAAACAGCTATGTGCCGACGGAATCCTGACCAAACGCGCCTACAGCGATCACCCCCCACGATATGAATATGTGGTCACGGAGAAAGGCAGGGATCTTTGGCCAATGCTCGTTATGCTCAAGGCCTGGGGTGACAAATGGCTGGCTCGCGACGGTTCGGTAACGTTAACGCACAAGGCTTGCGGACACGAGATACAACCGTACCTGATCTGCCCTGACTGTGGTGAGCCGCTTGAGGCGCGGACCGTGCGCGCGACGATCCAGCCGGACTTGGCGAAAGAACGACAAAAAAGAAAGCTGAAGGAGACAAAATGAGCAGCGCCGACCACTTGATCCGAACCGATCATCCTGATGGGGTAACCGAGATTTGCCTGAACCGGGCACCGGTTAACGCCCTAAGCCCGGCCTTTCTGTTCGACTTCGCCGAAATGTTGAAGGAACTGGAGGCGGATCAATCCGTACGCGCTCTGGTTTTGTCGAGCCCATTCAAGGCTTTGTCCGCCGGTCTTGATCTGAAGGAGGCGCAGCATTTCACTCTTGAACAACAGCACGCGATCGTCGAGGCGCTGAACGTCGGATTTCTGGCTTTGTTTACCTTTCCCAAGCCGACCGTCGTCGCAATCAACGGTGCCGCGATTGCCGGCGGGCTCTTCTTTGTTCTTGGCAGCGACCTGCGGGTGGCCGGCCCCAAGGCCAGCCTGGGTCTGGCGGAAGTGCGGGTTGGCGCGGACTTCCCGATTGGTCCGCTTGAGATTGCCCGCGCGACCCTGTCGCCGGATATGTTGCGGCGGCTGATGCTGACCGGTCAGCCGATCGGGGCCGACGCCGCATTGGCAGCCGGCATCGTGGATGTTCTGGAAAAAGACGCCAAAACCGTCTTGCCGCGGGCATTGCAAGAAGCGCGAAAGCTTGCCGCCTTGCCTGCGATCACCTACGCCTCGATCAAACGTCAAATCCGGGGCAGTGCCATTGCAACCATCGAAAGCGCCTTGCGAAAGGGCAGGAACGCCCCTGCGGGCGGGTGGTTCAACGCCGAAACCAAAGATGCGATGCAGCGGATGATAGGCTGATACAACAGGGAGAGCCTGCCATGAGTGACAACCCTGTTCTGTTGTCGGTAGAGGGTCCGATTGCGTTCATCACATTGAACCGTCCCAAGGCGCTGAATGCGCTGTCAAAGTGCATGATCTCGG
Organism: Paracoccaceae bacterium; assembly: GCA_041594355.1. Lineage (GTDB taxonomy): Bacteria > Pseudomonadota > Alphaproteobacteria > Rhodobacterales > Rhodobacteraceae > JAIUZI01. Next base: position 3,330 of record JBFHMM010000241.1, on the reverse strand, counting down.
AATTGGTGCGGACGTTTCGGGAATTGTCGGCCGACCCGAGCCTGCGCGCCATCGTTGTGACTGGCTCCGGCCGCGCATTCAGTTGCGGCGTAGACCTTAAGGAGTTGGCGAAAGCTGCTGATATAAAAACACATTTCACCTGGCACGGGGAGGGCAGCCTCGTTTCGGTCGTGCGCAGCTGTCCGCATCCGGTGATCAGCGCCGTGAACGGATTTGCCATCACCGGCGGGCTAGAACTCGCCCTGATGGGTGACTTTCTGATTGCCTCGGATAACGCCATGTTTGCCGATACCCATGCCCGTGTCGGGATCACCCCGTCCTGGGGAATGACACAGGTCTTGCCGCGGCTAATCGGGATCAACCGGGCCCGGCAGATGAGCCTGACCGGAGAGTTTGTTGACGCAGAAACCGCCTGGAACTGGGGGCTGGTCAACGAAGTCATTTCCGCTGACATGTTGATGACCCGGGCCGCTGAACTGGCGGCTCAGGTCGCCGAGACTGACAAAACCACACTTGGGCGGATTCGTAGCCTGATCACTGACGGAAGCGGTGAGACCCTTGAACGCGGCATGGCGCGCGAGGCTGCGGTTTTTGATGTGCATATGGGCGGTGTTTCGTCCGAGAAAGTTGCACAGGGGCGGGAAAAGGCCACAAAAAGAGGAAGAAGGGTGGCCGGGACCACGAGGCCGGACAGCATCTAGGGGAGCAGGAAAATGGACATCGCAGCAACGCGGAACAGGGGACTGGACACAGATAGACTTGGCCGCATCGCAGACTGGCAGGAACGGTATGTCGCCGAACGGAAGTATGCGGGCAGTTCTGTCCTGATCGCTCGCGGCGGGGAGGAGGTCTTCTTCAATGCCACCGGTCTCCGCAATGTGGAAGCGGGCCTACCGTTCGAGCGCGACACGGTGGTTCGGATCTATTCGATGACCAAACCCATCACCTCGGTCGCGCTGATGATGCTCGCGGAACGCGGGTTGTTCCATCTGGACAGGCCGGTTTCGGATTTCATTCCCGAATTCAGCGAGATGCAGGCCCTGATCCCTGGTGCCGAACGGATCGACCAGACTGAACCCTGCGCCACACCGACCCTGCATCAGCTGCTCACCCATACCAGCGGCCTGAGCTATCCGTTCAACCCCGGTGTCCTCAGCCGCGAAATGGATGAACAGGATATAATGTTCCGGCCTAGCCAGGGGCCGTTGGATCGGATGTGCCGGAACGCGGCCGCCTTGCCGCTTGCATTCAAGCCCGGAAGCCGCTGGGAATATTCCATCGGCATCGACATTATCGGGCACGTGATTGAGGTGGTCTCGGGTAAGACGCTGGCACAGTTCTTTGACGAAGAAATCCTGGGCCCGCTTGGCATGACGCAAACGGCGTTTTCGGTGCCCAAGGGGACCGGCGACCGGTTTGCCTCACTCTACACACCGCTCGCGGGAAGCGCCATGGCGCTGAACGAGGCCAAAATTGGCGGCGATCCGCTGCGGTTGACCGACCGTGCCGGCAAATCGCCATTTGAATCGGCTACGATGCACTCCGGTGGTGGCGGGCTCGTGGGGACAATTGATGACTATATGCGCTTTGCCGAAATGCTGCGGCGGGGCGGGGAATGCGCCGGAGGCCGGCTGCTTTCGCCCAAAACGCTTGACTTCATGATGCGCAATCATCTGCCCGGCGACATCGCGTCCATGGGTCCGCAAAGTTTTGCCGAACAGCCGATGGAAGGCATGGGCTTTGGAATCGGTGGTTCGGTGGTGCTGGACCCGGGCCGGGTGCGCTGCCCGGGAAGCGTCGGCGATTTCAGCTGGGGCGGCATGGCATCCACCTTCTTCTGGGTGGACCCGGTGCTGGACTTGACGGCGGTCTTCTTTACCCAGCTGGCCCCATCGAGTTCTTATCCTGCACGATCGGAGCTCAAGGCACTAACTCATGGAGCCATCCTGTCATGACCACCAAACGACCCGTCCTTTGGACACCGAGCGCCGAGCGTGCTGATAGCAGCCGCATGGCGGAGTTCATGCGCTGGCTGCAGACGGAACGCGGATTAAGCTTTGCGGATTTCAATGCACTGTGGGAGTGGAGCGTCAGTGATCTGGATGGTTTCTGGTCCGCGATGTGGACTTTTTTTGATATCCCCCACAGCGCGCCCTACGATCAGGTGCTGACTGAACGGAAAATGCCCGGCGCGGTCTGGTTTCCGGGTGCGCGGCTGAATTTTGCCGAGTTGATCCTGCGGCAGGCCGCCCGAACACCCGACGCGACCGCGCTTGTTGTGCGATCCGAAACCAGCGGACGGACTGAACTGAGTTGGCGGGAGTTCTCTGACCAAGTAGCCAGTGTAGCCGCCGAATTGCGCAGGATGGGGGTGGCTCAGGGCGACCGCGTCGTTGCAATACTGCCAAATACTGAGGCCGCCATGATCGCCTGTCTTGCGACGACGAGCCTTGGGGCCATTTGGTCGCTTTGCGCTCCCGACATGGGGCACGTCGCCATCCTGGACCGTTTTCGCCAGATTGAACCCAAGGTACTTATCGCGCAGGATGGCTACGTCCATGCGGGCAAGATGATCGACCGTAGCGCCGTCATCACTGAAATCGCCCAAAGGCTGCCAACGCTGGAACAGCTGGTCATTCTGCCGGTCGCTCAGGATTTGCCGGACGGAGCGGTCAATTGGTCCGAGCTTACCGGCACGGACGCAAGCCACGACTTTGCGCAGGTCGCCTTCGATCATCCCTTGTGGGTCGTGTATTCATCCGGAACGACGGGCAACCCGAAACCGATCGTGCATGGTCACGGCGGGATCATGCTCGAAGGGGCCAAGCAATCGTTGCACCAGGATCTGCGCACTGGTGACAGGTTTTGCTGGTTGACGTCATCGGGCTGGATCATGTGGAACACCCAGTTCACCGCCTTGGGGCAGGGGGCGTCCGTGGCCCTGTTCGACGGGGCGCCGAACCATCCTGATATGATGGAATTCTGGCGATTTATCGCCAACGAAAAGGTCACGTATGCCGGGATCGGGGCCGCCTTTGTCACCGCGTGCATCAAGGCGGGAATCCGGCCGCGTGACGAACTGGACCTGGACGCGCTGGTCTCGGTGGGAACCACCGGGTCGCCGCTGACATCGGACGGCTACGACTGGATATACGACGCCCTTCGTCCCGACGTGTGGCTTGCGCCGATTTCGGGCGGCACCGATCTCGCCGGCGCCTTTGTCTGCGGCAATGTGATGATGCCGGTGCGCGCCGGTGAAATGCAATGCCGGTCTCTTGGCAACGCCGTGCGCGCCTTTGACGATGCCGGCAACGAATTGATTGGCGAGGT
>JBFHMM010000240.1:0-5856 GCA_041594355.1 Paracoccaceae bacterium | reverse complement strand
TGAACCAGCCAATCCACGCCGAAGGCAGAAAATTGACCATTGAGAAAAACGGCAGTTGCGCGCCTACCACCGCTATCAGGGCAGCGATAAACACATAGATCGCAACAGCTTTTCTGAGGATAAACAGGCAGCATCCCAGCGCACCACCAAAAACTGCGACCGCAAATGCGCCGGTGCCCCATGCAGGCCGGCTTGCTACCATCGCGCGATATGCGTCAGGCATTAAAGCCACATTCTCGGGGCTCATTTGTGACAGGTAATTTATGCAGCCAATCAGATTGAAAATCAGCCCGACCCAGCCGATTACCCAAAAACTCCAATGAACACCGACAACGGAATTCTGGTTCATCCGTCGTACCTGGAAACAAACATGACATCCCTCACGCTTCGACGAATAGTTTTTTGACAAATTCAAATATGCCCGGCTGCCGTACCGGGCGCCAGAGAAATTCGATGCTAAAGGCTACGGCATACTTAGCGCGCCGCTCCATCGTGCTCTGCAGATATATCAGGGCAGGCAGCAACAGCGATCAAGTGCGGCGTGCTAAGCGGCGGCACTAATTCGTCCCGCCCTGTCCGTGATGCCAGCTGAAGAAATACAAGTACGGTAAAATACAGCCAGTGATCCTGCAAGCATCAAAGTGTGCCTGGCGACCAGCGGATTCGGTTACGAATCCGGGTCATAGCGAAAAACAGCCTCCAATGGTTCGTTGAAAGCAGCGGCAATGAGAAACGCCGCCTCCAGGGATGGCGAATATTTCTCTTTCTCGATAGCAACTATGGTCTGGCGAGTGACCCCAACCTGGTCGGCCAGCTGCTGCTGCGTCATCTCACCATGCTCGAAACGCAGTTTGCGGATAGTGTTACGTACGCGGCATTTTTTCATCAGCTGCCCATGCGATAGTGCCATATCTGGCTGGCGAGTTTAGCGAGCTCGGATATCGTAATAGCCAATAGAATAAGCACCACGATTTCCAGCGGTTGCGGCACCGGATATGCCCCCAACACACTCTGAGCCACTATCCAGGCAATTAGCCAAATCAATCCAATGCCCAGCACCAAACTCGCATTTCGCTCTGCCTTGAGATCAATCAACCGATCTCTTTCGTCCGCTTTGCCAGCGTCGCTCGGCGAAATCACCGCAATCATCGTGTGGTAAACGATTTCGGCAATGACTAACAGCACCACCCAGATAGCCGAGACGGCGATCAATGCCACCGCGTTCTCAGAAGTCCTGACGACAACGAACGCCTTGGGGAAATACCACACGCCCGGTCTCTGGGCGAACACCTGTTGTACCCACCCGCATTGGAACGAATCCTCGGACGTCTGCGCGATACGGCGGCTGAAACAGGAACTGGGCATCACCGGTCTGTTCCCCGAGTTCCGCCACCACCTCGAATACCGCGCCGATGTCGGCAAGGGGATGGTTGAATTCGAAGCGGTGGACGTCTTTCTGGCCCGAACCTTTGGCGATCTGGAGATTGATCCGGATCCCGATGAAGTGATGGAAATCCGCTGGACAGACTATCACGATCTTCTGGCCGAAATCGGGCGGCACCCGGACCGTTTCACGCCATGGCTCAAGATCTACCTGAAGAACCATGCCGACACGATCTTTGGCCCCGATCTGCGATTGTCTTCGAAAATCTGAGGCTTGCAATTCTACCGCAGGGAGGCTCAAGAAACCGGGCCCTGACGGAGAGAACGACCATGACCATTCTGATCGCCGGTGGTGGCATTGCCGGACTGACACTTGGGCTGACGCTGCACCAGATCGATGTGCGCACATAGATGCTGGGTTTCTACTCCAAATTCGGAAAGACCGTTTGGGAAGAACCCGTGGGAGGGTCGCTGGCTATGCCAGGCCGCAATATTCGGTCCATCGCGGAGAATTGCAGGTCGTGTTGCATGCCGTTCTGACGAAACAGGCCGGGCTGCATTGTGACCGGAATGCGCATTATCGCGTTTGAAAACAGAGAGAATGGTGCGGATCTGCTTCTGGAAAACGGCGAGCGAATGGCAGGGAGCATGGTCATGGCAGCCAATGGCGTCCATTCTGCCTTGCGCGCACAGAGGTACCCGGACGAGGGCGAATCGATCTGGACCGGTCGCATCCTGTGGCCTGTGACCACGTCAGCCAAGTACTACAGCGTCTGGCCTTTTACCTGAATCATATCGTGACACGAATATCCCGAGAACGTCGAAGGCGCGGCAGGGTGTTCGTGTCTCATGTTCAAGGCCGGGCGCTTTGGCCTGGATAGGAACAACTTGTTGAGGTTCCACAGCTAGGCGGAAGAACTCCCGCAGCTTTCTTCCCCCATCAAAGATGGGCGAGACGCCTTGGGCCCGGCGCCTCCCAAAAGGGCGGCGCGGCAGCTCTCCGCGCGCGCCGCGCGTCGCGCGGCGCCCGGCCCAACGGGAAGAGGGCATGCCAATGTCCGATGACGGGCGGGAGACTCCGCTGCTCTGTCAGTAGGCCATTACCGCCCGAACCGCACGCCGCCAGCGGGTGTACCCGGCCTCGCGTTCAGCCTCCGGTCGGATCGGCTGGAAACGATGGTCCAGTAACCAGTTCTCGGCAAACTCCATCATGCCCGGATAAAGCCCAGCCTGCATCCCCGCCAGCCAGGCGGTGCCCAGCGCGGTCGTTTCCCGCATGGCCGGCCGATCCACCGGAGCGCCCAGGATGTCCGCCAGGCTTTGCATGGTCCAGTCGCTTCCGCTCATACCACCGTCGACGCGCAGGACCACGTCTGCCTCAGCCCTCCAATCGGCGCGCATCGCCTCCCACAAGTCGCGGGTTTGGTAACCAACACTTTCCAGCGCCGCACGAGCCAGTTCCGCCGCACCGGTGCCGCGGGTCAGCCCGAACACCGCCCCCCGGCAATCGGGCCTCCAGTACGGTGCCCCCAGCCCGGTAAAGGCCGGTACCAGCGTGACCTGTTGCGACGGATCGGCCTGCGGCGCAAGCGTGCCGGTATCCGATGCCTCGGAAATGATCCCCAAACCGTCGCGCAGCCATTGCACCGCCGCCCCGGCCACAAAGATCGAGCCTTCCAGGGCGTAAGTCGGCACGCCGTCCAGCTGATAAGCGATCGTGGTCAGCATGCGGTGCTCTGATGTCACCGCCTTTGCACCTGTATTCAGCAAAGCGAAACATCCAGTCCCATAGGTAGATTTCATCATGCCCGGCGTGAAACAGGCCTGCCCGATCATCGCCGCCTGCTGATCCCCGGCCACCCCCAGAATGGGGATCTCGCCACCCAGGACAGACATCCGGCACCACCCGAACTCACCGGCACAATCCCGAACCTCTGGCAGCATCGCCATCGGTACGTCCAGAAGGTCACAGATATCCTGGCTCCAGGTTCCCTTATGGATATCATACAACAGCGTGCGCGCCGCGTTGGTCGCGTCAGTCACATGCGCCGCACCCCCAGTCAGCCGCCAGATCAGGAAACTGTCGACCGTCCCGAACAACAGCTCGCCCCGCGCCGCGCGCGCCCGGCCGCGCGGCACCGCGTCAAGGATCCATTTCACCTTGGTGCCCGAGAAATAGGGATCCAACAACAGCCCGGTCGTGGCCGTGATCTCGGGCTCATGCCCGTCCTCGCGCAGCGCCTTACAGAAATCGGCTGTGCGCCGGTCCTGCCAGACGATGGCATTGTGCACCGGCTCTCCTGTATCGCGATCCCAGACCACCGTGGTTTCCCGCTGGTTGGTGATGCCCAAGCCGGCGATGTCATCCGCCGTCACCCCGTTTTCGTTCATCACCGTGCGGCAAACCTGAACCGTGGTCGACCAGATCTCTTCGGGGTCGTGTTCGACCCAGCCGGCCTGCGGAAAATACTGCTGAAACTCCAGCTGGGCCGTGCTGACCACCTGCATCGCGTCGTCAAACAGCATCGCACGCGTCGATGTCGTGCCTTGATCAATTGCCAGAATATAGCGCATGCCTGCCCCCTGCCGTCCTGGCAACCATAGCAATCCCGAGAGGGGCGTTCAGCCCCTGCTAGACCGCCGGAACCGGAACATTGTCGATCAACCGCACGCCTTCAAGATGGACCGCCGCGAACAGGCGCGCCGCGCGACTGGGATGATCCAGCGCGCTCAGATCATCCTCTGCCCGCAGATCGAGATAGTCGATCTGGCCGAAACCGGCCTCGGCCAGCCGCAACCGTGCCCGTTCAGCCAGCGGCGCAAACCGCGCGTCCTGTGCCAACTCGACGGCGATGTCCTGCAGGATCGGGTAAAGCTTGGCCGCGTTCACCAGCCCTTGTTCCGACAGCCGCAGATTGCGCGAGGACATCGCCAGCCCGGACGCTTCGCGCACGGTCGGGCAGGCGGTCACGGAAATCGGGATGTCCAAATCCCGAACCAGCCGGCGCACGACCTGCAGCTGTTGAAAGTCCTTTTCACCAAAAAACGCCTGATCGGCGCCCGTCTGCAAAAAGATCTTGGACACCACCGTCGCGACGCCGTCGAAATGACCGGGACGCGAAGCGCCGCACAGTACATCGGTCAGCTCTGACACGGAAACCATGGTGGAAAACCCATCCGGGTAGACCTGGTCGACATCGGGGACATAGATCGCGTCGACACCATATGGCGTCAGTTTCACGGCATCGTCCTGTTCGGTGCGCGGATAGGTCCTCAGGTCTTCCGGGTTGTTGAACTGTTTCGGGTTCACAAAAATCCACACGACGACACGGTCACAGGCGGCCTTGGCCGCCTGCACCAGCGACAGGTGCCCGGCATGCAGAGCACCCATGGTCGGCACGACGGCAATGGTTTCGCCAGCCCGCCGCCAACCGGTGTTCAGGGCGCGCATTTCGGATAGTTTTCGATAGATCGGCGCGGTCATGACGTGGTCCCCGGAGTGGTATCGGCAAAAACGTGACTGGCGCCGGGAAACCGGCGCGTGCGCACATCGGCGGCATAGGCGGCAACGGCCTGTTCCGCGGTTTGTCCCAACTCGGCATAGCGTTTCACAAACTTTGGCTTGAACGCGGTGAACATACCCAGCATGTCATCCACCACAAGGATCTGGCCGTCGCACCCCGCCGAGGCGCCAATGCCGATGGTCGGGATCGCGACATCGGCGGTGATTCGATCGGCCAGGCTGGCGGGGATCTTTTCCAGAACCACGGCAAATGCGCCGGCCTCTGCCACCGCGCGGGCGTCGTCGATCACCGCCTGCGCGGCCGCGTCGCGTCCCTGTACCTTGTAACCGCCCAGCGCATTGACCGATTGTGGCGTCAGCCCGATGTGGGCCATCACCGGAATGCCGCGCGCCACCAGAAAACTGATGGTTTCGGCCATGTGGCGGCCGCCTTCCAGCTTGACTGCGCCGGCACCGGTTTCCGCCATCAGCCGCGCAGCATTGGCAAAGGCCGCCTCGACGCTGCTTTCATAGCTGCCAAACGGCATATCCACGACCATCAGCGCCTGTGACAGGCCCCGCGCCACGGCGCGGCCGTGCATCACCATCATGTCCATTGTCACCCCCAGTGTGGAGGGCAATCCATGCAGCACCATGCCGACACTGTCGCCCACCAGCACAAAGTCGCAGTGGGCATCCATCAACTGGGCCATGGGAGTTGTATAGGCGGTCAGGCTGACCAAAGGCTCGCCGCCTTTTCGGGACCGGATATCGTCGGCCGTACGGGCGGGGGTCTTGGAAGTCGCGCTCATTTTCGTCCTGTTTGCAAAGAGGTTTCAGGCTGATAGCAACCCTGCCCGCCCCAATCTACCCCGGTTGCGCCAACATCTACTTGATCGAAGTCCTCAATGCAGGGACACTCGGTCGCAACGGGCCCCGTGAGGGGCAGGAATCAATACGGGGGATAACAC
>JBFHMM010000239.1:0-5856 GCA_041594355.1 Paracoccaceae bacterium | reverse complement strand
TCAGGTCCTTGTGATCGCCCAGTCGAAAGAAATATGGGATCTTGATCCCGGTCGATAGTTGCGAGGTGGTGCGCACCGACGGAATCAGGAACCCGGTGGCCCGCTCCAGCGTCGGATCGGGCAGCCGCATACCGGGGAAGTAGAACACCGGCACATCAAGGATGCGGAACTGCGCGTCTTCGAAATACAGCTGCCGCTCTAGCTGGTCATGGGTGACCTTGCGGGCACGGATCTGCCATAGTGGCGGGCGACCGTCCTCGCAGACATGGCAGGAGGTGACGGCGGTCTTGTAGAGCTGTGTGTAACGCCCGCCGACGCGGGTCATCTGCAGCGCGGCCAGCTGCAGCTGCTGGTCGAACACCATGCGCGCGCCGGTCAAGAGCCCGTTCTGCAACCCCCGGTCCATCTCGGCGGCATTGGCCAGCACCGTTATTGTGCCACCTTGGTCAATCCGGATCGGCCCCTCGATCACCAATTTGCCGTTCTCGCGGTCAAAGGTGACGCGGCGGGCGGTCAGCCGGACATCGCCCTGATAGGCCTCGACGTTGCCCTCGGCGATCAGCTGCCGGTCGGCGGTGATGAACACTTGATCGGCGACCAGGATCGCCGGCGGTTCCGGCTTGTCCTGCGCCGGGTCGAGCGCGGTCTGCGCCCGCAACGCGCCGACACCCACCAGCACGGCAAAGCTCGCCAGAAGCCATATTCGCAGCCGCGCCATCATCCGTCCTCCGAATGAAGCAGCAGGCCCAGCGTCAGGAACAGCGAGGCCACCGGCGGCGCCCAGGCCGCCAGCAGGACAGGCAACTGGCCGTTCTCGCCGAGGATCTGGGCAAAGTTGCGCACGAAATACAGCGTGAACCCCAGCAGCACGGCGGTCAGCACCGACAGGCCGGTGCCACCGAGCCGGACGTGGCGCATGGTAAAGGCGGCGCCGACCAGGACCATCGCCACCAGGAACAGCGGTCGCGCCAGTTCCGACTGGTACCAGATCTCGTAGCGCTTGGTGGAAAACCCGGCCGCCTCCAGCTGCCGGATGGTGTTGGGCAGGTCATAGATCGACACGCCGCCCGATCCACCCAGGCTGTCGCGGATCCGGTCCTGGGTCAGGGTGGTGGCGATCTTCAGCTCGTTATGCTCGACCGCGCTGGCCTCGGGGTTCAGCCCGGCTGCCAGCGGCCAGACCTTGGCGTTCTCCAGGTTCCACTGCCCGTCCTGCAGCCGGGCGGTATCGGCGATGATCTGGCGCACCGGGCCGCCATCGTTGGGCGCGTAGGTCAGGATGGTGACGCCATAGAGCGTGGCGCCATCGCCGGCATAGCCGTTCGCGTGGATCACCGACTGCCCGCGCGCGCCGCCTTGGCGCAGCCACAGGCCCTCGCCGGTAACCGACAACGCCGATGGCCCGCCCGACCGGTAGGTGTCAGACAGCTGCTGATACCGGTTCGACGTCGCCGCCACGATCGGGTTCAGCACCGTCACCGCCAGCAGCCCGATCACCAGCGCCACCGCCACCGGCGCCACCAGTGCCCGGATACCGCTGCGCCCGGCGGCCCGCGTCACAACCAGTTCGCTGCTGCGCGCCAGCCCGACAAACAGAACGATGGTAGACAGAATCATCAGCAGCGGCAGGATCTCGCTGATCGCCTCGGGCGCGCCCAGCAGCGTCAGCCGGAAAAGTTGGTTGAAACTGATGTCGATACCCTCGAACCGGCGCGCCTGTTCGATCAGGTCGATCAGCAGGATCAGCGTCAAAAACACCGCTCCGATCAGCAAAAAGGCCTGGATGAACCGGCGGGCAAAGTAACGATCCAGGATCATGCCGTCACCTCGTCCAGCACGGCCCGGCGGCGGAACAGTGACGGCAGCGGCCGCCCGGCCAGCCGCAGGAACAGCGCCGACAACAGCAGCCCCGCCAGCGTTGGCAGATACAGCAGCGGCCACATCGCCGCATTCGCCAGCACCGGCCCCGACACCACCCCGCGGAGTGTCTCCAGCCCGATCAGGATGACAAAGGCCAGCAGCGCCTGCCGCCAGACGCCGAACCGCGAAAACCCGCCCACCAGCAACGTCGAGAAGCCGATCAGCGTCACCGCGATACAAACTAGCGCGCGAGAAAACCGCAGGTGCAGCTCCTCGGCCAGCTGGCCGGCGCTGTATCCGTCAGTCTCGGTCACCCGCTCGGGGCTGCGCATCAGTTCCAGCGTCGGGATCGCCCGGATATTGCGGGCGGCGGCGTCCTCCTTGGAAATCAATGCGCTTATGTCATAAGAGAAATCGCGGAAATGCGTGGTCGAAAGCGCGCGTTTTTCGATGTTCAGCTGTCGCGCCAGCCCATCCACCAGAATCAGGCTGGACCGGGCGCCGTCGCGCACCAGATAGGCTTCGGCGCCCGTATAGGTCACCGGGTTCTCCTTGTCGCGCGAATCCGACAGGAACACGTCGTTCAGCCGCCCGTCAGCGTCGATCTTGCGCACGTAAAAGGTGATGCCCGGGGCCGGGTGCAGGAAACTGCCCTCGCTCAGCAGCTTGGCGGTGATATTGCGCGCCACCTCAGCCTCGCGCACCGCCAGCTGGTTGATCGAGGCGGGCAGCAGGAAGTTCGTCAGCACCGACATCATCGCCGCGGTCACCAGCCCAAAATATAGCGCCGGCCGCGCCAGCCGCCATGGGCTGGACCCGGTGGCCTGCATCACTGTCAGTTCGCTCTCGCTGTCCAGCCGGTTGGTGAAATAGACTGCCGCCGCAAAGGCCGAGATCGGCAGTATCATCCGCACCAGATTCGGCAGGATCAAAGCGGTGAATTCCAGGAACACCAGCGCCGACTGACCGCCGCCGATCAGCCGGTCGAACAGCACAACTGCCCGGCTGATCCAGAAGACCGCAACCAGAATCAGGGAAAAGAACCCAAAGAACAGCAGAAACTGCGACAGGACATATCTGTCGTACCGTGACAACGCGATCCCCCCGGAGCCTGCCAAATTAATTGGCGCGACAATAATCCAATTGGGGGACGGGGAAAACTGCTATCTGGTCATCCCAATTGTCGCGCGTTACCTGTGTTGCGAACAGATACTCAGGAGCCCGCGATGACCCAGCTGACCCCCGTCCGCTTTGACGCCACAGATACCGCACTGATGGAAACTGCGACCGGCCGCGTTGCCATCGTCGTCACCCCTGACGGCAAACTCGACATCCCGGCACGCCGCGCCAACCGGCTGACCAAGGGTGCCGTCGAACGGTTGCTGCAAAGCGAACGGTTCGAAAAGGCCAAGTCGGGTCAGGTGATCTCGCTGGCCTGGCCCGCCGGCATGGCGGCCGAAGCGCTCGATGTGCTGGTGCTGGCCCGCAACGCCGGCGCCGCCGACGTGCGCAAGGCCGGCGCGGCGCTGGGCAAGCTGGCGGATCGCAAGCCGGTGCTGGTGCTGGCCACCACCGTGCGCCGCGCGCCGGAACTGGCCATGGGCATGGCGCTAAGAGCCTATGACTTCACCGATCACAAGACCGGCGATGCCGCCAAATCCGATACCCCGCGCGGCGAGGTCGTGCTGATGCATGGCAAACCCGACGAGATGAACGCCGCATTGGCGCCGCTGCTGGCGGTGGCAGAGGGCGTCCACATGACCCGCGACCTGGTCAACGAACCCGCCAACGTGCTGACCACGAGCGAATTCGCCGACCGTCTGGCCGAGATGGCCGCGCTGGGCCTTGAGGTCGAGGTCCTGGACGAAGAGCAACTGGCCGAACTCGGCATGCGCACGCTGCTCAGCGTCGGGCAGGGCTCTGACAGCCCCTCCAAGGTCGTGGTGATGCAGTGGAAGGGCGGCGAGGCCGACGCCGCGCCGCTGGCGCTGGTTGGCAAGGGCGTGGTCTTCGACACCGGCGGTATCAGCCTGAAACCGGCGGCCGGCATGGAAGACATGACTATGGACATGGGTGGCGCGGGCGTTGTGGCCGGGACCATGCGCGCGCTGGCGCTCCGCAAGGCCAAGGCCAATGTCGTGGGTCTCGTCGGGCTGGTCGAAAACATGCCCTCGGGCAATGCCACCCGCCCCGGTGACGTGGTGAAATCGATGAAGGGCGACACCGTCGAGATCATCAATACAGACGCCGAGGGCCGGCTGGTGCTCTGCGACGTGCTCTGGTACGCGCAGGAGCGTTTCAAACCCGCCGGTGTGATTGACCTCGCCACGCTGACCGGCGCTATCATCGTCGGGCTGGGCCATGAAAATGCCGGCGTCTTTTCCAACGATGACGACCTGTGCAACGCCTTCCTCAAGGCGGCGCGGGCCGAGGGTGAAGGTGCCTGGCGGATGCCGTTGGGCAAGGCCTATGACGACATGATCAAATCGCGCATCGCCGACATCAAGAACACCGGCGGCCGCCCGGCGGGCTCGATCACCGCAGCGCAGTTCCTCGCCCGTTTCATCAAGGATGACATGCCCTGGATTCATCTCGACATCGCCGGGGTCGCCTCGGTCAAATCCGACACCGGCTTTGCGCCCGCAGGCGCAACCGGATGGGGCGTTATGGCGCTCAGCCGCCTGGTGCAGGACAAGTTCGAACCCAAGGGCTAAGTTGACAGGGATCCCGATGCTGATCGCCACCCCCCGACATGCCCCCCCACATGCCGCTCGACTGACCGCGCGGGCTCATCCGCCCGCCGCGCCGGGCGGGGCACGCGGACTGGGGCCGCGAACAGGCTTGGGCGGCGTGTCCACCGCCAGGTCATCGCAACGGCTGCGCTCCGGCACTCTCATTGTCGCGGCTCGGCACTCCTGGGGCGTTGTCCAACTCGCCACGCGGAGGGTCTGATGGGCGCGGTCTATTTCTACCACCTCACCCTCAACCCGCTGGATCGCAGCCTGACGATGCTGCTGAGCAAGGCGCGGGCAGCGGGCTGGCGCGTCGCGGTGCGCGGCACCGATACCAACCGGCTGGTCTGGCTGGACGAAAAGCTCTGGCTTGGCCCCGACGACGGCTTCCTGCCGCACGGGCTCGCCGGCGGCCCGCATGACGCCGATCAGCCGATCCTGATGACCACCGAAATGCAGGCTGCCAACGACCCGGCCTGCATCATGGCCATCGACGGCGCTCCGGTCGACCCGTCCGAGGTCAGCGCGCTGCAACGGGTCTGTATTCTGTTCGATGGCAATGACCCGCAATCAGTACAGCACGCCCGTGGCCAATGGAAATCACTGACCGATGCGGGCTGTTCCGCGCAATACTGGTCCGAAGAATCCGGCCGGTGGGAGAAAAAGGCGGAGAAATAGAGCGGGCGTCACAACATGGATGGTACGCCTTTCGATCGTTTCCCGACGGGTGACAGGGCCGCGCCCGCCATCCGTGCGTTACCGCTGGTCCAAAGCGCCCGGCCTTAAACTTGAAACACGACCACCCTGCCACGTCTTCGGCGTTCTCGGGATACTCGTGGTACGATATGATTCAGGTAAAAGGCCGGACGCTGTAGGCGGCGTGCAACAGAAAGTCTGACACCGATCACAAGGCGGCGCAGACTCTTTTCGACACACGTCATGTGACCACTCTTGTTTGTGTACTATCCGCAAAAAAGGTTTTGGGCCTCGACCGATTTATTGGCTTTTGCGCGGGCGCGCGAGATTCATCGTTATTGGGCTGAACCAGATCGTCCTTTCACGATCCACTCACGGTGAGCCTGGCTTGAAAACCTTGCACTTGGCTATGCCATTTCAAATGGTGCTTTCCCCCGCAGGGAGCCGGCTGTCCCATACGGCAGAAATGGGACGCAGTCGCGCTGGCGTGTGTGGTCAACACTCAGGCAGCCCAATCCGCGTCGCAGCGGGCGCTTGTCGTCTGGGCGAATTCAGTGGTGCGGATACG
>JBFHMM010000238.1:0-6003 GCA_041594355.1 Paracoccaceae bacterium | reverse complement strand
ATCCGGTCGAGCAGGTCCATCTGCAGGTCGAGCCAGGACCAATGCCCCTCCTCGTCCAGCGCGATCTGTTCGAACAGCTTGCGGCTGCCAATGTCGTCGGCCTCATAGGCTTCGCGCGCCGCCCTTGTATAGAAGGCGATGGCGTCCTTTTCATCGGCCTTGTCGGCGGCGAACATGTCCTTGAGGCTCTGCGCCCGCTGCGGCGTCTTTTCCGGGGACAGCACCGGGTCGCCGCCCAGAAACAGGATCCGTTCGATAAACAGCCCGGCATGGCCCAGCTCCTCGGTCATTTCCTCGCGCATCTTGGCGGCGAGGATATCGAGCCCCCAGTCGTCCAGCACATGGGCGTGCAGCAGGTACTGGTTGGAGGCCGCCAGTTCCATCGACAGCGCCGTCTGCAGGTTTTCAAGGTTCTTGGATTTGTCTGACATGGGGATACCTCACGTGTCACGGTCGAACGGCGCGCCCTCGCGCCGCCCTAGCCTGCTCAAGATATGATCGTTTTGCAAACCGGCAACCGCGCCGGGCAAATTGCCGCGTTCGCCGCCCAGACGAGTGCGGATGAAATCTTCGGCCACCGGTCCCGAGGACATCTCCATCAGCGCGACGGCGGTCAGGAGCTGCGCCAGGCTCTCGGCGAACCAGCGCGCCTGCGCCTCCTCGGGCAGCCCGGGCCAGCGGGCGCGGTGCGCCTCCAGCGCCGCGTCAAAGCCGCGGTCCTGTCCGCGCGCGCCGTCCAGCACCTGCGTCAGCGCGGCGCCGGCCAGCGGATCGCGGGCCAGCGTGCGCAAGCTATCGAGGCATATGACATTGCCCGAGCCCTCCCAGATGCCATTCAGCGGCGCCTCGCGGTAGAGCATCGGCATCGGCGTTTCCTCGACGTAGCCCATGCCGCCCAACACCTCCATCGCCTCGCCGATCACCGTCACGCAGCGCTTGTTCGACAGGTATTTCGCCAGTGCCACCCCGATCCGCGCCAATGCCCGGGCACCTTCGTCGTTGCGGTCAAAGGCGCGGGCCACGTACATCCCCACCGCCAGGGCGCCTTCTGCGTCCAGCGCCAGATCAGCCAGCACAGCCCGCATCAGGGGCTGGTCGATCAGCCGACGCTGGAACGCGCTAAGCCCCGAGACCCACCGATGCGCCTCGGCCAGCGCCGCGCGCATCAGCCCGGCCGGCGCCATTGCCGTGTCCAGCCGGGTGTGATGCACCATCTCGATGATGGTGCGCACGCCTTGCCCTTCAGCGCCCAGCGGATAGGCCAGCGCGCCATCGTATTCAATCTCGGAGGAGGCATTGGCCACATTGCCCAGCTTGACCTTCAGCCGCTGCAGCCGGATGGTGTTGCGCTGCCCGTCCAGCCAACGCGGCACCAGGAAACAGGTCAGCCCGCCGGGCGCATAGCCCAGTGTCAGAAAGCCGTCGGACATCGGCGCGGAACAGAACCACTTGTGCCCTGTCAGCCGGTAGGCTTCCCCATCCGGCTCGGCCCGCGTGGTGTTGGCGCGCACGTCCGAGCCGCCCTGTTTTTCCGTCATCGCCATGCCAAGCGTCGCACCCGCCTTGACCGCGACGGGGTGGATCGACGGATCATAGACGCCCGACGCCAGGCGCGGCCGCCAGACCCGCTCCAGCTCCGGGTTGGCGGCCAGCGCCGGGACCGCGGCATAGGTCATCGTCAGCGGGCAGCAACACCCCGGTTCGACCTGGCTGAGCATATAGACCTGCGCCGCATGGGTGACATGGCCGCCCGGCTGCCCGTCCCAGGCGCAGGCGGCATAGCCCTGCGCGGCTGCGGTCCGCATCACATGGTGGTAACCCGCGTTGAACCGCACCTCGTCCAACCGCTGGCCGGTTCGGTCGAACAGATGCAGGCGGGGCGGATCTCGGCGCGCCTCCTCGGCGGCCTGCAACATCCCCGCGCTGGCGAGGACAGCCCCGGTTGTGGCCAGATCCGCGACCCGCCCGCCGGTGGCGGCGACCGCATCGCGCAGCGGCTGGTCCTCCTGCCACAAATCGCGCGCCATGCGCGGCGCTGGCTGGTTGGCGATACTATGCGTGCCCAGTTCTGACGCGGGCGGTATCGTGGTCATCGGGCGGTCCTCCGGTAGTCTGGTGCCAAGATGTCCGCGCGCCGGGCCCGGCGCAACCCGGACGCCGGGTCATCCCCGGCACCCCGTTCGACCGCTTGTGGAATTGGGGGATTCACATCGCGAATCATCCGTGACATAGTTCCGGATAGACGTCCACCAGAGACGCATGAGAGGCAGTGCAGTTGACCCGTTCCACCCGACCCAGCTTTGGGGCCCTGATCTTTTTCGCCACCTGTTTCGCGCTGGCGATCTATTTCACCTTTGCCGCCGTGCAGGGCGATTTCGGGCTGTTCCGACGGGTGGAAATCGCGGCCGAGGCGGAGGCGCTCAAGGCTGATCTGGCTCGCCTGAACAGCGAGATCGCGGCGATGGAGAACCTGACACGGCGGCTGTCCGACGATTACCTTGATATCGACTTGCTGGACGAACAGGCGCGGTCGGTGCTGGGCCTGTTGCGGGCAGACGAAATCGTCATTCGCTGAGACCTGCGGTTTCATCGTTTCCGAACAGGGGCTTGCCCCCTGCGATCCCCCCGCGTCATATTACCCCTCGCCAGTTGGGCAGAAATCCTTTATTAAATAGTTTAACGCTAAACTATTCCCCCCGGAGGAGGAGGTCGCGACAATGGCTGCGCGAAAAAGCACTAAGAAACCAAATGTTTCCGCTGAAGAGCTAACCAAATTTTACCGCGAGATGCTGCTGATCCGTCGATTCGAGGAAAAAGCGGGTCAGCTGTACGGCATGGGCCTGATCGGCGGCTTCTGCCACCTCTACATCGGCCAGGAAGCGGTCGTGGTCGGGCTTGAGGCCGCCGCCGAAGAAGGCGACAAGCGCATCACCTCCTACCGCGATCACGGCCACATGCTGGCCTGTGGCATGGATCCCCGCGGCGTCATGGCCGAACTGACCGGGCGCGAGGGCGGCCTGTCCAAGGGCAAGGGCGGCTCGATGCACATGTTTTCCAAGGAAAAGCACTTCTACGGTGGCCACGGTATCGTGGGCGCGCAGGTGCCGCTGGGCGCCGGGCTGGCCTTTTCCGACAAATACAAGGAAAATGGTCGTGTGACCTTTACCTATTTCGGCGACGGCGCCGCCAATCAGGGCCAGATCTATGAGACCTTCAACATGGCCGCGCTCTGGGATCTGCCGGTGATCTTCGTGATCGAAAACAACCAGTACGCCATGGGCACCGCGCAGAAACGGTCGACTTCGACCCCGGACATCTACACCCGTGGCGAGGCCTTTGGCATTCCCGGCGAGGCGGTCGATGGCATGGACGTGCTGGCGGTGAAAGAAGCCGGCGAAAAGGCCACAGCCCACTGCCGCGCCGGCAAGGGACCCTATATTCTCGAGGTCAAGACCTACCGCTATCGCGGCCACTCGATGTCGGACCCGGCCAAGTACCGGACCCGCGAGGAGGTGCAGAAGATGCGCGAGGAACGCGACGCTATCGAACACGTGCGCCATATGCTGCTGGACGGCAAACACGCGACCGAAGACGATCTCAAGGCGATCGACAAAGAAATCAAGGACATCGTCAACGCCGCGGCGGATTTCGCCAAGGAAAGCCCGGAACCCGGCTTGGACGAGCTGTGGACCGACATCTACGCCTGAGGGGGATATTAGACATGGCAACCGAAATTCTGATGCCCGCCCTGTCGCCGACCATGGAGGAAGGCACGCTGGCCAAATGGCTGGTCAAAGAGGGCGACACCGTAAGCTCGGGCGATATCATGGCCGAGATCGAAACCGACAAGGCCACGATGGAATTCGAGGCCGTCGATGAGGGGATCGTCGGCAAAATCCTGATCGCCGAGGGCACCGAGGCGGTCAAGGTGAACACACCCATCGCCATCCTCGTCGAAGAAGGCGAAGAGGTCGGCGAGGTGGCGCCGTCGGCGTCCGCCGACGCGGACAACGAGGCGGCCCCCGCAGGGGGCTCCGAGGCGCCCGCCGCCCGCGCCGCCGCGGCGGCCCCGCCCGCGCCGCAGGTCGACCTGACGCCGGACTGGCCCGAAGGCACGGCGATGAAACAGCAGACCGTGCGCGAGGCGCTGCGCGACGCAATGGCCGAGGAAATGCGCGGCGACGAAAGCGTCTATCTGATGGGCGAGGAAGTCGCCGAATATCAGGGTGCCTACAAGGTCTCACAGGGCCTGCTGGACGAATTCGGCGCCAAGCGGGTGATCGACACTCCGATCACCGAACACGGGTTTACCGGCATCGCCGTCGGCGCGGCCTTTGGCGGGCTGCGTCCAATCGTCGAATTCATGACCTTCAACTTCGCCATGCAGGCGATCGATCAGATCATCAACTCGGCGGCCAAGACGCTCTACATGTCCGGCGGCCAGATGGGCGCGCCAATGGTGTTCCGCGGCCCCAACGGCGCGGCGGCCCGTGTCGGCGCCCAGCACAGCCAGGACTATGCCGCCTGGTACATGCAGATCCCCGGCCTGAAGGTGGCGATGCCCTATTCGGCCTCTGACGCCAAGGGGCTGCTGAAATCAGCGATCCGCGACGACAACCCGGTGATCTTCCTGGAAAACGAGATCCTCTACGGCCGCAGCTTCGACGTGCCCGACAGGGAGGATTTCACCGTACCCTTTGGCAAGGCCCGGATCTGGCGCGAGGGTACCGATGTGACCATCGTCAGCTTTGGCATCGGCATGCAATATGCGCTGGAGGCCGCCGACAAGCTGGCCGAGGACGGCATTTCGGCCGAAGTTATCGACCTGCGCACGCTCAGGCCCATGGATACACCGGCCATCATCAATTCGGTGATGAAAACCAACCGGCTGGTCACCGTGGAAGAGGGCTGGCCCCAGGGATCGGTCGGCAGCTACATCAGCTCGGTGGTGATGCAAGAAGCCTTCGACTATCTCGATGCGCCGGTCATCACCTGCACCGGCAAGGACGTGCCGATGCCCTATGCCGCGAACCTCGAAAAACACGCGCTGGTGACCACCGACGAGGTGATCGCCGCCGTGAAGCAAGTGACCTACCGGTGACCACGTTCGAGTCCATTCCATTCGATCTGCCCACACAGGCGCGACATGGCGGATTCGTGCTGCTCGACAAGTACAGCTTCGAGTCCGGCGATCTGACTGTCGGCGTATGCCCCGCAGGTCGAGTGGAACCGGTCCTTGAGTTTAAGTATGAAAACGTGATCGGCTTGACGATGAAAGAGAATGTATTTGGATGTGATGGCGGGCAGATCACCCGAGGTGATCTGCCGGATGCGACACAGGCCGAGTTCAGGAGGCGAAGCTTTCTCTTTCTCTCCAGAGACTCGCAAACCTTTAAATTCATTCGAGGAAAAGTTCCGGACAGCTTTCGGGACTCCATCGACAAGCACGTGCACTACCACCTGACACTTCGTGAGCACGAACTCGATTTCATTGCTTCGGAAGCTTACGAACGCCACCTCCTCGCAACCGGCGAGGAAAAGATTGGGGAACCTGAAAATGCCCACTGAGATTCTGATGCCCGCCCTGTCCCCCACGATGGAGGAAGGTACCCTTGCAAAATGGCTGGTCAAGGAAGGCGATACCGTCGCCTCCGGTGACTTGCTGGCCGAGATTGAAACCGACAAGGCGACAATGGAATTCGAAGCCGTCGACGAAGGTGTCATCGGCAAGATCCTGATCGCCGAGGGCACCGAAGCGGTCAAGGTGAACACCGCCATCGCGGTGCTGCTGGAAGATGGTGAAAGCGCGGACGACATCGGCGCGGCCCCGGCCCAGCCGGCGGGTGCATCGGAGCCTCCTGCGGAGGCCGCCTCTGCGCCCGCGTCGGGGGCGAGCGCCCCCTCCTCCGCCCCCGCCCCGGCCGCGCCTGCCGCCGCCGATGGCAGCCGAATCTTTACCTCGCCCCTGGCGCGCCGCATCGCCGCCGACAAGGGGCTGGACCT
>JBFHMM010000237.1:0-6049 GCA_041594355.1 Paracoccaceae bacterium | reverse complement strand
GGCGTTGCTGGAGGCCTTTGGCGGCCCGCTGGCCGCGCCCTCGGCCAACCCCTCGGGCCGGATCAGCCCGACCACCGCCGCCCACGTGCTGGCCGGGCTCGACGGGCGAATCGCTGCGATGATCGACGACGGTGCCTGCGGGGTCGGGCTGGAATCCACTATCGTCGGCCTGTCCGGCGCGCCGACACTGCTGCGCCCGGGTGGGCTCAGCGCCGAAAGAATCGAAGAGGTGCTGGCGCGACCGCTGGACACCCGGACCAATACCGGCGACATCACCGCGCCTGGCCAGCTCACCTCGCACTACGCACCGGGTGCCCCGGTACGCCTGAACGCGCGCGAGGCGCGGCCGGGCGAGGTGCTGCTGGGGTTCGGCCCGATGCCCTGCGATCTGACCCTGTCCGCCGCCGGCGACCTGACCGAGGCCGCCGCCAATCTGTTCGGCCATCTGCACCGGCTGGACGCCACCAGCAAACCGATCGCCGTCGCCCCGGTGCCCGACACCGGTCTCGGGATCGCCATCAACGATCGCCTGCGCCGCGCCGCCGCACCCCGCTGACCGCACAACACGACAAAATTCTTAGCCCGGCCGCTTGTCAGTTCGACACATAGCCCGCCACCACCTGCAACAGTTTGAAAGCGGTCGCCGCGTCGTTCTCGACCACGGCGAGAAATTCCTCCTCGCCGATCCGCAGGCAGGTCAGCTCGGTTTCCGCCACCATGCTTAGCGCGCGCGGCTCCTGCCGGATCAGCCCGAGTTCGCCGACCACCGCCCCGGCGCCGACCTTGGTGATCAGCTGGTCCTCCCCGCCCTCCTTGGGCAGGTAGAGACCGGCCTCGCCATCGACCAGCATATAGGCGCCCGAGGTCGGCGGATCGCCCTTCAGGAACACCACCTCGCCGGCCGGCGCCGAATACCAGCGCGCGCCAAAGGCCAGCAGCCGCAACTGCTTGCGGCCCAGCCCGGAAAACAGCGGCATCTTCTCCAGCTCGCGCACCTTGCGCGCCAGATCGGCGCTGGCCGCGCCATCTGCGCCGCTATCCTCTTCCACGTCCTCGCTCACGATGCGGCCCTGCTGCACCTCGAAAAAGGCATCGAACACATCGGGGTTCTCAAAGCTGTCGTTGAGATAGATCACCGTTGTCTCGGGCAGTAACTCGCGCAGATTCTTATAGACCGCGACCTGCGTGTCCATGTCGTAGCTGTCCAGCGC
Source organism: Paracoccaceae bacterium (assembly GCA_041594355.1). Classification (GTDB taxonomy): domain Bacteria; phylum Pseudomonadota; class Alphaproteobacteria; order Rhodobacterales; family Rhodobacteraceae; genus JAIUZI01. The sequence continues at coordinate 4,838 of JBFHMM010000237.1, read as the reverse complement.
CTTGTCCAGCACCAGCACATCCGGCTTCTTGATGGTCGCCCGGCTGAACGACAGCGGCTCGGCAAAGACCCCCGGCAGGTTCTGCCCGCCCAGCGCTATCGGCACATCATAGATCAGTTCGATCACCAGCGCCTGCGCACCGCCCTCGACCAGTACCTCGGCAATCCGCCGCCGCAGATCGTCGCCCTTGCTGCCCGCCGAATCCGAGATCTTGCCGAACAGCGCGTTCTCCAACACCGACAAACCCGGCGCAAAGGCATCCATTTCGAGCGGCGCGAAGAGATCGCCGAGGCTCTGCTGCAGATCCGCCGAATGGCTCTGGCGCAGCTCGACGATCCGCGCCTTCAGATCCTCGGCAAAAGCGGGTCCGATCTGCTCGGCCGAGATCTGGAAGGGAATCGCCAGCAGGTTCGCCATTTCATCGTCGTTCAGCCCCGCCGCCCCGCTGTCGCGGGACTTGTCGACCAGTTCCACGGCGCGCTCGTAAGTGGCAGTGTCGATGCCCAGCTTGCGGAACAGCGGATGGTCGGTGCCATCCAGCCCAAAGATCTGCCGAAGCATGTCGATCACGTCGCGGGTCAGCACCACTAGCGTTTCATCCAGCCCAAGGTTGCGCAGCTGCCCCAGGAATTCGGTCTGCCCGGCCAGCACCTCTTGCGTGACTGCCCGGCGCGGCGTCGCATAGAGCAGGTTTTCCCCAACCGGCAGCGCCGGGTTGTAACGGTCCGGCCTGAAGAAGAACGCGCTCTGCCGCAGGTCCGCGTCGCGGACCGCCTGCTGCACCCGCGGCCGCAATTCGATCAGCTTCCGCGCCAGCTGCGGATGATCCTCGGCATCGAACTTCTGGTCCAAACCACGCCGGAACAGCGCCGTACCCGATCCCATTCCCTCGATCAGCCTCAGCCACCAGCCGCGCAACTCCGCCTCGCTGTCCAGACCGGCCTTGGCCGGGTTCAGCCACTCCGCGTCATAGGGGTCGGGGCTGTTGCCGGCGCGCAGCGCCTCGGCATGGCGCGCCGCATCCGCCGGGTCCCCTGACGGGCGGTCCCGGACCGGCATCATGACATTCTCGCCGAATGTACCCTGAAAGATCACCGGACGGGAACTGGCGTGCCCGACCCGCGCCGCGATCACCGCCTGATGCAGCTCCGCCAGCGACTGCCCGCCGACGGTCACCTTGCCACTCGTCGGTATCAGCTCACGCGTCAACAGCTCGCCCAGCGCCCTGCGGTCCTCTTCGCTGGGGGCGGCGATCCCGATCACCTTGCCCCCCGGCATCGTGGCGTTCAGATCGTCCAGAACCAGATTGCCGTCGGCGTCCCGCACCGTGACCCCGTCCAGAACCACATCGCCGTTCAGTCGCGGCACTTCTTCCGGTTCGCCCTCGAACAGCGCCTCGTCCACCATGCCCTGCGGCGCGAACCGCTCGGTGATCACCTCCCAGCGCAGCGACATGTCCTGAGTCTGGTTGTAATAGGTCAGCAGCTCTTTCCAAGGGCTCGACAGATCCTTGTAGGCCGCCAGCGCCGCCACCAGGGCGCCCAGCGACACCGCCCCCTGCAACACCAGATAACCGCCAATGGAAAAAAAGAAAAACGGCGTCAGCTGCGAAATGAAGTTGTTGAGAAACTTCATGAAGAATTTCTTCTGGTAGATCTCGAAGCGGATATCGAACAGCCGCCCCAGCTGGTCGGTCACCGCCGCCATCCGATAGCGCCAGCCGCCGTTGACCCGCAGCGCGCTGGCCCCCGCCGCGCTTTCGCCGATTGTCGCGGCCAGCACCCGGACCTCCTTGATCCGGGTCTTGTTCAGCAGGTTGATCTGCCGCTGCAGCTTGGGGATTAGCCAGGCCTGCAACGGGATCAGCGCACAGGCCGCCAGCCCGAACCAGAAACTTTGCAGGAACAGGAACCCCAGGATGGTGATCATCTGCCCGGCCTGCAGCACCGGCTGGCTGATCGCATCGCCCATCAGACCGCCCATCGGCTCGCTCTCGGCGGTGATCATCGACACCAGCTCGCCCTGGCTGACCCGCTCGAAATAGGGTTGCGGAAACCGCAGGATGCGTCCGATCAGCAGGTACCGGAACCGCCGCAGCATGCGCTCCGACATCACACCCTTCATCGTGTTGATGCGCATCTTCAGCAGGCCGTGCGCCAGCACCGACAACAAAAAGGCGCCGCACAATACCGCCAGAAAGGTCACCTGGCTCATCGAATAGCCAAGGAATTCGATGGTCGAACTGGCCGAACCGATGGCATCGTTGATGATCCGCTTCGGCAGCTCCAGCGTCAGGTACAACAGCGGAAACAACGCCGAGGTCACGATCAGAAGTACCATCTGGTCGCGTTTCGAATGTCTCCAGATAAAGCGGAAAAGGGTGGGTTCTATCTATCTGCTCCGAAAATGCAGGCGACGGGGCTCAGATATGCCGCGCAGTCAATGGGTTTGCGAGGATCGTAGCAAGCCAAAGACAAGGCTGGCAAATGGTTTAACACCTGCGAATTTGCCGTGCCTGTTTGCAGCCGCGACTTTTAGGTCCTAAATAGATAATAGGGGATGTTCAACAATTGGAGTTCGGTTTGCCCGAGACCGTCAGCACCGTCCTGATCCTGCTCTGCCTGCTGCAGATCAAGCACATGTTTGCCGACTACTTCCTGCAGACACCCCGCATGTTGTCCGGCCGTGGCGAATACTGGCACATGGGCCGCGCCCAGCACGCCGGTGTCCACGTGCTCGGCTCCATCATCGCCTTCGTGATCGTCGGCGCGCCCGTGGGCTTCATCTTGCTGACCTGCGCGCTGGAATGGATCGTCCATTTCAACATCGACTACGCCAAGGCGCGCTACTCCGACAGCAAGTGCCTCGACCCCAGCCAGGCCGGCTACTGGCGCGCCGCCGGCGCCGATCAGGCGCTGCACCAGCTTACCTATGCCGCGATGCTCTGGGCCTGGGCGGTGTTCGCCGCCTAAGATCCGCAGCCACCGGCACACCACGCCCCTGCGCGCCCCTGGCCGTCGTTATGGCTCGCCCCCGTCCGCCGCCGCGGGGGCTTCGGCCAGAACCGCCGAATAGGCCGGAACCGGCTCCGCATAGCCTTTCAACGGGATCGGCGGCAGGGCGTCGAACCGCACCGCGTCCAAGACCCCGGCGCTGGCGTTGCGGGTGGCCAGATCGGTCAGCACCTGGCCGGGGTCGGCCTTGGAACACAGCCGCGCCGAAAGGTTCACGGTTGAGCCCAGCACAGTGAAATCCATCCGGTCGCGCGCGCCCATCGCGCCCATCACCACCTCGCCCGAGGCCACCCCGATGCCGACATGCAGGTTGTAATCGGGATATTCCTCCAGCAGCCGCGCCATCGCCGCGGTGATCTCGACCGAACATTTCACCGCGCGCGGTTCCATCTCGTCGCCCTCGAACACGGCGACCAGCGCGTCGCCGACGAATTTGTCCACGTCGCCCCGGTATTTCTCGACGATCTCGGTCTGTTTGTCGAAATAGCTGTTCAGCGCCTCGATCACCGTTTCCGGCGGCACCCGCTCCGAGAACTCGGTATAGCCCCGGATATCGGTAAAGATGACCGACACCCGCCGCCGCTCGCCGCCACGGTGCAGGCCATCCTGATCGGCGCTCTGGATCGCGGACATGGTACTGTGAGACACGAACTTCATCAGTTCCAGCCGTTCGCCCAAATGCGCGATCATCTGGTTGAACCGGTTCGCGAGGTCGCCGATCTCGTCGCGCGACCGGACGTTCTGGACCCGAACCGAGAAATCGCCCTCGCCCACCCGCGCCGCCACCGAGCCGATCTTCAGGATCGGCCGGGTCAGCTGGCGGGCAAAGATCAGCGCACCGACCCCGGCAATGGAAAACCCGATCAACCCGACGATCAGGATCTGCCGGGTGATGGCGTTGACCACCGCATAGGCGCTCTCCTCGCTCAGCTCGGTGATCACCGCCCACTGGAACCAGTCGGGAAAGGCATAGGCCCCCAGCATCGGCGCGCCATCCGGCCGGATATAGGGTTCCAGCGCGTCCGCCCGCGCCCCCGCCACGATCAGCGGCAACGTCGACTGCACGATCCGGCGGTCGGTCAGCAGCCTCTGTTCCCCGCCCAGAACGGTGCGCCCCGACTGGTCGATCACGGTGATCTCGCCCCGCTGGGCAAAGGGATGACGGCGCACCATCTCGCCCAGGATGGACAGGTCGATCTTGGCCGCCATTGTTACCTGCCGGCCCGCGATCTTGGTGGTCAGCGGCAGCGCCAGCGTTGCGATCCAATCGCCGGTGGCGTCCATGGTCCGCACCACCGGGCGGCCATACTGCCCGGTCTCGGCAATCGCCTTGATCAGGTCCGGCGGCGTCGCCAGCGTTTTCACCGGGTCAAGCCCGGCCAGCACCAGCCTGTTGGCATAGGCCTCGTTGGTCACCAATATCGGCAGGTCCGATCCTTCGACCGACAGTTGCAGCGCCACCACCTGCGGCAGCTCTTCCAGCCCCAGCGTCAGCAGCGACACCTTCTGCGGCACGCCCAGATCATTGCTGTCGATACCGTTGCGGATCACCATCAGCGGTGTCAGCCAGCGGCCCTGAAAGGTATTGTCGAAACTGGTGCGCAACTGGGCGGCCACCGTGGTCAGATCCTCGTTCGCGGCGCTTTTCAGCTCGTCGCGGGTCAGCTGCGTCAGGTTCTGCCCCACCAGCACAAGCGGCGCCACTGCCAGCAGGGCGGCAAAGACAAAGAACTTGAGGCGCAACGGGAATCTCATCACACCGCAGAGTAATCCGCGAAGTTAACAGTGCAAACAACTTTCGCACGCGCCCCGCGCAAGGTGCCG
>JBFHMM010000236.1:0-6101 GCA_041594355.1 Paracoccaceae bacterium | reverse complement strand
CGATCATATTGATCGCTTGTTCGAGGCGGCAAAAGCCATTGACCTTGATATCGGTTTGGACAGGAATGGTGTCATTTCTGCACTGTTAGAGACACAGAAGGCCAATGGCATGGAGTCCGATGCCCATGCCAGGCTGATGATCACTCGCGGTATCAAGGCGCGTCCGTTCCAGCACCCGTCACTCAGCCAGAGCGGTCCGACCTTTGTTATCATCATGGAGCATTCGCGGCCAATCCTGCCGCGACCCATACGCCTGGCGACAGTTCCGCACATCCGCGGTCTGCCGATGACTCAGGATCCCAAGCTGAACTCGCATTCCAAGCTGAATTGCATTCTGGCCTGTATCGCGGCGGAAAAGGCCGGTGCCGATGAGGCGTTGATGTTGGATGTGAACGGGTTCGTGAACACGACCAACGCGTGCAACTTCTTCATTGTGCGCAAGGGCGAAGTTTGGACCTCGACGGGCGACTACTGCATGAACGGGATTACCCGGCAAAAGGTAATCGATCTGTGTCGATCGAACGGCATCCCAGTGCACGAACGAAACTATTCTCTGGTAGATGCCTACGGTGCTGATGAGGCGTTTCTGACCGGGACGTTTGGCGCACAAACGCCGGTAGGGGAGATTGACGGGCGACAGATTGGAACGGGGAATATGGGGCCGATGACGAAACGTCTGCGCGAGCTTTACAAGGCGTTGATCGACCGGGAGTGCACCTGATGCGGATCGCAATGTGGTCGGGCCCGCGCAACCTGTCGACGGCGATGATGTACAGTTTTGCAGCACGGGGTGACTGTGCCGTGGTGGATGAACCGTTTTATGCCGCGTATTTGGCGCTAACCGGCCTCGGCCATCCGATGAGAGATGAGATCTTGGCAAACCAGTCACAGGATCCGCAGCACGTTGCGCAATCACTTTTGGGTTCTAACCCGGAGGGAAAGCGAAACTTCTACCAAAAGCACATGACCCAGCACATGGTGCCGCGTGTTCCGCGCGATTGGATGCGCGAAGTCACCAACGTGTTTCTGATCAGGCACCCGGCGCGTGTGATCGCGTCTTATGCGGCCAAGCGGGAAAGCCCGGTTCTGGATGACATCGGGTTTCGTCAACAGGCGGAACTTTTTGAACAGGTGCTAAGTTGGGGCGGTAACCCGGTGGTTGTGGACAGCCATGACATACGCGAGGACCCGGAAACAGCGCTGCGCAAGCTGTGCACGGCCATCGGGCTGGTATTCTTACCGGAAATGCTGAGTTGGCCCAAGGGGGGTCATCGCGATGACGGGGTTTGGGCACGCCATTGGTATGGCGCGGTGTGGCAAAGCACGGGCTTCGCGGCGCCAGAAGGCGATTTGCCGGAGATCCCAACGTGCCTGCAACCGGTGCTGCAGGCTGCCTTGCCCTACTACGAGGCCCTGAAAAAGGCCGCGATCTGATTGATGCGCGCGCACGAACCCGGCCCCGTTGGGCCGGGCTCGGATCATTACTTTACGCCTTGAATTTCCGCTCTCGGATGGCCAGCAGCCGGAGGCGCAGCGCGTTTAGTTTGATGAACCCGGCCGCGTCTTTTTGGTCGTAGGCACCCGCGTCATCTTCGAAGGTGACGTGTTCCTCTGAGTAAAGCGAATGCTCGGACCAGCGGCCAACCGTTGTGGCCAGACCCTTGTAGAGCCGCAAACGCACCGTGCCGGTCACATGCTCCTGGCTTTTGTCGATGGCGGCTTGCAGCATCTCGCGTTCGGGCGAATACCAGAAACCGTTGTAGATCAGCTCGGCATACTGCGGCATCAGCTGGTCTTTGAGGTGCATGGCGCCGCGGTCCATGGTGATGGATTCGATGCCTCGGTGGGCTTCGAGAAGAACAGTGCCGCCGGGCGTTTCGTAGATGCCCCGGGACTTCATGCCGACAAAGCGGCCCTCGACCAGGTCAAGCCGACCAATACCGTGCTTGCCGCCGAGCTCGTTCAGCTTGGTCAGGATCGACGCGGGCGACATTGCTTCGCCGTTGATGCTGACCGCGTCGCCTTTTTCGAACCCGATCTCGATGTATTCCGCCTCGTTCGGGGCGTCTTCGGGGTGGACCGTCCGCTGATAGACATAGTCTGGGGCTTGCACGGCGGGATCTTCCAGAACCTTACCCTCGGACGAGGTGTGCAGCAGGTTGGCGTCCACGCTGAACGGCGCTTCGCCGCGCTTGTCCTTGGCGATCGGGATCTGGTTCTTTTCGGCAAAGTCGATCAGCTTGGTCCGGCTTGTCAGATTCCATTCACGCCAAGGCGCGATGACCTTGATATCCGGGTTCAGCGCATAGGCCGCCAGTTCGAAGCGGACCTGATCGTTGCCCTTGCCGGTGGCGCCGTGCGCAACCGCATCGGCACCGGTGGCTGCGGCGATTTCAACAAGGCGTTTCGAGATCAGCGGGCGGGCGATGGATGTCCCCAGCAGATAGAGGCCCTCGTACTGCGCATTGGCGCGAAACATTGGAAAGACGAAATCGCGCACGAATTCTTCGCGGACATCTTCGATAAAGATGTTTTCGGGTTTGATGCCCAGCATTTCGGCCTTTTGCCGCGCGGGCTCAAGTTCTTCTCCCTGACCCAGGTCGGCGGTAAAGGTGACAACCTCGCAGCCATACTCGGTTTGCAGCCATTTCAGGATGATCGAGGTATCAAGCCCGCCGGAGTAGGCGAGCACAACTTTCTTTGGCGCGGACATCTGTGGTTCCTCTGTACGAATGACGCATCGCCCGTATCGGGTTTTGGCATTCAGGGCAAGGTGGCGCAGCGGCAGGGTGGCTTGGGATGGCCGGTGGTGGCAGGCACCTGAGCCGAAAACGTGGTGTCAGGGATTGCATCCGGATCGGGTCGCGTTCTGCCAGATCAATGCGGATAAGCGTGAAGTGGAATGAGCGGCTTGCGCCCTCTGACGGAATCCGGCAGGGAAACGGAATGAGTGACTTTCATGACAGAGCCCGTGCTGCCGAACAGGCCATGCGCGACGTGTTCCCCGCAACACCGTTGCAGCGCAATGCCTTGCTGTCCGACCGGTTCGGCGCCGATATCTGGCTAAAGCGGGAAGATCTGAGCCCGGTCCGCTCTTACAAGATCCGCGGCGCTTTGAATGCCATGCGCAAGCAGCCTGACAAGAACCTGTTTGTTTGCGCGAGCGCCGGGAATCACGCGCAGGGGGTGGCATTTATGTGCGCCCATATGCAGGTGCGTGGCGTCATTTTCATGCCGGTGACCACGCCGCAGCAGAAAATTCAGAAAACGCGGATGTTTGGTGGCGAGCAGATCGAAATCCATCTGACCGGTGATTACTTCGACGATACGCTGAAGGCGGCGCAACAGTGGTGCGTCGATAATGGCGGGCACTTTCTGGCGCCGTTCGATGATGCCGATGTCATCGAAGGCCAGGCGTCTCTCGCGGTTGAGATCGAGGAGCAGTTAGGAACGACACCGGATCATATCCTGTTGCCTGTGGGCGGTGGCGGCATGTCGGCAGGGGTTGCAACATGGTTTGGGGATCGCAGCCATTGTCTGTTTGTGGAGCCTTCCGGTGGTGCCTGCCTGCGTGCGGCGCTGGCAGCCGGGCATCCGGTGATGCTCGACCATGTCGATACCTTTGTGGATGGTGCTGCTGTGGGGCGGATCGGCGAAAAGACTTTTGACTTGTTGAGTCACGTTCACTTGTCAGATGTTATGGTGCTGAGTGAGGATCGGATCTGCGTGACGCTGATCGAGATGTTGAATGTCGAAGGGATCGTTCTGGAGCCGGCAGGTGCATTGGCCATAGAAGCGGTGACTGATGTTCAGTCCTTTGTCCGTGGAAAAACGGTTGTTTGCGTTGTGTCTGGCGGCAACTTCGATTTTGAACGTTTGCCCGAGGTCAAGGAACGCGCCCAGCGTTGCTCGGGCGTCAAGAAGTACTTCATCCTGCGGCTTCCGCAACGACCCGGAGCGCTCAAGGAGTTCTTGGGAATTCTCGGGCCGGACGATGATATTGCCCGGTTCGAATACATGAAGAAGTCAGCGCGCAACTTCGGGTCCGTACTGATCGGGATCGAAACGTCACGGCCAGAGAATTTCATGCGTCTTTTTGCCCAACTGGATGACGCGGGCTTCACCTACACGGATATCACGAATGACGAGACGCTGGCGCAGTTCGTGATCTAATCAGGCGGCCATATGTTCGCTCAGCTCGGCCGTGAATGTTGCGCGAGAGTGTTCAAAACACTCGAAGATTTCTTGCAGATTGACCTCTTCCGCCCGCCCTTCGGTTGCGAGCCGTTCGCCGGTTTGGCATAGTATCGAAAAGGCGCTGAAGCCAAGGCTGAGAGCGCTGCCTTTCAGGAAGTGCAAATCCTGATTGAGGGCTTCGCGATTGTCCAGTCTCTTCAGTCGCGCGATGACTTCGCTCACTTCTTCCAGGAATAGGTCGACGACCTCGTCAAAATCCTCTGCGCCGACCTCGTCGCGTAACTCGCATATCCGTGACCAGTCGATCATGTTTCACCTTTTAAGACGACCCCCCCACAAGACCCAGTGTGCAGCACCATGAGTAAAGGACAGGTTAACGATAAAGCGGCCAGCACTTCGCCACAAATAATTCGGGTTTCACCGCATGTTAATGGGCCGGGGCCATAACCAAGAAACCACGGTGGCCCGGCGAAGGAAGAGGTGCGAAAACAGTGCAGAGCGTGGATGCTCAAGAACAACATGGTCCGAGCTCCGGTTCGATCCGACGTGTGTTGGTGGTTGATGACAGCCGCTTGCAGCGTCGTATCCTTGTCAGCTCTCTAAAGAAATGGGGCTTTGACGTTGTCGAGGCCGACAGCGGCGGAGCCGCGATGGAGATCTGCGAGCAGACGATGCCGGATCTTGTGCTGAGCGACTGGATGATGCCGGGAATGAATGGCTTGGAGTTTTGCCGGGCGTTTCGCAACATGCCGACGGATGAATACGGGTATTTCATCCTGCTGACATCCAAGAGCGAGAAGTATGAGGTCGCGCAGGGGCTGGATGCCGGTGCGGATGACTTTCTGGTAAAGCCCGTCAATTCGGACGAGCTCAGGGCGCGGATTTCGGCTGGAGACCGAATACTGGGCATGCAGCGGGAACTGTCCGAAAAGAACCGGATGATTTCTGATACGCTGGATGAGCTGCAGCAGGTATATAATGCGATTGACAAAGATCTGATGCAGGCGCGCAAGATTCAGCAATCTCTGGTACCCGAACTTAGCCGTACTTTTGGGAACTCGGTTGTCAGTTTGCTGTTAAAGCCGTGTGGTCATATTGGTGGGGATCTGGTGGGGATGTTTTCACCCGGCCCGCACAGCCTGGGGTTTTATAGCGTCGATGTTTCGGGGCATGGCATCACCTCGGCCATGATGACCGCACGTTTGGGCGGGTATTTGTCTAGCACGTATTTTGATGAGAATGTTGCCATGGAAAAGCGATTTGGACGGCAATTCGCGTTGAAGCCGCCGGAAGAAGTTGCCGGCGTGCTGAACAACCGCCTGTTGGCGGATACCGGGATCGAAGAATATTTTACAATGGTCTACGCCACGGCGGACCTGCGAACGGGAAAGGTTAAGATGGTTCAGGCAGGACATCCTCATCCCTTGCTGTTGCGGTGCAATGGCAAAACCGAGTTCCTTGGTGAGGGGGGTATTCCGGTGGGTTTGATTCCGGACGCGCCCTATTCACAGACGGAATTCATGATGGAGGACGGCGACCGGTTGCTGCTCTATTCCGACGGTTTCACCGAATGCCGGTTGGCGGACGGCAGCATGCTTGAACCCGAGGGACTTCTTGATCTGGTGCAAAGCTGTCAGGACAAAAGCTCCGGGCAGGAGTTTCTGGATGACCTGTTCTGGCATCTGACCAATATAATGTCCCCCAAACACGGGCTGGAAGATGACGTGTCTGCGACGCTCTTTGAGTACCGCAACGACTAGGTGTTTGATCCCAGGTTTTGATGGTGTGGACCTGTCGCGCTTTTGTGCCGCCCCAAGTGCTCGTTTAGGCCACTTTCCGTTCGAATGTCACGGGGCTTTTCCAGCCCAGTGCGGAGTGTCGGCGGCGCGGGTTGTAGAAGCCGT
>JBFHMM010000235.1:0-6184 GCA_041594355.1 Paracoccaceae bacterium | reverse complement strand
CTGTTCCTTGATCATCCCAATGATCTGGGCTTCGCTAAAACGGCTCTTTCGCATTCGTTTGCTCCTTCGAAAGGTTGAGCAAACTCTACATCAAAGTGAGGGAAGTTTCGGGGGGCAGGTCATTGCCGATCCGATCCCCTGCCTCAGCCCAGCGAGCGCTCGATCTTGTCCAGCGTCTCCATCGCGCTCAGTACGTCTGCCACATCGCCATTGGGCTTGCGGCCCTCCTGGATCGCCGAGATGAACTCGCGGTCGATCAGTTCAATGCCGTTGTCGCTGACCGCTACTTCACTCAGATCGATCTGGTTGTCGTAGCCGTCATAAAGGTCGTCATACCGCGCGATATAGGTACCGTTGTCGCAAATGTAGCGGAAGAAAGTGCCCAGCGGCCCGTCGTTGTTGAACGACAGCGACAGGGTGCAGATCGCGCCGTCGGCAGCCTTCAGCCCGATTGCCATGTCCATTGCGATGCCGAGGTTGGGGTGCGGCGGGCCCTGCAGGCCGAACGCCTCGACCGCCTGGCCGCCGGTCTGGTACTGGAACAGATCGACGGTGTGGCAAGCGTGGTGCCACAGCAGGTGGTCGGTCCAGCTGCGCGCTTCGCCCTTGGCGTTGGTATTGGTGCGGCGAAAGAAATAAGTCTGCACATCCAACTGCTGGATCTTCAGCTCGCCGGCGTCGATCTTGTTCTTGATCCACTGGTGAGAGGGATTGAACCGGCGCACCTGCCCGGCCATCGCGACCAGTCCGGTTTCCTGCTGCACCCGCACGATTTCCCGGCTGTCGGCCAGACTGTCAGCCATCGGGATTTCCACCAGCACATGTTTGTCCGCCTTCATGCAGGCGATCGCCTGTTCAGCATGCAGTTGCGTCGGTGTCGATAGGATCACTGCGTCGACGTCGTCGCGCTCGATACATTCCTCAAGCGTGGTGCCCGCATGGCCAATACCGCGTTCGGCGGCAAAGGCTTCGATTTTCTCCTTGGTCGGCCCCATGACCGAAGTCACCTGGACCCCATCGATATTGGCAAGGGCATCAAGGTGTTTCATCCCGAAGGCACCATAGGCGCCGGCTACGCAAAGTCTCACTGTTCAGTCCTTCTTTAGGTCCGGTTTTCTAGAATGATATGCCCCACGGCGGTATTGGAAGCTGGCACGTGGTAATGGCGGTGCACCTCGGTGACCTCCTCGTCCAGCGCGCCGCGCATCACCAGCCACATCACCATCTCGATGCCCTCGCTGCCGGTTTCGCGCAGGTATTCGACGTGGTCGATCCGCCGCGCCGCGTCGGGATCGCTGGCCATCATGTCGAGGAACCGCTGGTCCCAGTCTGCGTTGATCAGACCAGCGCGCTTGTATTGCAGCTGGTGGCTCATGCCGCCCGTGCCAAAGATCACCACATTGAGGTCCTCGTCATAGTTTTCCACCGCGCGGCGGATCGCCTTGCCCAGCTGGAAGCAGCGGTTGCCGGTGGGCGCGGGATATTGCACCACGTTGACCGCCAGCGGAATGACCAGCGCCGGCCATTCGTCATCCACCCCGTGTTCGCCATACATCACCGACAGCGGCACGGTCAGCCCGTGGTCGACCTCCATCTCGTTCATGATGGTGAGGTCGAATTCATCGAGGATCACCGACTGCGCGATATGGCTGGCCAGTTTCTGATGGTTTTTGACCACCGGCACAGGCCGCGGTCCCCAGCCTTCGTCGGCCGGTTTGAACTCGGCCGCGCAACCCAGCGCGAAGGTCGGGATGCAGGAGGCATCGAAAGCGGTGCAATGGTCGTTATAGACCAGAAAGATCACATCCGGTTTCTGTTCCTTCATCCACTCGCGGGACTTCTTGAAGCCCTCGAACACCGGCTGCCAATAGGGCTGGTCGGTGATGCCGGTGTCCATGGCGACCCCGATCGCGGGCACATGGCTGCACCCGACGCCCGCTGTAATTCTTGCCATCAGTCGTCTCCCCACTCGGATTTGTATCGGTTGCCGTCGATGGGGCGGCCACCATGCAACATCATGTCCCGGTATTCTTCGCGGCTAACGCCGGTCATCATCGCCGCCAGATCCTGAAAGGTGATCCCGTCGTTGGCGGCCAACTTGGAAGTGTAATAGATGTTGCCCCCCAGCTTCAGCAGCCCGTTCCAGTCGCGGTCCAGCACCGCCTGTTTCTGTTCCGAGGTCATCGGATAGCGATCCAGATAGCCGGACTCGTCGGCGGCAAAATCCTCGCGGTTCTTGCCCAGCCGCAGCGAGATGCAGAACTGGTTCAGATGATACCCTTCGCGCGACCGGTCGGCGTCGAACACGAAAGTCCCGGGAATGTCATCATAATCTTTGACCTGTCCGGTCATTTGCTCCTCCACAATTTGCCACGCCTTGCGGCGCGCAGCCGGGTGTGCGCGAACCCGGTCTTGATCAAATGCACCGAACCGCTCCGTTGACGTATCCACATTTAGGGAACGGCACGCTTCCACAGTATGGCTTATCAGCGACCCGCTGCGAGACGAAATTGAATGCCCCACAGGCGCATTCAATTCTGTTATAGGTAGAACAATAGCTTGATCCGGGCGCAGCCGGGTGTCACTCAGCTTGATCGATCCACACGCTGAAATTCACCAGTTCGTGCCGGCCGAAGGAATGGGTCAAAGGAACATCCGCCGCGTCCCGCCCCCGGGCGATCAGTACCCGACCGAACCGGGTGTCGTTGTTGCGCGGATCGAACACCCACCACCGCCCGCCCAGATACACCTCCATCCAGGCGGCGAAATCCATCGGCGGATAGGGCGGCGGCTGGCCGATATCGCTGACATAGCCGGTGCAGTACCGTGTTGGGATATTCAAGGCCCGGCACAAGGCGATGGCCAGATGGGTATAGTCGCGGCAGACCCCCACCGCTTCGTTCAGCGTTGTGACCGCTGTGCGCGTGGCACTGGAATGTTCGTATCCAAAACGCACGTGATTGTGAACAAAGTCGCAGACCGCCTGCACCCTTTGCCATCCCATTGGTGTCGTACCGAACTGGGACCAAGCCATGTCCATCAGGATATCGGATTCGCAATATCGGCTGGGCAGAAGGAATTGCAGGATATCTGCGGGCAACTGCTCAACCGGGAGCTGCGGGGCAGAGAAATCGCTGGGATCTGACAAACCAGAGTCACGAATCTTGCCTTCGGTCTTAACCGAAAACTCTCCGGGCGGGGCAACCAGACGGTTACACCAATTGCCAAAGCCATCGCGATAACTTTCAATCGGCACTGCAGGCCAGGTGACCAGCAGATCCGGCTGGATCAAGTCGCCGGCGCGCGAATAGTGAACGTTTAATAGCAAGATCATCGGGGTTTCCGCCGGTAAACGGAAACTCAATCGGCACCCCAGATTTATGTGCATTTCGGCCTTTCTGTCAGACGCCGCAGTCTTTTCGACCGCAGCAAGAACCTCCAGAGCTAGCATATCCGTCGCGCCGTGTCCCGGATTTGCGAGACATCGCTGCGGCCCGGTAGGGCGGCGTCCGTCTTTTGGTGCGACCCGCCAAAAGCTTGAGCGGAATGTGGATCAGGTTGCGTGCGCCCGGATCATGTCCAGCAGCCGGGCCTGCGTCGGTGTCGGTTCCCACCCCTTGCGGAAGGTCAGTCCGATCGGGCGTATGCTGTCCTTTAGCTGGATTTGCAGGGGCACGAGAAAGCCGATCTCTTGTTCCACCTCGATCTGGCGGCGCGACATGATGGTCAGGTAGTCGCCCCGCATCATCAGCCCGCGCACCAGCACCAGCGAACTGGCCACGATGCGCACCGGCGTATCAGGCAGCTGCGGGATGCGCAGGCTCTCAAAGAGGTAGGACCCCGACGGCGTCGCCTTGGGCGGGGCGATCCACGGATACTCCAGCAAGTCCTCAAGCGTGAGACCGGGTCGCCCGGCCAGCGGGTGCGTGGCCGAGGCGACCACCGAAAGCGGATCGTCGAAAAGCGGCTCCTGCACCACGTCATCGGCTGGCACCGGGTCGCGCAGCGCCCCGATCAGGAAATCCAGCTCTCCGAACCGCAGGTCGCGCAGCAGAGTGGCGTAGGGTCCGTCGACGCAGTGCAGCTGCAACTGCCCGTTGGAGTCGTTCAAAAGCCGGTCGATGGCTGCCGGCAGGATCGTCGTGCGCGACAACGGCAGCGCGCCCACCCGGATCCGCGTCGAATCCCGGCCCAGGAATTCGCCGACCTCGAAATTTCCCTGCTGGATCTCGCTCACCGCGAGCCGGACGTGGTGGGCAAAGACCTCGGCCGAAGGCGTCAGCTCCACCCCCCGCCGCACCGGCTCGAAGAACACCATGCCCGACAGCCGTTCCAGATCCCGCGCCGCCCGGTGCACCGCCGGCTGCGACACACCCAATAGACGCGCCGCATGGCTGAAATTTCCGGTCCGCGCTACCGCCGTCAGCGCCTTGAGCTGCACCGCCGTTGTCAGCCGGTGGAAATCGCGCCGCCCCTGCGCGCCCTGTTTCGGCGCGCGTTTGCGGGCTTGCCGATCGCCATCCTTGAGATAGCCCAGGGCGCGGGTCACCCGGTGCAGGTAGAGTTCCCCGACCTCGGTCGGATACATCCCCTCGGGGCGGCGATCGAACAGCCGGACCGCCAGCGCCTGCTCCAGCTTGCCGACCGCCTGCGTGACAGCGGGCTGCGACAGGTGCACCCGGTCGGCGGCGACATTGATGCGCTTCGACTCTGCGACTTCCTGCACCGCATAGAGGTGACGGACATTGGGTAGGGTGAACTCTGCCATCGCCATCGGTCCCGCGGGAATTCACGCAATCTATAACATATACCAATTGCCGCATCCAAGGTTCAAACTGGCGGAAATCCGCCGCCGCCGATTATGGTTTCGCTCGCCGGGTGATCGATCCCCGGACCCACAAGGAAACTACGCCATGGACGCTGATTATCTACCCTTTCACCCGGCCCCCAAGAAGCCGGACTTCGTGCCCCCGGCTGGCGCGGTCGATGCCCATTGCCATGTTTTTGGCCCCGCAGACACCTTTCCTTATTCGCCGAAACGCAAATACACCCCCTGCGACGCGCCAAAGGCAAAACTCTTTGAGCTGCGCGACTATCTCGGGTTCACCCGCAACGTGATCGTGCAGGCCAGCTGCCATGGCCCCGACAACCGCGCCATGGTGGATGCCCTACGCAGCGCCGGCGACCTGACCCGCGGCGTTGCCGTGGTGTCGCCAGACGTGACCGACGAGGAGCTGAAGGAGATGGACGAGGCCGGTGTACGCGCCGTGCGCTTCAACTTTGTCAAACGGCTGGTGGACGCGACACCCAAGGAGGAGTTCGTGGGCATCGCCGCACGGGTGGCCAAGCTGGGCTGGCACATCGTCGTTTACTTCGAGGCCCCCGACTTGGAAGAGCTTTTCCCGTTCCTGGAAAGCCTGCCAACCACCATCGTGGTCGACCACATGGGCCGACCCGACGTCACCAAACCCGCCGATTGCCCCGATTTCCAGCGCTTTGTCGATCTGCTGAGCCGCAATGACAACATCTGGACCAAGGTGAGCTGCCCCGAACGTCTGACCGTCGATGGACCGCCCTACGACGATGTGGTGCCCTTTGCCCGGCTGCTGGTCGAAACCTTTCCGACCCGCGTGCTCTGGGGCACCGATTGGCCGCATCCGAACATGAAATCCCACGTGCCCGACGATGGCGCGCTGGTCGATGTCATCCCGAAAATCGCGCGAACGCCAGAGCTGCAGCAACAGCTGCTCGTGGACAACCCCATGCGCCTCTACTGGGCTTGAAACGTTAGGAGGAGGCCGATGGACCAGCCTAGCTGCTAATACCATATCGACATCCCCGGCACGACCATCTTCGATGGCTAAATGGCTATGAAGGGCTATGAAGGGCTATGCCCTGAACAACATTTGCTATGCCTTCAACCAGAAAGCCAACCACGACGCCTTTGCGGCGGACGAGGAAGGTTTCATGGAAAAACACGGTCTGAACGAAGAGCAGAAACAGGCGATCCGCGACATCCTGGCTTTGCTCGAGGCAGGCGGCAACATCTACTACCTCGCCAAGTTCGCCGGCATTTTCAAGCTGTCGGTGCAGGATTTGGGTACCTTGCAGACCGGCGTCACCACCGAGAAATTCAAACAGAAACTTCTGAACGCGGCGGATCAGAAACACGGCAAAATTTCTT
>JBFHMM010000234.1:0-6191 GCA_041594355.1 Paracoccaceae bacterium | reverse complement strand
ACTTGCGACGGATCGGTGCAAGAACCTTCACCGAAGTCTTCGAGGCCATCGGATCAATCTGCGATCTCTACAACCCAGCAGAGTGCTGGAACTACTTCAAGGCTGCCGGATATGCCTCAGGTTAATATCGAAACGCTTTAGTGGGTCTTGCCCTCGCTCGGCGCCGTGCTGCCAAGGGCCGTCACCGCGATTAAGACCGCAATTGCCGGGTACTTCATAATTTCTCCTCCCATCCTGAAATCCGAGCGTAGCTGCGCCACCCGGGCCCGCCCCTATAACCATTCGACTGTTTCCATGTGACTGTTTTTTCCGCAGGTAAAGCATTTCGCAATGCCTTCCCCGCTATGATCGCGACCAAGGAGAAGCCGATGGCCAATCTTGTTCTATGTCTGATTGCTGGTGCTCTGGTGATTGGTTGCCCGGTCCTGCTGCTGTCGAGCCGGCCGCAGCCGGACGGTATCGTCCTGGTCATTTCGTTGCCGTGGGGTCGCGATGCCGCCCGTGTAGTGGACGACGCCGGGTTGCAGCAAGCTGCGCCGCAACGGGCGCCGATGGGCGTGCTGGCCGCGCTGACGGATACAAAGAGTATTGATCGACTTTACGAAAACGGTGCCTGGATGGTCGTCGATGGAAGGAACATTCTTGAGCTATGCGTGAATTGACATTGGGCGCGAAGGGGAGAAGCCGCATGATTTCTGTTTTCCAGGATGAACACGCGGTTCAGCAGTTTTCGGGCTGGCTTCTCGTGCCGGTCCCCGGTTTGGCGGCATGTTTTCTGAATAATCCGGAGAATTGGCAGCTTTTTGCAATTCTCAGCCTTGGATTGGGCGTGCTGATTTCCACCTCCGGTCGGTTCCCCTGCTCGACACGCGACTACCTGCTCAGCGCCTGTTTCATCGGCCATTGCGTCCTGTTCACCGCGGCGCTGGCCGGCCATGCTTGGCAGATTGATTCCCACATGATGTTCTTTGCCGCCCTCGCCATAATCTCGACGCTGGCCAATCCCGCCGCCCTGATCTTTGCCACCGCTCTGGTCGCGCTGCACCATATTTCTTTTAGCCTGGTGTTGCCGTCGCTGGTCTACCCAGGTGGCAGCGTGCTGCTGAATATTGAACGCACGGTGCTGCATGCAGGCATCGTTTTACTGGAGTCCGGCGTTCTGCTGCTCAGCCTGAATAAACGGCTGGCTGCCAACGCGGAACTGAAACTCCAGCAGGACACTGCACAAGCACAGGCAGAAGCGGCTGAACGCGCGGAAGCGAAGGCCACCCAAAACCAGAAGGACGCCGAACAAGTGGTCGCGGTTTTTGGCACGCACTTGGCCCGGCTGGCAGATGGCAAGCTGGACTGCGCGATCGAAAGGACATTTTCCGGCGACTACGAGACGCTGCGCAATAACTTCAATGTTGCGATTGCCAAGCTGAAAGGCACCATTGAACAGGTCAAGCAGACCGCCGACAGCATCGACAAGGGCGTAACGGGTATCAGCCAGGCATCAAACGATTTGTCGCGACGGACCGAAAGCCAGGCCGCCACACTGGAGGAGGCCGCCGCCGCGCTGGAAGAGCTGTCAGCATCAGTCAGATCCGCCGCCGAAGGAGCCAATAGCGTAGAGCGGACAATGCAGGAAGCCCGGCAGGAAGCCGAAATGAGTGGCGAGGTCGTGACACGCGCTGTTTCGGCCATGACCGAGATCGAGGCGTCGTCCAACCAGATCGCGCAGATCATCAGCGTTATCGACGATATCGCGTTCCAGACCAACCTGCTGGCTTTGAACGCAGGGGTCGAAGCCGCCCGCGCCGGCAAGGAAGGTAAGGGGTTCGCGGTCGTCGCGACCGAGGTCCGCGCCCTAGCGCAAAGGTCCGCGGAAGCCGCAACACAGATCAAGACTTTGATCATGCAAAGCGCGGAACAGGTGAATCACGGCGTCGAACTGGTCGGCAAAACCGGAAAGGCGATCACCAACATCGTCCGAAGGGCCAGCCAGATCTCGACCCTGATTTCGGATATTGCCGGTGGGGCAGTGGAGCAATCCGCCGGGTTGAACGAGATCAGCGCCGGCGTCAGCGAGCTTGATCTCGCCACGCAGGAAAACGCGGCGATGGTCGGGGATTCAACAGCGGCCGGGTTGATGCTGCACGCCGAAGCGCGCAAACTGTCAATACTGATGGCTCATTTCGAGACAGGGGACGAGACCGACGTGTCCTGCCTGACAGCCGCGTGATCGGGTTAGTTCATAGCCCGATACCGGAATACACCGTTTCCCGTCGCGATGGCTGCCCCAAGCTCGTCGTGGATTTCTCCTCGGGCAAAAAAGGTTCTGTTCCCGCCGCCGGTCGTGAAGCCGTCGCAAATCAGTAGTTCTCCCCTTGGCCGCGATAGGAAGTTGACGTTCATGGACAGGGTCATTCCCAATTTCTTCACCTCCGGGTCGCCGGTGTAGCAGCCACAGAACCCCATAACCGTATCCAGCATCGTGGCATAGACCCCGCCGTGCGGGATGCCGTAGCAGTTGGTCAGGAACTCGGCCAAAGGCAGGTCGAACCGGGCAAAATCGGGCTACCAGTCGACCTGCCGGAACCCCACGTGCGCCTGCAAGGGGTAGGGCGCTTCAAATACCATTTTATCGTTCGTTGAGGGTTATCTCTTGCTATCTCGCACCCCGGCGGCCGTCAGCCCGCCGCGCGTATATCGCGGCAATTAACCGCCCCCCGCAGCGCCCGCTCCGGGTTCGAGGCGTTGCCCTTCAGCGCGGGCTTCTTGACGCCCTGCAAGATGCCCGCCATGCGAAAGAAGGTAAACGCCACGTAGAAGCCAAAGTTGTCGATGCCCGCCGGTCCCGAAGGGTGCGGCATGGCAGCAATTGACCGTGCCGCAGAGGGATTGCCTAGCGATGAGGATTTCATCGCCGCTTGTGCCCCCGCCGCGATTTGCCGGGCATCGACCATTGCATGATCACTGCCGTGAGATCCGCATAGGGATGGCCAATGGCCGAAGGCTCCCGGTCCAGCACCGGGAGGCACTGCGGATCGGTTGCGTGGACCAAGGTATCATATATACAAAACCCCCCGTGCGCCAGACCGCACTGACTGTCGTCGGCGGGGATGTTTTCATCCAGCCAGGCCATCAGGGCTCCATCTCAGGGAACTCGTCGGTCTGGCTGTTGCGGTACTGTTTCGTCCACGATCCAGCCCCCGTTTCACCGGACAGTGAAGCGGTTTCGGTTTTGGTATTGATGAACTCGCGGGGCGATTTCCATTTCAGGCCGCTGTGTGGGTGGTTTTCGTTATAGTCCTCGATCCGGTCTCCTCTTAATGACAGCACGGTTTCGGCATCGGGCAGCAGGTCGACGCGGAGGTAATCGTGTTTCAGGGTTTTCACGAACGCCTCTGGCATGCCGTTGGATTGGGGGCTTTCGACTGGCGCGAAGCGGGATTTCAGGCCCAGTTGCGGCGCGCGGTGGGTGCCGACCGACGCTCAACAGCGTCCAGCACCATGCCACGCACATCCGATCCGCTGGTCCCCGCATTGGCCGCGGCCCGCCATGAGGTGATCTCGCGGTCATGGGCATCGATGGGGAACGCCAGGCGGATCACGTCGCCGTTCCAGCGGGCAAATTCCAGGACGTCGCTGCGCCAGCGCAGGTTCGAGCGCATCATGATGACTTTGCCGTCATGGTTTCACTCGGGCCGGTCAAAGCCGGATCGCTGAAGCAGCAGATCGTTGCGCTCCATGATGCGATAGACGCACTTATGGTTAACAGGCGGTAAACCCTGCGTACGCAGCTCCCTGTTCAGAAGCGCCGTGATCCGCTGGTAGCCATCGGTCGGGTGCTTTGCCACCAACGCCTGGATGCGTGGCAGGACCGCCGCGTCCCAGGCTTTCCGATAGCCCCGACGCGGCTTGGCGCTCCCGTTCAGGCGATCGTACAGGTGCGAGCGGGACACGCCCAGTGTGGTCGCGACAGCCTTCATTGGGAACCGCCCGGTTTCAGCGAGTGCGCACGCAAGGTCGGTTTTTTGACCCGTGACTTGTCGAGCGCTTCCTTCAGGATTCCCAAGTCCATCGTGTTGCGCCCGAGGTGACGCTCAGGCTCGCGAATACGGGTTTCAATGGCTCGAACGGTCTTGTACCCGGTCACGCTGGCATCTGCCGCCATGGCGATGCTCCCCGCTTCGAGCAAAAGCTTGCGCCAACGATACAGCAGATTGGGAGCCACGCCGTTGCGCCGGGCAACAGCGTAAATGATTTCAATCTCAGTCATGAGCATATGCGAAAGGCTGTCCTTAAGACTCCTTGGTCACGCCACGCTGTCCGGTCGAGTTCAGGCCAGCGGTCGAATTGGCGGCGATAAAAATTGCCCTCGGGGCATAGTCTGACAGGCCAGCGGCCACGATATCGACATCATGAATCGCGGCCAGCACGCGGTTCATCTCGTCCAGAATCGGAACGCTTTCCTTGCGGCTCTGGTCGGGCAGGGTGGGCAGATTGAAGTTGCGGTACGGAACATAGTCCATGACCTGGAATTCCGACCCGATAACCTTGGGGTCCTGGCACTACATCCTACTGACCGGCACTTCGCTGCCTGCCTGGGCGCTTTGCGCGCGGAACCCCCGATCGATAGCATGCGCCGATTTCAGCAGTTTGCCCAGGGGCTTACGACACAAGACCAGCTGCGGCCCGCCGCTCGTTTCCGGGGGCAGGCCGCAAAAGTCGCTTTCAAGATGCCCGGCGGGGCAAACACGAACGTCGCTTCGTGAGAGCATGAGTAGCGCGCCCGGACGACGCCCCGCCGGACATTCCGTGTTGGGTCAGAAAACCTCGAACAGGCCCGCAGCCCCCATGCCGCCGCCGACACACATGGTGCAGACCACATGTTTCGCACCGCGGCGTTTGCCTTCGATAAGAGCGTGACCGACCATGCGGGCACCGGACATGCCATAGGGGTGACCAATCGAAATCGCGCCGCCGTTGACGTTTAGGATCTCGTTCGGGATACCCAGAACGCGCTGCGACTGTAGAACCTGGCTGGCAAAGGCTTCGTTCAGTTCCCACAGGTCGATGTCGTCCATTTTTAGCCCGTGCGCCTCGAGCAGTTTCGGCACGGCATAGATCGGGCCGATCCCCATCTCATCCGGTTCGCAACCGGCGACCATCACACCAACATATCGGCCCAACGGATGCAGGCCGCGTTTTTCGGCGACCTTGGCCTCCATCACCACGGCGGCAGAAGCGCCATCCGACAGTTGCGACGCGTTGCCGGCGGTGATGTACTTGCCTTGCTTGATGGTCTGACCGTCCTTGAACACCGGGTTCAGACCGGTGAGGTTCTCCAGAACGGTGCTCGGGCGGTTGCCTTCGTCCTTGGTCAGGGTGACTTCCTTGAACGAAACCTCCTTGGTTTCCTTGTCCATCACGCCCATCGTCGAGGTCAGCGGCACGATTTCATCATCGAACTTGCCGGCTTCCTGTGCAGCGGCGGTGCGCTGCTGCGACTGCAGGGCATAGGCGTCCTGATCTTCGCGCGTCACGCCATAGCGCTCGGCGACGATCTCGGCGGTCTCAAGCATAGACATGTAAAGAGCGGGCTTGTGTTCCTTGATCCAGGGATCCGCCGCGCGGTCGAAGCGCATGTTCTGGTTCTGCACAAGGCTGATCGATTCAACACCGCCGCCGATGACCACATCCATCCCATCAACCACCACCTGCTTGGCCGCAGTGGCGATCGCCATCATGCCCGAGGCACATTGGCGGTCCATCGACATCCCCCCAATGGTGACGGGCAGGCCAGCGCGGATCACGGCCTGACGACCGATATTGCCGCCGGTAGAACCCTGTTGGATCGCGGTCCCGATCAGGCAGTCCTGCACTTCGAATCCGTCGAGCCCGGCCCGCGACACCGCTTGCCGAACCGCATGGCCGATCAGCTCTTGCCCTTGGGTGTTGTTGAACGCGCCACGATAGGCTTTGCCGATCGGGGTCCGTGCGGTGGATACGATAACTGCGTCACGCATTGAATGTTCTCCTCGTTAATTCGGTTGGTGGCTCAGGGCGTGGACCGGTTGCGGGCGGGGTATGCCGGGCGGCTGTTCCGGTTCCGAGTGACCCGGGCAAGTAAAGAGTTTGCCGGACCAAACATCGCGTGGTCAATGACGCAGCGTTTCCGGAATGTCGTCGGCATTGAAGTGGTT
>JBFHMM010000233.1:0-6205 GCA_041594355.1 Paracoccaceae bacterium | reverse complement strand
GTCCGGCCCGCTGCCGCCCGGCCATGCCCCCCCGTTCCAACCGGTGTCACTTGAGGATGGGCGGTTTGTCAGGATCGCTGCCCGGTGCCGGGCGCGCGGCCTTATCGACCACCCGCTCAGGCAAGTCAAAGCGCAGACCCGTGGCCTCCAGCCGCGCGGTCGCGGGATCGTCAGGGCCGAAGAACCCCACGTCCATCGCGCCCGCCTCGACACCGGAAAACGTCAATGCCTCGCCCGCGGCTTTAGCCAATGCGCCCTGGGCCCCCTCAAGCGCCCCGACGAAGCCCAGCATGTGCCCACGCCCGCCATCGTGGTATGTGACAGCGACCAGATAGGCGGCCTGCGCCAGACCCTGCGCGGTAGCCAGTTTGGTATCCAACGCCAGCAACAGCGACTCGGGTAATCCTGCGGGCGCCGAAACTTCGGCAATCCGCGCCTCGACTTCGTCGGGGACATGACCCAGCGTCTGGTACAGCCAGCCCATCGCCTCGGCCGGGATCAGGATCGAGGAGGGCGCGACCTCGAGGTTCACTCCCAGTCCGAGCCCCTGCCCCGCCATCATCTGCGCCAGAACCCGGCCGGACAGCGCCGCGTAAGGCGCGGGACGCCCTGCGAAACGCGCCAGCCGTTCTTCCCGATCAAAAGCCAGCAGGAAACGTCCTTCCGCAACATCAAAGACTTCGGGCGATATATTTTCGTCCCGCGCCTCTTCGGCCAGCATCAGAAACAATTCACTATCGGCCAACCTCTCGTAGAACCGCAACCGCGCGGTATCATCTTCGGGCGCGGCCTCCATCGCCGCATGCGTGGTATCCAGCGGGGTTTCTTCTGTCATCTCAGCACCTCCTGAACCCGGCTGCGCAGAACGGGCAGCAAATCCGCCTCGAACCACGGGTTCTTCTTAAGCCACCCGGTATTGCGCCACGACGGATGAGGCAAGGGGAAGACTTGCGGCGCATGATCCCGCCAAGCGGCAACGGTCGCCGTAACGGCCTGACGACGTCCGAGATGCCAGTGATGCGCATGCCCGCCCACTAGGATCTTTAGTTGAACGCTGTCCAGTTGCTGCATCACCTGCCCGCGCCAGGTTCGCGCACAGATGGCGGGCGGCGGCAGATCCGCTTTTTTCGCGGAGTATCCCGGAAAACAGAAGGCCATGGGCACCACCGCGACCCGGTCGCGGTCATAAAACACATTGTTATCGATCCCGAGCCATTGGCGCAGCCTGTCGCCCGAGAGGTCGGCAAATGGCAGCCCCGACGCATGGACCCGTGCGCCCGGCGCCTGCCCTGCGATCAGCAATCGGGCCGAAGGCCGGAACCAAACGACAGGCCGAGGGGCATGGGCTGTCGCCGTCGCCGCAAACTTTTCCGCACAGATCCTACAGGCCCTGATCTGGTCCGCCAGTTCGGACATGCCCCCTTGCGTGTCGATAACGTCGTCCCCCGTATCTGGCCCAGCATCCGGGGCGGTTTACACGATTTGGCCCGCGGAACCGCGTTTGTCGCCCGTCTCGAAACAGTCTGTCGTCTGGCAACGGGGATGACAATCCCCGGCTTGCCCCCAAATCAAGCTGAGATTCACGTGCAAAGCGGAGCTCGGGTTCCGATTGCTATTGGCTATTTGTTTCACATTTCGACATAATGTGGCCAAATTCGGCGAGTAGGCCGTTCATGTTCCTCTGCTAAAGAGGTTCAGGCCAGAGCAGGCGCCAAAGAAACAAGAACCGGACCCGACCCGCACAAGGCAGTGCAGGACCACAACATGTTAGAATTCGACAACGTCAGTAAATCTTTCTGGACGGGGACACAGCGCAAGGTGATCCTTGATCGCGTTTCGTTCCGTGTCGAAGTAGGGAAATCCCTGGGTATTCTGGCGCCGAACGGCACTGGCAAGACAACGTTGATCAACATGATGGCCGGGCTGGAAAAACCGGACGAAGGTGAAATCCGCCGGCTGTGCAACATCTCTTTCCCGCTGGGGTTCATGGGCGGTGTCATTGGTCGGATCTCAGCGATGGAAAACTGCCGCTATATCGCCCGGCTGTATGGCATGGATCCCGACTATGTCGAAGCTTACTGCCGTTGGCTGTGCAACCTCGGAGAGTATTTTGATCAGCCGCTGGGGACCTATTCCGCCGGCATGCGGTCACGGTTTTCCTTTGCCCTGATGCTGGCGCTGGATTTCGACATTTACCTGGTGGACGAGGGCATGCCCAGCACCACGGATGTGGAGTTCAACAAGAAAGCCGGCGCGATCCTGAAGGAACGGCTTGAAACGACGACCATTGTAATCGTGTCGCACCAGCCCGCGACGTTGGAAAAATTCGCCCGCTCGGCGGCTGTTCTGATGGATGGCCACCTGCATATGTTCGACACCTTGGAAGAAGCCAAACAACTTTATGACTATGAAACCCAAGGCTAAGAAATTCCGCATCCGCCGCAGCCCGACAGCCGCGGCGGCCAATGCAACCTCTGCTGCAACATCTGGTGCTGCGGCAACGAACGCGGTGCCCGCCTCGATGCCTGCCACCCAAACGGCAGCCCAGGCCCGGCCGGACACTGCGGCCGAACCGGCCGCGCCGCGTCCCGTCGATCCGCCGCGGGCGACGCAGCAACACCCAACCGCCCGCCCCCATTCTACCCTGTCCCAGTCCGCTCCGCCTGAATCCGCACCGCAGGGTGAGGTCGCCTCGGCCCGAGAGACCCGGGCGGACATGGATATCGACGCAATCCGCCGCGAAGGGCTGACCGGTCGGCAGCTGCGCATGGCACGGCGGGTCGCCCAGAAGCACAACCTGCCGGCCACCTCGGATTTCGATGCGGTCCGGTTGCTGCGACAACGGGGGATCGACCCGTTCCAGCGGTCCAACATGCTGGAACTGGTCGTACCCCAAAGCGGAAATTCAGGACACGGTCAAGAAGACGGCGCCGGCAAGGACCGGGTCCAGTTGCCGCAAACAGTTCCGGCGAAGAAGCAAACGCTGCCATCGACCGAGCTGAGCCCGGTCGAGCGGCGCAACCGCGAAATCGGCGAGATTCAGCGCGACATCATGAAGCGCCGACGGCGCAAGACGATGCTGCTGCTGACACGGCTGGCGTTCTTTGTATTGCTGCCCACCCTGATCGTGGGCTGGTACATGTACACCGTTGCAACGCCACTCTATGCCACGAAATCAGAGTTTCTGATCCTGAAGGCCGACAACGGCGGTGGCAGCGGTCTTGGCGGGCTGCTGAGTGGCACCCAGTTCGCCACCAGCCAGGATTCGATCGCCGTGCAGTCCTTTCTGCAATCCAAGGACGCGATGCTGCGTCTGGATCAGGACCTGGGATTCAAGGACCATTTCACGCAGGACTGGATCGATCCGATTCAACGGCTGGGTGACAACCCGTCCAACGAAGAGGCGTATAAGACCTACAAGAAGAACGTCAAAATCGGCTATGATCCGACAGAGGGCGTGATCCGTATGGAAGTTGTCGCTGCGGACCCGCAGGTCAGCGCCCAATTCTCGCGCAACCTGATTTCCTATGCCGAACAACGTGTGAACCATCTGTCCGAGCAAAAGCGCGAGGATCAGATGAAAGACGCGATGCAGGGCTTTCAAAACGCGCAGGCCGAACGGCGCAAAGCGCAGGAGGCACTCGTCGAATTGCAGCAGAAAGGGGCGATCCTCGATCCCGAAGGGGTCATCGCCGCCCTTCGCAGCCAGATCAACAACATCGAAACACAGCTGCAGGAACGGCAGCTGGACCTTGCCGCGCTGCTGGACAACACGCGCCCGAACAAGGCCAAGGTCGACGGTGCCAGAGGGGACGTGCGCAGGCTGGAAGCGCTGCTGACGCAGTTAAACCAGCGCATGGTCGACGCGTCGAAAGGCGAAAACTCGCTGGCCCAGCTGAGCGTCCGGATCCAGATGGCCCAGGCCGACCTGGCCACCCGTGACATGATGCTGCAATCCGCCTTGCAACAAGTGGAACAGACCCGGATGGAGGCCTACCGGCAGGTCCGTTACCTGACCATCTCGGTTGAGCCGGTGGCCAGCGAAGAGGCCACCTATCCGCGCAAGTTCGAGAATACGATTTTGGCATTCCTGATCTTTTCCGGTATCTACCTGATGATCTCGCTCACCGCGTCGATTCTGAGGGAACAGGTAACGTCATAATCACATGAAACATGTCAAAGTCGCCGATCTCACCATTGGCAATGACCAGCCGCTGACGGTCATCGCCGGGCCCTGCCAACTGGAAAGTGCGGATCACGCGCAGATGATCGCCGGTCGGATGCAGGAAATCTGTGCCGCAGCGGGGGCGCAGTACGTGTTCAAGGCCTCCTTCGACAAGGCCAACCGTACGTCGCTGTCGGGCAAGCGTGGCATGGGTATCCGCGCCGGGCTGAATGTTCTGGACGGGGTCCGCAAGAAACTGAACGTGCCGGTCCTGACTGACGTGCATGCTCCGCCGCAGTGCAAGCTGGCGGCCGAGGCCGTGGACATCATTCAGATCCCGGCCTTCCTGTGCCGCCAGACGGACCTGTTGCTGGCCGCTGGCGAGACCGGCGCGGCGGTCAACATCAAGAAGGGTCAGTTTCTGGCGCCTTGGGACATGGCCAATGTTGTGGCCAAGGTCGAAAGCACCGGAAATGAGCGTATCCTGCTGACCGAGCGCGGCGCATCATTTGGATACAACACGCTTGTTGCGGACATGCGTTCGCTGCCTGAAATGGCCAAGACCGGATATCCGGTCGTCATGGACGCCACCCATTCGGTACAGCAACCGGGTGGTCAGGGCGGATCAACAGGCGGTCAGCGTGAATTCGCACCGGTGATGGCGCGGGCCGCCGTTGCCATCGGCGTTGCCTGCGTTTTCATCGAAACGCACGAAAACCCCGACAATGCGCCCTCTGACGGACCAAATATGGTTCCGCTCGACCAGATGGCGGGATTGATTGACACATTGATGGCGTTGGATGGCATTGCCAAAGCAAACCCCGTCCAGCTTTGACGATAACTTAAAAGAGACATTCTCATGACCAAACCTGCCGCCACGGTGACCCAGAACACCTGGAAATTCCTGCGCGACCCGATGATCAAGCCCACCGGCTTTCGCGAATACGATGCGCGCTGGAAGTACCCGGACGAAATCAACCTGCCCGGCATGACGGCGCTCGGGCTCGGGATCGGCACGCAGATGCACAAGCGCGGCATCGAACCGGTCATCGCGGTCGGCAACGACTACCGCGATTACTCGCTGGCGATCAAAAACGCGCTGCTGATCGGCCTGATGCAGGCCGGCGTACAGGTCAAGGACATCGGCCCCTGCATTACACCGATGGCCTATTTCAGCAGCTTTCACCTGGGTGTGCCGGGGGTTGCCATGGTCACGGCCAGCCACAACCCCAATGGGTGGACTGGCGTCAAGATGGGTTTTCAGATGCCGCTGACCCATGGTCCCGATGAAATGGGCGAACTGCGCGATATCGTGCTGGAGGGCGCCGGCGAGCCCCGTCCGGGCGGCGGGTACGAATTCGTCCCTGGGGTGCGCGCGGCTTATCTCAACGATCTTGCGGGCGCGTTCAAAATGTCGCGGCCGCTGAAGGTCGTATGCGCCACTGGCAACGGCACCGCCGGCGCATTTGCCCCGGAACTGCTGAAGCGGATCGGGGTCGAGGTCGTGCCCAGCCACAATGCGCTGGATTACACCTTTCCCAACTACAACCCCAACCCCGAAGCGATGGAAATGCTGCACGACATGTCCGACAGCGTAAAAGCCTCGGGCGCGGATTTCGCGCTGGGGTTTGACGGCGACGGTGACCGCTGCGGCGTCGTCGATGACGAGGGCGAGGAGATCTTTGCCGACAAGGTGGGCGTCATCATGGCCCGCGACCTGTCCAAGATCTATCCAAACGCCACCTTTGTCGCGGACGTGAAATCCACCGGTCTCTTTGCCTCCGACCCCGAGTTGAAGGCCAACGGGGTCAAGGCGGACTATTGGAAGACCGGACATTCCCACATGAAACGCCGGGTGCACGAGTTGGGTGCGCTGGCCGGTTTCGAGAAATCGGGCCACTACTTTCTGGCCGAACCGGTTGGGCGCGGATATGACGACGGCATGCGGGTCGCGGTTGAGATCTGCAAGCTGATGGACCGCAACCCGGACATGAAGATGTCTGACCTGCGCAAGGCGCTGCCCAAGACATGGTCGACGCC
>JBFHMM010000232.1:0-6275 GCA_041594355.1 Paracoccaceae bacterium | reverse complement strand
GGGACGGCATGGGCCAGAGCCAGCGTCCGGCCGGCCGGGTCATGGATCTGGTGATCACCAACGCGCTGGTGCTGGACTGGTGGGGCGTGGTCAAGGCCGACGTGGGGGTCAAGGACGGGCGCATCTCGGGACTCGGCAAGGCCGGGAACCCGGACGTGCAGCCGGGCGTGGACCTGGTGATCGGCGCCGGCACCGAGGCGATTGCCGGCGAGGGCCGGATCCTGACCGCCGGCGGCTTCGACAGCCATATCCATTTCATCTGCCCGCAACAGATCGAGGATGCGCTGCATTCCGGCTTGACCACCATGCTGGGCGGCGGCACCGGGCCGGCCCATGGGACACTGGCCACCACCTGCACCCCCGGTGCCTGGCACCTTGGCCGCATGTTGCAAGCCGCCGATGCGTTTCCGATGAACCTGGCCTTCGCAGGCAAGGGTAATGCCTCGCTGCCCGCCGCGCTGGAAGAACAGGTGCTGGGCGGCGCCTGCAGTCTGAAGCTGCACGAGGACTGGGGCACCACGCCGGGCGCCATCGACTGTTGCCTGTCGGTGGCCGACGCGATGGATGTTCAGGTGATGATCCACACCGATACGCTGAACGAATCCGGGTTTGTGGAAAACACCGTGGCCGCCATGAAGGGCCGCACCATTCACGCCTTTCACACCGAGGGCGCGGGCGGCGGCCATGCCCCCGACATCATCAAGATCTGCGGCGAGGCGCATGTGCTGCCTTCCTCGACCAACCCCACCCGCCCCTTTACCGTGAACACGCTGGAGGAGCATCTGGACATGCTG
This sequence comes from Paracoccaceae bacterium, assembly GCA_041594355.1. GTDB lineage: Bacteria > Pseudomonadota > Alphaproteobacteria > Rhodobacterales > Rhodobacteraceae > JAIUZI01. Next base: position 5,481 of record JBFHMM010000232.1, on the reverse strand, counting down.
ATGGTCTGTCACCATCTGGACAAGTCCATCCCCGAGGACGTGGCATTCGCAGAAAGCCGGATCCGGCGCGAGACCATCGCAGCCGAGGACATCCTTCACGACATGGGGGCGTTTTCGATCATCGCCAGCGACAGCCAGGCCATGGGCCGCGTCGGCGAGGTGCTGATCCGCACCTGGCAGACCGCCGACAAGATGAAGAAACAGCGCGGTCGCCTGGCCGAGGAAACCGGCGACAATGACAACTTCCGCGTCCGCCGCTATATCGCGAAATACACCATCAACCCGGCAGTTGCCCATGGCATCAGTCACGAGATCGGCTCCATCGCGCCGGGCAAACGCGCCGACCTGGTGCTGTGGAACCCGGCGTTCTTTGGCGTCAAGCCGGAGATGGTTCTGCTGGGGGGCACGATTGCCTGTGCCCAGATGGGCGATCCGAACGCCTCCATCCCGACGCCGCAGCCGGTCTATTCACGGCCGATGTTCGGCGCCTATGGACGGTCGGTCGAACGGTCGGCGGTGACCTTTGTCTCGGCCGCCGCGCAGGATGCCGGCATCGCCGATGCGCTGGGACTGGCCAAATCGACGGTCGCCGTCACCAATACGCGCGGGATCGGCAAGAAGGATCTGCTGCTTAACGACGCCACCCCGCGGATCGAGGTGAACCCCGAGACCTACGAGGTGCGCGCCGATGGCGAATTGCTGACCTGTCAGCCCGCCGAAGTGCTGCCGATGGCGCAGCGCTACTTTCTGTTTTGACGGGCGCTCCGACCGTGCGCGGAAGAAAGGTAAAGATGGCTGACCTAGCAATGCATCCCATGCATAACGGGCTTTCCGATGCGGGGCTGGCTAATGCTGCAGCTGCAGCATACCTTTGGGATCAAGGGAGACAATTGATCTTACAAGGAATCCTCTCGGATGGCACACACAACCACACATCTTCCCTTTGCATCCACCCTTGTCGGCTCGGTCACCGGTGTGATCGCCCGCTTCTTCTCGGCCTTTGGCGCCGCCCTGGTGCATCTTGGCGAGAACAGCCAGAAAATGCGTCAGATCAACGCCCTGCAATCGCTGAGCGACGAAGAACTGGCCAGCCGTGGCCTGAAGCGCGAAGACATCGCCCGCTACGTCATGTCGGGCTGCTACTGGGTCTGAGACGCCGCACCCGTGCCAAAGACCGGGGGGCGTCATGACCGCCCCCGCGTTGACCGCACGGGCATATCACGCGCATGCCCACCGGGCCGATCCGGTGGGCCGCGTCTGCCTCGACTATGACGGCCGGTTCCTGCGCCGCAAGGTGTTGACGCTGGACGACGGCCGCGCCTTGCTGGTCGATCTGCCCAAGACCACATCGCTGGACCATGGCGGCGTTCTGCTGCTGCCCGACGGCGGCGAGATCGAAGTGATCGCGGCGCCCGAGCCGCTGCTTGAGATCGCCGCGCCTGACCTGGTCCGCATCGCCTGGCACGTCGGCAACCGCCACACCCCCTGCCAGATCGAACCGACCCGGCTGCTGATCCAGCGCGACCACGTGATCGCAGATATGCTGTCCCGGCTGGGGGCCACCACGCGCGAAGTCACCGAGCCCTTTACCCCCGAAGGCGGCGCATACGGACACGGGCGCACCCACTCCCACGACCATGGCAACGGGCACGGGCACAGCCATGCCCACTGACCACGCCGCCCAGCTGACCCTGATGCAATGGCTGTCGCCCGCCTATCCGGTGGGCGCGTTCAGCTATTCGCACGGGCTGGAATGGGTCGTGCAGGACGGCACGGTACATGACGCCGCCAGTTTTCAGGACTGGTTGCGCCAGGTGCTGACCCATGGCAGCGGCCGCAATGACGCGATCCTGCTGGCTGCGGCCTGGTCCGCCGCCGACGATACTGCGCTGCAAGAGATCGATGTCATGGCACGCGCCCTGTCGCCGTCGCGCGAACGGGCGTTAGAGACCGAAGCGCAGGGCGCCGCCTTTGCCCGCACCACATCCGACATCTGGCCAACCGCCCTGCCCGATCTGTGCTACCCGGTCGCCGTCGGCGCCGCCGCCCGCGCGATGGACCTGCCGGTCCGCGACACCCTGCTCTATTACCTGCACGGATTCGCCGGCAACCTGACCTCTGCCGCCATCCGGCTGGTGCCGCTCGGCCAAACCGAGGGACAGGCGGCACTGGCCGCGATGTCCAGCCTTTGTGCAGAAATTGCCCGCGATGCCATGACCGCCACGCTGGACGACCTGGGATCTTGCACCTTTGCGGCAGACATCGCATCCATGAAACACGAAACCCAGTATTCGAGGCTCTTTCGCTCATGACCTCTCCCAACGGACCCCTGCGAATCGGAATCGGCGGCCCCGTCGGTGCCGGCAAGACCACGCTAACCGCCGCGCTCTGCCGGGCGCTGCGCGACGACTTCTCGGTCGCCGCCATTACCAATGACATCTACACGCAAGAGGACGCCGAGGCGCTGATGCGGATGCAGGCGCTGCCACTGGAGCGGATCAAGGGCGTCGAAACCGGCGGTTGCCCGCATACCGCGATCCGCGAGGATGCCTCGATCAACCTTGCCGCCGTGGCAGAGCTGAGCGACCAATTTCCCGATCTGGACATCGTGCTGATCGAATCGGGCGGCGACAACCTGTCGGCCACCTTTAGCCCGGAACTGGCCGACATCACGCTCTATGTCATCGACACCGCCGCGGGCGAGGAAATTCCCCGCAAGGGCGGTCCGGCGATTACCAAATCCGACCTTCTGATCATCAACAAAACCGACCTGGCCCCCTATGTCGGCGCCTCGCTCGAGGTGATGGACCGCGATGCCAAGCGGATGCGCGGGGCGCGGCCCTTTGTCTTTACCGCGCTCAAGGCGGGCAAGGGTGTCGGCACCATCGTCGATCACATCCTCGCGCTTGGCGGGCTGTCGCGGCCAGCAGCCGCCGCCGAAACCGCCGCCGAAACCGCCGCTGCGGAATGAGCGATACCTTCTCCCTGCGGCTGGCCGACCTGGTCCGCGCGATCTATCCCGACCTGGACGCCGACATCCTCGCCAGCCAGATGATCGAGGCGTTCTGGCCCGACGGCCGCTCGCGCCGCAAACGCGCCCGCGCGCCAAGCAACAACTTCTGGTCGCAAAAAGACGCGCTGGTCATCACCTATGGCAACTCGATCGTAGACGGGGCGCATAAACCCTTGGATCTGCTGCGCGATTTCCTGCACAACAACCTGCGCGGCACGGTCAACGGCGTGCATATCCTGCCGTTTTTTCCCTTCACCTCGGACGACGGTTTTGCCGTCAGCGACTACCGCGCGGTGAACCCGGTGCTGGGCGACTGGGCCGACATCAGCCGCATCGCGGGCGAATTCAACCTGATGTCTGATCTGGTGCTGAACCATGTCAGCAGCCAGGGCCACTGGTTCAACGAATACCTGCAGGGCCACCCGCCCTATGACCGCTTCTTCTTCGAAGCCTCGCCCGACGATGACCTGAGCGAGGTCGTCCGCCCCCGCACCCATCCGCTGCTACGCCAGGCCGAGACGGTGAACGGGCTGCGCCATGTCTGGTGCACCTTCAGCCACGATCAGGTCGATCTGGATTTCCGCAACCCCGAGGTGCTGCTGGAGTTCCTGCGGGTCATGCGGCTGCATATCGACAACGGCGTGCGCATCCTGCGGCTGGACGCGGTCGCCTTTGTCTGGAAGGAAATCGGCACCAAATGCATCCACCTGCCGCAGACCCACGCCATCGTGCGGTTGATGCGGCTGCTCAGCGACTTTGCGCTTGAGCCGGTGATCCTGCTGACCGAAACCAACGTGCCCAGAGCCGAGAACCTGAGCTATTTCGGCAACCGCAACGAGGCGCATGTGGTCTACAACTTTCCGCTGCCGCCGCTGTTGCTGCACGCGATGTTGTCGGGCACCGCGCGTTACCTGAACCGCTGGCAGGCGACGATGCCGCCGGCACAGCTGGGCTGCGCCTACCTCAACTTCTCGGCCAGCCACGACGGCGTCGGCATGCGCCCGGCCGAGGGCATCCTGCCAGAGGCCGAGCAGGAGGCGATGATCGACGCGGTGCGCCGCCATGGCGGTGAGGTGTCGATGCGGGCGCTGGGCGGCGGCAAGGAAAAGCCCTACGAGCTGAACATCACCTTCTTCGACGCGCTCAAGGGTACGCTGGCGGGAGAGGACGACCTGCATTTCGACCGGTTCATCACCTCGCAGACTATCGTGATGGCGCTAGAGGGCATCCCGGCCTTCTACATACACGCCCTGCTGGCGACGCCGAACGACCACGACAAGGTGGCCAAGACCGGTATGAAACGCGCCATCAACCGCCACCATCTGGACTATCCCGATCTGCGCGCGCGGCTGGCCGACCCCGACAGTACGACCAGCCGGGTGCTGAACGCGCTCAAGGCGCGGCTGCGGCTGCGCGGCCGGCAACCGGCGTTCCACCCCAACGCCACCCAGTTCACGCTACAGGTCGGCGACGAGATCTTTGGCGTCTGGCGGCAAAGCCTGGACCGCGACCAGTCGATCTTTGCGCTGCACAACGTGTCCGATCGCACGGTCGAAGTCGACCCGATGAGCCTGAACATGATCGATGGCGACGCCTGGACCGACCTGCTGAGCGGAGATCGCATCGCGGTAACCGACGCGCCGATCCGTTTTGCGCCCTATCAAAGCCGCTGGATCTCAAACCGCTGATCCGGCGCGGGACACCGGCGGCGACGTGCTGACCGGCAAGCTTGGTGACCCTGGTCGGAGCGGCACAGATAACCGATTGTTTGTGAAGGGTGTTTCATGGACCCTGCGCTCCGATGCACACTGGCGCGACCTGCCGGAGCGCCACGGCAAGTGGAAGACCGTCCACAAGCCCCCCCGCTGGTCAGAGGCGGGCGTCTGGAAACGCGTGTCGAACACCTTATCGAGGACCCCGACAACAGCGACGTCCCGCTCGACAGCAGCCTGGTGCGCGCGCATCAGCTGGCGGTGACGGGCAAGGGCTCAAAAGAGGGGATCAGGCGTCGGGGCGGTCCCGAGGAGGCCCGAGGACAAAGATACATCCCGCAACTGATGTCCCGGGCCAAAGCGACCCGATATCGTGCGGGATCGTGAAATCTGGATCAATCGCCGCCAACCCTTCATGCGCGGCCATCTATCACGCCCTGTATTTATTTGTGAAACCTCGCTCAAGACCAACTTGACACAGGTGACGGGCCGGGAGGTCGTTGAAAGACCGTTTGGTCGATCATGCCCTGGCTGCGCGCTGGGACACTCAGACCTTCATAGCAGGGGAGCGCCACGCCAGGATCGCCGCGACCGGGACCATCAACGGGGCAATGGACAAGAACATGTTCGACCTTTACGTCGAAGGCATCCTCGCCCCGGCTTTGCGCCCCGGTGATGTTGTCATCCTCGACACCCTGCCCGTGCATCGCAGCACCGCGACCGCCGACAGTCTCCGCGAGATCGGCGCGAGGGTCC